>JBBEBO010000083.1:0-4491 GCA_040882265.1 Brumimicrobium sp. | reverse complement strand
TTGCACAAAGCACGCCATGAAATCCCCTTTGCGACCCTTGCGCCTCCTTAGCGCCAATTGCGGTTAAAACTTACTGGTAAAGTATCCGATACGCAATATTCTAAATATTCGTTTTTCAGATTTCAAAACAAAACACTTTTTTGTCTATTATTCAATCATAAAATTAATAATTGTTTTAATTGACTCTTCTGTTTTTTCTTCCTGAACAAAGTGACCACATGCAAATTTCTTTGTTTGAGCATTTGGAAGTCTATTTTCCCATTTTTGTAAATATTTTGTAGTGATAAATTCGTCTTCCGTGCCCCAGAGAATCAACCATTTCTTATCAGATAGCGTATCAAGTTGCTCCCATTGTTTTTGATACCAATCCGATGATCCAACCAAAGCTTTGGCTAGTGTCAAAAGAGGTTTTCTTGAGTCTTTAGTTGGAAATGGTTTAATGTACTGCTTGTGTATTTTTTTCGATAGTTTTAACTTGTCTGCAAATCCTTTTTTAAGAAGAAGCTTTGGGGAGATGTTTAAATTGAGATACAGAAACCTACCGAGCCAACTATGAACAAGCTTTTCAATTTTTTGAGCATCTTTATTCTGTTTTGTTGACCAAAGCCAAGAATTAAACAGAACAACTCTTTTAATTCTTTCTGAATACTCAATACCTGCCGCTAAACCAACTGGACCTCCAAAGTCATGCACGACCAAAGTTATTTGCTTTAGAACTTTCTTTTTAATAAATTCAATGAGGTTTCTTGAATGCCATTCAGGTGTACCCAACATTAAATCTGGTTTTCCTGACAACCCAAAACCTAAATGATCAATTGCGATACAGTGATAGTCTTTAGAGAGTTCTTTGATGAAATCTCTATATAAAAATGACCATGTAGGGGTTCCATGCACAAAAAGAATTGTTTCCCCTTTTCCTTCTTCAACATAATGCATTCTACCAGCGTCTAAGTTCATAAATTTGCTTTCAAAAGGGTAAAATGTGGTGTCCAACCATGTCTGTGATATTGCTGTTGTATTCATAACTAATAAGATTAAAATGTGAATTGAAGATTTCATTGTTTTCAATTTTGAAACAAAGATCAGTCAATATCAACTTCTAATTCTTGGTGTAAACCAACATTTATATCTTAACTGTGTTGAATAACTTACTAAAGTTCGTTGAGTCAATGCGTAGATAAGACGCTAAATCTTTATGGGTTACTAGACTAAACAGATGTGGACTTCTTTGAGCAAAGGCTTTAAACCGTTCATTTATGTTGAATGCCATTAATTCATAGTGACGTTCTATCATCCCAATTAAAAATAGTTCCGTGGCTTTGCGAAACAAAGTTTCTATTTCGCGGTGTTCTTGCATTAATTGCTGATGTTTTTCGAAGGAGATCCGAAGAAATGAACTATCGCTAATGGTTTCTAAAAAATACTTTGATGGTGTTTGCGTAAGAAAAGATTCTGGAATTCCGCTAAATGAAGGTGGATAGGTAAATGCAATGACATGTTGTTTCTCTTCACTGAGATAATATGATTTTTGAATTCCATCAAGAACAAAATACATATACCGTTCTATTTCACCAGGCGCTGTCATTATAGTTCTTTTGGGAACATTGTATTTCGTCCAGTGGGAGATATACTCATCAAGAACTTCTTGATCAATTGGAGCTATTTTGTTTAAAAAATCTTTCATTTTTGAAAGTTACATTTCAGTAAACAAAGTTATCCTTCCCCAACAATAATCCAAACCACCAACGCAGAGAAAACACTCAAAATTGAAATCAAAGTAAGTAGCCCCAATGAAACCAGTGAAACAATTTCCAGTG
The DNA here is from genome assembly GCA_040882265.1 of Brumimicrobium sp. Taxonomy (GTDB): domain Bacteria; phylum Bacteroidota; class Bacteroidia; order Flavobacteriales_D; family Crocinitomicaceae; genus Brumimicrobium. Next base: position 2,674 of record JBBEBO010000083.1, on the reverse strand, counting down.
TGTTCACTTTTTTATCTTTAAAGAGTTGTTTTCTATTTACCCAGAAAGCAGCAATTCCCAAAATCATTGAAATGACTACAATCATGGTCATGATTATTGTGATATTTTCTAATACATCATCACTGAAAAAAGAATACATATTTAGGGAAAAGAGGATGAGGAAAAGGATGAGTTGGGTTAGTGCTGCTTTTGGGAGGGGGAGGTTGTTTTACGAAGACATTGGCTTCACGTTGATTTGTCCACCAATGGCTTTCAATACTTTCATTATTGTTGCAAATTGTGGCTTTGCTCCATCGGATAATGCTTTGTAAAGGCTTGGTCTACTCATCCCTGTTTTCTCCGCAATTTTAGTCATTCCGATTGACTTTGCGATATGCCCGATTGCTACGATTAAGTCAGAACTGTTTCCATCTTCGAGAACAGTATTCAAGTATTCAGCAATCATTTCCTCGCTGTCCAAATAGTCCGCTATGTCAAATTTTGTGGTTCCCATACCAATCATTTTTTATTTTGTTCCAGATGTCCTTTCAATAATTAACATTCAAAAAACTGTATCCATTTAGATACAAATATAAGTAATTTTTACAGTTTCCTCAAAAAAAATTAAAACATACCAAATAATGCCTACTCATTTCACGGGTGACTTTTGACAGATTATTGCATTTCCCCAACAATAATCCAAACCATCAACGCAGAGAACGAACTCAATATTGAAATCAAAGTAAGAAGTCCCAATGAAACCAGTGAAACAATTTCCAGCGTGTTCACCTTTTTATCTTTAAAGAGTTGTTTTCTATTTACCCAGAAAGCAGCAATTCCCAAAATCATTGAAATGACAACAATGACGGTCATTATTATAGTTATATACTCTAAGCCGTCATCACTGAAAAATGAATAGCTGTTTAGGAAAAAGAGGATTGCGAAAAGGATGAGTTGGGTTAGTGCTGCTTTTGGTAGGGGGAGGTTTAAGTTTTTCATTTTATGGGGTTTTGGCTGGTTTTCTAAAGCTACTAATTTTGGAAAAATGTCCTTTTAATCCTTTTTGAGATATTTTAAACTAACTTCATAATACAAAGTATGATCCTCACTATATGTTATTGAGCATATTATTAATCTACCTTAAATAATTTATCTGATTGGGATAATGACAATATCTCAAAAGGCAATATATCAATATGTTCGGGTAATTTATCTCTAAGCACAGGAAGTACATATTGACAATTAATTTCATCAACAATCTCTGTCAATAAATTTGATATTTGATTTTTATGAACATTTTCTATTTGGTCTTGCAATATGAAATGAAGACATGGAATATCAAGAGAGTCTGCAAATTTTATATAAGCTAAATCAAAGGAAGCCATTTGACTTTTTTTACTACCTGTACCAGGATTCCCCTCAATGTTGTCAATTCTAAATTTATAAACACCTCCTTCATTATCTGCACTTAATAACGAGTGAACACCATCTAAACGACTTGATATGTCGGAAAAATAAGAGTTGAATTCTTTAATCCTTTGTTGGATTAATTCATCTTTAGACACAATATTTTCATTGATTTTACTTATTTTTTCATTTAGTTTTTTCAAGTTTTTATTAGATGATTCCCAAAGACGTTTTTGTTCTTCGAAATTACCCTTCTTTTCATGATATGAATTTAAGTCATTGATTATTAATTGAAGATCTTCAATTGCACCTGATTTACTTAGAGATTTAGAAATAGATTTTTCTTGAATTATTAAAGTATTGAGAGTCCTTTTAAGCCGATTAATCTCTTCATCTAAATTTGGCAATTCTTCCGTAATATAATCAACCTTCTGTTGTATCATCTCATTATGAAACGATATTGTTTCTTCAAATGATTTTTGGATATTCGGAATTAAAGATTTAGCTTTTTCATACATCCTTTTAATTTGCTCAGTATTTATATCCGAAACATCTTTCTCGAAGTCAACCTTACTTTCTACTATTAATTCCTTTCTTAATTCAAGACGTGAAAGATTAGTAGAAACTTTATTAATATTTGACTTTATTGTATTTAAGTGTTGAAGCTCCTCCTCATATTTTTCATTCAAATTAAAAAATTTCTTCTTTTCATTCAGAACTTCAATTTGGTTGTCAATAATAATTAACGATTGATTTATTTGAGATAAATTACTTTCTTTTCTGAGGCGAGTTTGCAATTTCTCTTCAATATTTTTATCTCTTACAAGCTTATCTTTTGATGTGTCTATATCTATTCCGAACCAAAAAAGATGTAATGATTCATAAATTGCATCAGTTGTAACATTCTGAGGAAGTACTCGAATAGTTCTTGTTAACTTATTTTTTTCATCTCTAATATTCTTTGATTTTAACTGCTTTAAGGTTGGTTGTTTTTCGGTTGAATCAAAAATCAACTCTTTTAAAGTAGCAGAAAAAGCATCATTACTTAGTGTTTCACCATTAATTTTCTGTATTTTATTTTTATATGACAGGAAATTACGTTGTATAGTTAAAGTTTTAGAATTTGGCACATCTATATCTTCAACTAAGACAAGGGTGATAAGAACGTTACTTTCTTTTAAAAATGACTCAATTTTTTTATTTTTATTCTTAAACTCTGGATCAATATAAATATTAATGCATATCCGCTTCTTTACCCCAAATAATTCCATCTATATTTAACAGCGAT
>JBBEBO010000082.1:0-29209 GCA_040882265.1 Brumimicrobium sp. | reverse complement strand
GCAGTTAAGACCAAATATTCAGTCTACGTAATTAAAAAAGTATGAGTTTGCCCTGGATTAAATAAACTTTTAATAACAGGATTAAATATTTGAATTACTTTTGCATTCAATTATGAAGGAAGCAGAAGAACAAGATATGTCATTCCTCGACCATTTAGAGGAACTGAGGTGGAGAATCGTTAAGTCAGCGATTGCTATAGTTTTGTTTGGAGTAGGGGTGTGGTTTGTTAAAGAATGGGTTATACAAAATCTGTTTCTTGCAATGACAAAAACTGATTTTGTTTCATTTCGATTTATGTGTGAGTATTTGGGCATTTGCATCGATGAAATACCAATTAAATTTCAATCAAACAAAGTTGGCTCTCAATTTACTTATGCACTTTTGCTGTCATTGGTAGGTGGCTTTATAGCTTCATTTCCATTTGTTTTTTATCAATTATGGGGTTTTGTAAAGCCTGGACTTAGAGCAAATGAAAAAAATGTAGTGCGAGGAATTACTTGGTTTGTGACCCTTTTATTTTTGACAGGAGTTGTATTTGGATATTTAGTAGTAGCACCTTTATGTATTCAGTTTTTTGGATATTTTTCAATGGCTCCAGAGTTTGAAAATATTTGGATGATTGGCTCTTTTATGTCGCTGATTATTTCAAGTGTTGTTTTTACGGGATTGTTGTTTTTGTTGCCAGTAGTAATTTATATTTTATCAAAAATAGGTATTGTTACACCAGAATTTCTGAGAAAATATCGAAAACACTCTATCGTAGGTGTGTTAATACTTTCAGCGTTAATTACTCCTCCTGATTTTATTAGTCAAATTGTTGTTTCTGTTCCAATTATAATCCTTTACGAAATAAGCATATTAATAAGTGCAAGGGTAGATCGAAATAGACGGAAATCTCAATCTATTTAAAAATAAATATAAAATTGATTAATAATTCTAGTGCTGACTGGCGATGTTTAATTAATTTAGCAACTTAAATGAAATGGTCAATCATCATACTGCTCCTATTTGGAACCCAAATTTTATTTGCTCAAAGAACAGGTGTCTCTGGGCGAGTAATCGAAGATGAGAGCGGTGAGCCAATCCCTTTTGCTAATGTTTTCTTTCAAGATTCTAAAATTGGAACTGAGACAGATTTAGATGGAAAATATAATATCGAGTCTTATTACGCTACTGATTCATTGATTGTGCGTGCATCTGGTTATTCACCTCAAGTTGTTGCAGTCGTAAAGGATCAAGCCCAAATTATTAATTTTCGAATGGAGCCAGTAACTCAAGATATGGATGAGGTAATTATTCGTGCTCCAGATGAAAAACCATCTACAATACTTTACAATCGTATTATAACAAACAAACCAATTAACAACAAAGAAAAATTAGGAGCTTACGAATATGAATCCTATAATAAGATTCAATTAGACCTTAACAATCTTGGTGAAAAGTTTGAAGAAAGGAAAATAGTTAAAAGTCTTGATGTTGTTATGGATTATTTGGATACTCTTGATGGAGGAACATATTTGCCTTTATTGTTAACAGAATCATTATCAGATTTTTATTACCGTACGAATCCTACAAAGAAAAAAGAAGTAGTTAAAGCCTCTAGAATTACTGGAATACAGAATGTTGAAGTAAATCAATTTCTTGGGGAAATGTATCAAGATATCAACGTTTATGAAAATTATATAGGGATTTTTGACAAGTCTTTTATTAGCCCAATTTCAAATTCAGCAATGAGTTTTTATAAGTTTTATTTAGAAGACAGTATGTTTATTGATAATCAATGGTGCTATAATTTGCGTTTTGTACCTAAAAGAAAAGGGGATTTAACTTTTACCGGTGATTTATGGATTCACGATACTACTTATGCTGTGAAAAGATGGAATGCTGATGTTGCTGAAGCGGCAAACATCAATTATGTGAATGGGTTTTACCTTGAACAAGAGTTTGATCAAGTTCAAGATGAGGTTTGGATGCTTAAACTAGACAAACTGATTGTTGATTTAAAAGTTACTAAGAATTCTAAAGTACTCGGTTTTTATGGGAGAAAACTTACAAGTAGAAAAAACTTTGTTATTAATACACCTTATGAACCTTCATTTTATAGAACAAATGAAAATGTTGTTGTTTTAGATAGCGCAGACAAAAGATCAGAGGAATATTGGCGAAAACATCGTCATACACCTTTGAATAAACAGGAAGAAGATATTGATTTAATGATAGACTCACTGAATCAAGTACCTATATTTAGTGCATTTAAAAACTTGTCTTTTCTAGCAACTACTGGGTATTATCCACTTGGGAAAATTGAACTTGGGAATATTCAAAGTTTAATGAGTTACAATCGAGTTGAGGGATACCGTAACCAGCTCAAGATAAGAACATCAAACGATTTCAGCAGGAGATTAGAACTTTCGGGTAAAGTTGCTTATGGTTATTCAGATATGATTTTTAAGTATGGTGGAGGAATACGCTATAACGTTTCACCTAGAAAAAGAGGGATGTTCAATCTCTATTACGATTACGATTTGACTCAGCTAGGACTAGGGGAGAATGCTTTAGATGTTGATGCTGCACTAGGGTCATTTTTTAGAACAAAACCTTTGGATCAATTGACATTTGTAGAGAAATTTGGACTCACTTTTGAGAAAGATTTTGGGAAGAGTATAATTCTTTCTGCAGGAGGAGAGTGGAAGGAGTTAGAGTCAAAAGGGAACGCAAACTATAGAATCCCCGATGACGTTAATGGATTTACAGAAATTGATAAAATTTCAACCTTTGAAACTTTTTTTAAAGTACGTTTCGCTAAAAATGAAGAGTTTTTATCAGGAGCTTTTGATCGTATTTCATTGGGTTCAAAATATCCAATTATTTCCTTAAAAGGGATCTTAGGTGTAAAAGGTGTATTTGGATCAAATTATGAGTATCAAAAATTAGAATTTGATCTTGAGCATAATCCTAAACTCGGAATAATGGGGAAATTAAACTACAGAATCTATGGTGGATATATATTTGGAACTGCTGCATACCCATTTTTAAAAGTGCACGAAGGCTCTCAGACTTATTGGTTCCAAAGTCAAGCGCATAATAGAATCGACTTTTTTGAATTTATTTCTGACCGTTATGTTGGAGCAACAGTAGAACACCACTTTGATGGATTGTTTTTCGATAGAATTCCTCTCGTTAGAAAATTAAAGTGGAGACTTGTTGCCTCAGGGAGATCAGTTTGGGGTGACATCTCTGATGAACAGGTTGAAACAATGCTTTTGCCTGAAGTTACAAGATCATTTGGAAATACTCCCTATGTAGAAAGTGCAATTGGAATTGAAAATATTTTTAAAGTGCTAAGATTTGATGCAGTGTGGAGAATGACTCATTTAGACGAAGGTGTACCTCCTGTTGGAATTAGAGGTAAGCTAACCATCCGTTTCTAACAGCGATGTAATAATTTCTTGTTAAACTTGAAAGAATATTTTAAGTTGATAGTACGTTATACCAAAGTGATTGTATTAATTTAGTGGCATTAAATTTTAAATGAAATTATACACAAAACATATTTCAAAATCCTATAAAGGTCGAAAAGTTGTTAAAGGAGTTACAATTGAAGTAAATCAAGGTGAAATTGTTGGGTTGTTAGGACCAAATGGTGCTGGTAAAACAACTTCATTTTACATGATTGTGGGATTGGTGTCACCAGAAAACGGCTCTGTTCATTTAGATGAGAGAGATATTACAAACTTACCAATGTACAAACGTTCTCAACTTGGTATTGGTTATCTCCCGCAAGAAGTTTCAGTATTTCGAAAGTTAAGCGTTGAAGATAATATTATGGCAATTCTTGAAATGACTCCGCTTAATAAACAAGAACGAAACGATAAACTTGAGAAATTAATTAGCGAATTTGGATTAAATAAGGTTCGTAAAAATATAGGTAATAGCTTGTCTGGAGGAGAAAAACGCCGAACAGAAATAGCGAGAGCACTTGCCACTGACCCTAAATTTGTCTTGCTTGACGAACCATTTGCTGGTGTTGATCCAATTGCTGTTGAAGATATTCAGTTTATAGTTGCAGAATTAAAAAATCGAAATATTGGTATATTGATAACTGATCATAATGTACAAGAAACTTTATCAATCACTGATAGAGCGTATTTATTATTTGAAGGAAGTATATTAAAAGCGGGCACTGCTGAGGAATTAGCAGCAGACGAACAGGTTAGAAAGGTTTATTTAGGTCAAAATTTTGAACTTCGCAAAAAATCATAGTATTTTTGTTTAGTTAAAACTATTATTTTTAGGCATTAAACTACATCTATTATGAAAAATATATTATTTACAATTTCTACACTATTATTACTTGCATTTGCATCATGCGATAAATGTGACCCTTCTAATGATTCAGGTGGAGCAGTTATAAAAAACGCAATTGTACGTGTCATCGGAGGTGAAGGTGGAGCTAATTTTATCACCAATGATTCTCAATATGACGCACCAATTGAAATGAGTTTAGATGGTGGAGAAACTTATACCAATGTTGATTTCACTGAATATTCAGTTTTCTCACTTCCAACAACAGCATCGTGTAGCTCAGGCTATCACCGTTCTGTTTTAATCGATGAGGTGAATGCTACTGTTTCATACACTGTAGATATAACTGAATGTGAGTTTTGTGAAGGTACCACCTCAATTATGAATTGGGTGCTTGCTACTGCTGTTCCTGAGAATTACACACCTATTTTTGATGTAAATAAGAACTGATTAAAATATACGACAACTGAATATCGCCGTGTCGTCTACGAGTTCTTCTTTACCCCTAAATTCATCTAATTTTGAGAAAATCAAATTGTTTAAATCTTCCATTTTTAAGGGGTAGAAACTGTGAACCAGTTTTATTAGGCGATCTGTTTCGAAATATACTCCTTCTTTATTTTGTAATTCAACTACACCATCAGTATACAAAACAAGCGTAGAGTTTGGTGGTATGGTAACTTCATCGGGTTCAATAAATGGTATTTCATCTAACATCCCCAGACCAATAGATCCTTTGTCTAAAAATTGAGCTTTTTTTCCATTCGTTAAAATAGGATGATTGTGTCCAGCATTTATATATTTAAACTTTCTTGTTTTTGAATTGTATTGTCCTATAAAAAATGTAATAAACTTTTCACCCTTAGCACTTTTCATAACTTTTTTATTCAGTTCTTCGATAAGGAAATGCAATTCAAAACGCTGATAGTTCAATAGTGTTCTGATTGTGGCTTGGAAGTTTGCCATAAGCATAGCGGCACTAATTCCTTTTCCTGAAACATCAGCAATGCAAATAATAAACTCGTGTTCATTTAGTGGGATAAAGTCGTAATAATCACCACCAACTTCGTGTCGTGCTTTATATGTGGCTGCTAAGTCCAACCTTTTGTCTGAAGGCAAATCATCTGGGAAAAGCAGCTTCTGCATTTCTGAAGCAACTTCTAATTCTTTTTTTATTCGCTCTTGTTTTAATCCTTGTTTCGCCATTCGTTTGTTCTCAATGGCTACAACTATAATATTTGTTAGTGTTTGTATAAAAGTCAGGTTGTTTAAAGAACTTTTCACTTTGTACTTATCCTCATCCTGAATCCCTTTAATAAGAAGAAAAGCAAGCGGTTTTGATTTATGAAAAACGGGTATTACGACATCAAAATCATTGAGTGCTTGTATGTGAGAAGATTCTATAACGGTAATATCTTTGAAACGCATTAAGTCTCTTTCAACATCAATGGCTTTGATTTTACCTTTTACTCCCGTTTTGATTAAGTGATGCCAAGACTCTTGTTTGTTGAAAAGGATGAACTTTTCAAAACCTAATTGTTCTTTTAAAATAAATTCATAAACAGAAATGAGTTGTTCTACTGATTCATTAGAATTGATACCATTCGTAATTTCAAGTAACGAGTTCAATTTAAAGTCCTTTAACTTTAATTGATGTTCTAATTCCTGAATTAACGCGTCTTTCATTTTGACTTATAACGTTTCTAATATTTCTGGAAGTCTACGTATTGCTGCCATTTCTCGATAAATTTGACGAATTTCTTTTGCTGGGCTACCAAAATAAGTTTTGTTTGGCGCTAGACTTTTTGAAATTCCAGATTGAGCCATAACAATCACATTTTCACCTATCACAACGTCACTAATACAGCCTACTTGTCCCCACATTGTTACGTTGTCTCTTATTTCAACACATCCAGCAAGTCCCACGTTTGCAGCAAATAGGCAGTTTTTGCCTATAACTGTGTCGTGTCCAATGTGAACTTGATTATCTATTTTTGTTCCTTCACCGATAATAGTTGTTGCCGAAACACCTGCATCAATAGTACACAAAGCTCCTAATTCAGCATTTTTTTTGATGTGTACATTTCCACAAGTATGCATACGGTCATATTCATTTCCTTTTTTCTTATAATAAAATGCATTTTGTCCAACAACGGTATTACCACCAATTATTACATTGTCTTCTATAATCGTTCTATCCATAATTACTACGCCAGGATAAAGTGTTACATTTTCTCCTATTGTAACATTGTTACCAATTACAACATTAGGATAAATCTTAGCACTCGAAGCTATTTTAGTATTTGATCCAATATTTTCAACAAGGAACTGAGTGGGTTCAAAATGGCGTGTGAGCTTATTAAAATCGTCGAAAGGTTGTTTGCTGATCAGAAGTCCTTTCCCTTTTGGAAAATCAACTTTTTTATCAATTAATATTGTTGTAGCATCACTTTTTAATGCTTTTTCATAATATTTTGGATGATCTACAAAGACAATATCACCAGACTTAACTCGATGAATTTCATTTAAACCTGTGATTTTATGATCGGGATCTCCTTCAAAATTGCAACTGAGCAATTTTGCTATTTCACTTAACGTAGTTGGCTCTTTTAATTCCATTTACATATTTTGTTTATGCTGTATTTGTAAAGATATGAACATAAATACGCTTTATCACTTATGATCAGAATAGTTTTTAGCGGAAGAATGTTAGTAATTTTAAAACTGGAATTGATATCCTCATTATAAGTGAATTTATACTTGATGTTCTAGACTTAATATTTTTAACAAATCAGGCTAAGATGTGTTAGATAGTTGTTATGTTTGTTTTATAAAATTTCTAGAAATAAACATGGAAACGCTTTCAAAAAGAAATATTGAATACGATCGTTCAAATTTTTCAGATGCTGAATTAGTAAATATTTACAAATCAATTTTGAAACCTCGATTAATTGAAGAAAAAATGTTGATTTTACTACGTCAAGGTAAAATCTCTAAATGGTTTTCTGGATGGGGTCAAGAAGCGATAAGCGTAGGGACTACTTTAGCCATGAATAAAGATGAATTTATTCTTCCAATGCATAGAAATTTAGGTGTTTTTACAACACGTGAAATTCCTTTAAATAGATTGTTTGCTCAATTTCAAGGAAAAATGTCAGGTTTCACAAAAGGAAGAGACCGCTCATTTCATTTTGGTACTAAAGAGTACAATATTGTGGGTATGATTTCTCATTTAGGACCACAACTTGGCATAGCAGACGGAATAGCGCTTTCTACAGTTCTTAAGAAAGAGGAAAAAGCAACATTAGTTTTTACGGGTGATGGTGGTGCAAGTGAAGGTGATTTTCACGAATCGTTAAATGTTGCAGCTGTGTGGGATTTACCTGTGATTTTTACGATAGAAAATAATCAATGGGGTTTATCGACACCGAGTAATGAGCAGTTTCGATGTAAGCAGTTTGTTGATAAAGGGATAGGCTATGGGATGGATGCCTACCAGATTGATGGAAATAATATTTTAGAAGTAATTTCATCTGTAAGACAAATAGCGGAATCAATTCGGAAAAACCCAAGACCATTTTTGCTAGAATGCATGACTTTTAGAATGAGGGGACATGAAGAAGCTTCTGGAACTAAATATTACCCTAAAGGCATTCAAGATGAGTGGAATAAAAAGGATCCTGTTGTGAATTTTGAGTTATTTTTAAAAGAAGAAGGGATTTTGACAGACAAAATGATTAAAAAATTCACTAAGGAATTTAAGGATGAAATTCAAGCGGGACTTGATATCGCATATGCTGAACCTAAAGTAGAACCCAATACTGAAACAGAAATAAAAGATCTTTTTCAAGATTATACTCCTTCACTTATTAAACCAGCAACTGATAAAAAATCCGAAAAGCGTTTGATAGATGCAATTTCAGATGGATTAAGGCAAGCAATGGAGAAATATCCAGACTTGGTTTTAATGGGACAGGATATTGCTGATTATGGTGGTGTTTTTAAGATCACGGAAGGATTTGTTGAACAATTTGGCAAGGACAGGGTGCGCAATACGCCATTATGTGAGTCTGCAATTATTGGAACTGGGTTAGGCCTTTCGATTAAAGGGATGAAAGCAATGGTAGAAATGCAGTTTGCTGATTTTGTTACTTGTGGATTCAATCAAATCATTAATAATCTTGCTAAAATACACTGGAGATGGGGACAAAATGCCGACGTTGTAGTGAGAATGCCAACAGGTGCTGGAGTTGCTGCGGGTCCATTTCATTCACAAAGTAATGAAGCTTGGTTCTTCCATACACCAGGACTTAAGATTATCTATCCAGCTTTTCCTGGCGATGCAAAAGGATTATTAGCAGCTGCTTTTGAAGATCCAAACCCTGTAATGTTTTTTGAACATAAATATTTGTACCGAAGCTTAAAAGAGGATGTAAATGATGATTATTATACCACAGAAATTGGTAAAGCACGTGTTGTGAGAGAAGGGAATGATGTAACAATTGTGTCTTATGGAATGGGTGTTCACTGGGCACTTGAAACATTAGATAATCACCCCGAAATTGATGCTGATTTAATTGATTTAAGAACATTATCCCCGCTTGACACCAAAACTATATTTGATTCTGTAAAGAAAACGGGTAGAGTAGTGGTACTACATGAAGATTGTGAAATAGGTGGAATTGGAGCTGAGATTGTAACCCAAATTAATGAATATTGCTTTGAATATTTAGATGCACCTGTAAGAAGAGTAGCCTCCTTAAATACACCCGTACCATTTGATGCGGGCTTAGAACAAAACTTCTTACCACCGAAACGTTTTAAAGAAGCATTATTAGCACTCATGGAATACTAAAAAGATGGAAAAGGGAAATAAGCGAATCATTAAAGGATGGATTTTTTATGACTGGGCAAATTCAGTATATAATTTAGTTATCACTGCCGCAATTTTCCCTGTTTTTTATACGAATGTTACAGAAACACACTATCTCAAAACAGTAGGACGAACCGCCGAAGGATTAAAAGAAGGTGAAAATGTAATGGTTGAATTCTTTGGATCCCAAATTTCCAATTCAGTTTTATTATCATACGTGTTAGCAGCATCTTTTTTATTAGTAAGTGTGGTTTCACCTTTTTTGTCTGGCATAGCTGACTATACGGGGAATAAGAAGAGATTTATGCAATTTTTCTGTTATTTAGGAGCTTCTTCATGTATATCTCTTTTTTGGTTTAATCCTGCTTATATTGAATGGGGGATGCTTTCAGTATTTTTAGCGAGTGTTGGTTTTTGGAATAGTTTTGTTTTTTACAATGCATTTCTTCCTGAAATAGCTGATCCTAAAGACCATGATAATATTTCAGCAAGAGGTTTTTCAATGGGATATTTTGGAAGCATGATTCTTTTAATTCTAAGCCTTTCTATAATTCTTTTTATCGACGCAAGTTTAACAAATTGGACGTTTATACTTGTTGGATTATGGTGGGCTGGGTTTGCCCAAGTTACCTTTAGAAGGTTACCTAATAATGTTCACAAAATTAAGAAAAAGGAAAAAGGATCTATCTGGAAAGGATTTATTGAGCTCAAAAAAGTATTTCAAGAGTTTAGAAAAACAAAACGATTAAAAAAGTTTTTATTATCTTTTTTCTTCTTCAATACAGGAGTTCAAACAGTAATGTTAATGGCAGTTGTTTTTGCTAAAAAAGAAATTAACTGGAATAATAATGGTGGAGATACAGGGCTTATTATTGCAATTTTGCTGATTCAGTTATTAGGAGCAGGAGGTGCTTATTTTATGTCTTGGGTTTCAAGTAAAGTTGGGAATTTGAGAACATTAATTATAGTGGTATTTGGATGGGTTTTACTTTGTATAGCTGCATATTTAATTACAACTCCATTTGAATTTTTCTTTTTAGCTGCAGGTGTTGGGTTTGTTATGGGAGGAGTCCAAGCATTATCTAGGTCAACATATTCCAAATTCTTACCTGAAACGAAAGACCATGCCTCTTATTTTTCTTTTTACGATGTTACGGAAAAAATCGGAATCGTAATTGGGTTGTTTTTCTTCGGTTTAATGGAAGATTTGACTGGAGATTTAAGAGCATCTGTTCTTTCTATTATTGTGTTTTTTGCAATTGGACTAGTGTTATTAGTAATAGTGCCGCGTAATGAAAAGAGTTCAATTTCAGGCTTCAGGAGCCAATCTTAAAACGATACCATCAATTTCATTAGATATTGGTATTTGACAACCAAGACGACTATTCTCTTCTACAAAAAAAGCCTGATCAAGCATATCTAGCTCGTCATCGCTTTGCTCTTCTAATTCGTGTTCTGATTCTAGGTAACATTGACAAGAGGCACACATTGCCATACCACCACAAGTTCCTTCAACAGGTAGTTCGTAAGACTTACAAACTTCCATTACGTTCATATTCATGTCTGTTGGAGCTTCAAGTTCATGTGAAACACCTTCTCGGTCTATTATTGTAATTAATATTGCGTTTTCAGACATCTGTATATTTTTTGCAAAAATAATTAAACTTATCTTTGAATAGTGCAAGTAAAACATAAAAAAAGCCGTCCCGAATATTCGGGACGGCTTTATATAAATTTGTTAACCCAAATTAGTAACTCCAAACATCGTGTTCAAGTATTCTAATTTCTTCAGTTATTTTTTGTGACTCCATCAAAGCATCAACACCAACTCTGTACTTTTCAATGCTTCTATCGTATACATTCTCTTCTTTGTGGATAAATGAGTTAAATCTACGTTTCATAAAGAAATCATCAAAACTCATCCATTGAGAACCATTTTTTTCATTATAGACAAAATAGTTATTAAAAACATAACGACAGTCTGTTGGGAAATACAACCAGAACATAGTCCAAGCACCTTGATTGTTACCATTATTATCAATATCATACCTTACTGGAGCTATTCCTAAGATACGTACATCTAAGACAGATCTTTCCTTGTCAAAAAACCAATCTTCTTTGATTTTATATTGTATGATGTCTTCAGATGTATACCACATTGTATCTCTTGGAGGATATACAAGTTTACCTTGAGCATCTGTAGAATCTTCTTGATATTGGTTCAAGTATGGATCTTCAGGTTGAGGACCTAACTTTGCAAGATAAAACAGCAAATCTTTTCTGTACACTTCATCTGTATAATAGTCTTTACCTGGTTCTGGTAGAATTGGATACTTAAATTGGTCTCCATCCCTAATTGAAGTAACCACAGGATTGTAATCAGAATAAAGTGTTAAATCTCCAGCAATAATATGCTGTCTGATTATTGTCCATAAACTCCATCTATTTTCGTGGCGTACCCAATCCACTTCTCCTGTTTCAGGATCAGGATTTGTAAACTCATCTAGAGGATAGTACAAAGGTCTATTAATCTTTTCACGAAGATCAATTGTTCTCCACACACGTTTACTCCAAATCACATCCGCTTCGCGCACATGTTCGTAAGGAATCAAGCGTTTAGTAGGAATATGAGTTGAAAGATAAACTCCGTCAATGACACCAGTCTCAGTTCTACTGTTGATTGGTCCACCGTTGATATCAGGTTGAGCATTTACGCCCATCCCTATAATCAACATCATACTTACAATTAAATTCTTCATGATATTTTGTTTTTATTTAACACCAAATACTGCTCCCTTTCTTCGGGTTACCCCATCAGGACCTTTATATTCGGTCATAATCGTTATTTGAGCACCACTTTTAGCACCAGAGATCAATCTTTGGGCTTCACCATTTAGGTTTGATCCTCTACCCTCTGCTGGGCGAGGAGCTCCAGAAACGCTTAATTCCCATGATATTACTGAGAACTTTGCATTCAATGGTATTTCAGGTGGATAACCTGCAAATAATCTTTGAGATGCTCTTAATACAGAAGATGTAGCTTTTTCACCGTCTTCTACTCGTCCTAATGAAACAGACGGTTTTGGCATGTTTTGAACTCTAAAATCAAATGTACCTACACTTGCTTTAGATCCATCATCTGCAATACCTGTAATACTTATTTTAGTTTCACGACCACTACCAGGTTTTGCAATCCATTCTTCTCCTGTTTTTCTAATACTACCATTTGTCATATTTAAAGAGTAACCAGTATAACCTGAAACGGCTCCAACCACCTTGTTATCATAACCTCTGTATAATACATTCATTTCCGGTAAAGAAACAGCACCAGATGGTTTGCCAACTGTGTATGGGAATTCCCATTCCTTCCATTTCTCCTGACCTTGAATCTCAACAGCGTACTTTCCATAGACAACATGTGATCCAACACCACCAGAAAGTTTTAATTCTTCTCCTGGTTTGCCTTCAAAAGTTTTCATGTTTTCTTCTGACTTCAAAGAATCATCTTCCCAATATTTTAGCTTCATTGGTTCTAATGAATCATAAGCTGCAATCATAACTTTTAAATCAATAGTGTCTCCTTGGTTAATATAAGCACTTCTAGCACTTGTTAAAGGTTCAATCTTATTGAACTTAAACGGCGGAGCATCTACTTTTTCATTCATTAATTTAGCAGCCATACCTTCAGCGCGAAGAATATCACCTTTTAATGAAGTAAAAATTGCAGCGGCAGCAACTAAAGGAGCGTGATCAAATTGAGCTCCAATCCATGCTATTTCCTGATTATAATTTTTTACTTTTTCTGGAAGCGTTAATCCTTTAAAGATACTTTTTACTACTTCTTTATCTTCATCATTTACTGTTGATAAAGCTTTTTCTAGAGCTTCATCAAAAGCTTCGTCTTCTCCCTCTAATCGAATCTTTTCTTCAATTGGTGTAAAAGAGTATTTCTTACCACCTTTTTCATAACTAGCTATTTCCATACAAACGGAATCTCTAAAACTATGAATACGATTTACGATTTCTAAACCACGCTCTTTAGGTTTACCTAAGTTTGAACCAATGAACATGTTTGTTGGAATATCGTAATTATCTTTTTGCTGAATATCAGCTAAAGGTAATAGTGAAAGATATCCTTCGTTATTTTCATCTTCAGTATGCCATTGTTTACCTTCAGCTTTTTCAATCATTTCACTAGCTTCAACTATTAAATGATTTACCAATCCTTTAGCAGATTCTCTAATGTTATCTGCTTTTTCTTTCCAAAACCTGATGTTCTTTTTTTGCTCATCAGATGTTTGTGGGTTAACAAGCATTTGATCAAATGATGAATAAGTTGCTGTATTTTGAGCTTTAATCGCTTTATTACTTAACTCAATTTTATCATTCAATGTAACAAAAGCATTGATAATCTCCTTGGACACGTTAAGTGCCAAGAGAGCAGTCAGTACGAGGTACATCATACCGATCATCTTCTGTCTTGGGGTTTCCTTTCCTCCTGCCATGATTAATTATTTTTTAAAATTCTTAATATAAATGTTCTACAACATTAGTTAATATTCCTTCGTGCTATTCGCTCTTAGAAATAGTCATGGCTTTCAACATATTTCCATAAACGTTGTTCAAGTCAGTTAAGTTTCTTGACAACATGGACATATTTTCTTTATATAGTCTAGTATCTTCAACAGAATCTGATAAATTTTGCATCATATCTGTAACTTGAGATTGGAATTTTTCAGTCGCTTCTAAATGAGCAGAAGAACCTTTCAATTGTAACTCATATACATTGTTAAGTGATGCAAGATTTTTAGATACTTTTTGCATTTGTTCTCCAAAAGAATTTCCTTCTTCTTGGGCTGAAGTCATTCCAGAAATAGCTTCTGAAGCTCTTTCATAGGATTCTGATAATTTAGATACTTTATCAGATGCAGCTTGCAGACTATCAACATAAGAATCAGTTGCAGCTACCGCTGTTGTAATTCCTTGTAACTGTGAAGCATTTTCTCCTAAAGCGCGCATCCCACTGCCTAAACGCTCCAGTAACTCACTATCAATTTTTGCTTCTTCTAGCATTTTATCAAGTTCATCAGTTACGCCACCTTTCCCACTTTTTGAAGGAAGGCTATCAGGATCAAAATCTTCATCATGACCTAGTGCTAACTCCGGATAAACAAGTTCCCAATTTGGATCTTCATGTATTGGTTCAAATGCAGAGAACATAAATATTAATGCCTCAGTACTTAGACCAGCTACAAGCATCGGACCTGCTCCAGGCCAGTGCATAATTTTAAACATTGCACCAATAATTACAATTGCTGCTCCAAATCCATACAATTTCGCCATAAAGGCTTTCCACTTTTTACTTCCTGGTTTCATAGTTTACTACTTTTTTAAGGTTTAACGATTTTATTTGTTTTGTTTTGATTACTTTTTTATTAATTAAATTTTGATTAACGTAACTGTAAATCTTGATCTAAT
The DNA here is from genome assembly GCA_040882265.1 of Brumimicrobium sp. Taxonomy (GTDB): domain Bacteria; phylum Bacteroidota; class Bacteroidia; order Flavobacteriales_D; family Crocinitomicaceae; genus Brumimicrobium. Next base: position 14,552 of record JBBEBO010000082.1, on the reverse strand, counting down.
TCTTCACCACCTTCACTTGAGAAGTCACGACCACCACGACCTAAGTGAGTTGCTACACTTCTAAATCCAACATAAGATTTAGCTGTATCTCTATACTCAAAAGTACGAGTCGAAGTTTGAAGGTAATACCCGATGTCTTTCCAAGAACCACCTCTAATTACTTTTCTTTTCATTGATGGCGGATCCCAGTCCATTGCATTATATCTATACTCTGGATTTAAATCATGAGACATCTCATACATTGACTCATCATAAGCTGTTTCAGTCCATTCGGCAACGTTACCAGCCATACAGTATAGTCCCCAACCATTAGGGTTGTAAGAGAATCCTTTTACTGTGTGGAAACCACCATCTTCAAAGTAGCGGCCACGCATTGGTTTGAAGTTACCTAAGAAACAACCTGATGAGTTTCTTATATATGGTCCACCCCATGGGTATGCAGATAAATCCAAATCTCCACGAGCGGCTCTTTCCCATTCAGATTCAGTAGGAAGACGGAAGTCATTCACATATATCTCACCCATTGATTGTAACCAATTATTTAATAACTGAGTCCTCCAAACGTTAAATGCCTTAGCTTGTACCCATGTTACACCAACTACTGGATAATTGTCATATGCTGGATGCCAAAAATACATATTTGTCATTGGATCATGGAACGAATAAGTAAAGTCTCTTACCCAACACAATGTATCTGGATAAACATTGATTACTTCGTCAATGATAAAACGCTGTCTATTTTCATGACCACGAATTGCATTGTTTTGACCTAACTTATTGAAATACCCCATATCCATATCTTTTCCTTGAGGCTCACCAGTAAATGGGTGATCCCCCGTTCGAGACTCTCTATGGTCATTGTTCAACTTGTTACCTTGGTTATCATAGCCATCAGGAATAATATGTACCTCACCACGACGTGCAGCTTCTACAATATCTATCCAGTAATATCTAAATTTTAATTTACGAGTATCTATTTCCTTTCTTTTATAAAACCTCTGAGGTTGTGGGTAATACATGTCAGCTAATATAGGCACTAACATTGGATCATTATATGAAAATGATCTATCCCAATTCAACGAAAATATTTCGCGGTTTCTGAAACGGTCACTTGGATCATATTCTACCCACTCCAAGGCTCCTTCATCAAAATACTCATCTTGATAACTGAGGTATCGCTCTGCTTCTTCATCTTCTTCAAGACCTTCAAAGATTTTTTCTCGAGCAATTGAATCTCTCACCCAATATACAAATTGGCGATATTCATTGTTCGTAATCTCTGTCTGGTCCATATAAAATGCCTGAACAGAAACAGTTTTCGAAACTGTTTGATGCAAGAACGGTACATCCGGATCATTCTGTCCCATTACATAGGATCCAGACGGAATATATACCATTCCTATAGGTATTTCAGGGTAGTACGACTGCCTACCTAATACTCCAGTTAAATGCCCTGATCTTGTACTACAAGAAGCAAGGATTATACCGATTAAACTAATTACCACTAATTTTTTCATTCTACCTCGTTTTTACTTTCCGAATCATCTTAACTTTCTACAGGATCAACTTACTTGGGATGATTATAACGGAAACTCCACCCAAATGGTTACACTTTTTTTAATATCTTATAAATGAATTGGTGTTCTACTCTTTGTAATTTGCAATGGTGGCAATGGATGGCAGTACCTTACCATTAGTTCGTGAGAACCTGCCGATATGTTTGAAATTCTATTTGCAGTTATATCATAAGAATACCCAAACGTGAACTGTTGCCAATTCAATCCAGCCATAATACCAATTGCGTCACTTGGTCTATAAGTTATACCAGCATAAAACATATCTTCATAAATTGCACGAACATTAATGTCACTACTAAATTTAACTAAATCGGTTCTTAATAAAAGGTTACCTTCTAAATCCAATGAACTCATTCCAAAAGCTTCATTTAACCTGTAACCACCCATTGCGTAATAATGCCTTCTAGTATTGAAATTAAGATCGGTTAATTCCATTGCAGGAAGGTGTGTCGAAGATATTCCCGCATACCAACCAGAATTGTGCATATAATAAGCTCCAAAATTAGCATCAAATGTAGTTTGACTTGTAGCAGTTGGTAACTCAGCATCCATTGGATCATTTGGTGTTACCCAAACTGGATTCATTCCATAACTAACAATACCTATAGCTGCTCCTATACCGAGCGTTCCATCATCAATTGCTAAATGATATGAATAATTTAAAGTTAAATTATTTTGTCTTGAGAAGCCAATCGCATCATGGTAAAATGATACACCAGCAGCACTAGGGAAATATTGGGATAGGTTAGCCTCAGCATTAAACAATGCAGAGTTCGGTGCACCGTTAAATTTATCCCACTGATTACGATAAATCATAGTTCCACAAACTTGGGCTGGCATTCCTACACCAGTTGCTCCAGGATTAATACTCATTTTATCAAAAATAAAATGTGTCAACAACTTATCTTGCTGACCATAAACCATTGTAATACCTGAACATAATAAGCTGAAAATCAATAGATATTTCTTCATAAAAGCTATGTCTTTCAATTAATTAATTAACTAGACGAAGCACAACAAGACTCCATCAGGCGACTAAAATAGTTAAAAAAATGAAAAAACGAAACTTATTTTATTAGAAATATCTCTTTTGAACAAAAAAATGTTCAAATGTTGAAAACTCAATATTGGTTTTAACCCAGTTTTTGATACGTTTTCCACCATAAATCTGGTATCTCTCCTTTCATAGCCTCTTGATATTCATTATAGCTACAAGGAACCAGTTGGTGTCGCTCATACTTGTGTCCTTTAATACCTGGGTACGGAACCTCCATCCACCATCTTCCAGATTTATCACTTTTATTAAAAACAATTTCTTCATTTAATTCGTCTAGTGTAACTCTGAATTTTTTGTAGTTGCGTTTACTACCGATTGGAAAATCTCCCTTCCTATTAGCGTATCCATCGTTAAAGTACCAAATTACTTGTGCGAGCAGGTCATTTAAAGTATTCGTTTTCTCAGCTTGGAAATAATTAAAAACCCCAATACTAGTTGTTTTGTCGCTGATTCCAGCATATCTCATTAGCTGGCAAGCTTCATGAGCAAAGAAACCATTTGGTGAAACGTATTGTAAATCATTTATTTCACTAGCTCGTATTGATTGAAGATCGAAACTTATTATATCTGTATTGCGCATTATTGGTTCAGCAATTTGCAAATTGCCGCTTAAACTACCTAAACGACAAACGTCAAAATATAAGTCGTTAAATAAATCTAGTGTTTTTGGTGAGATATAATGTGACTGAGCTCCAAGGTTGCTATAATTAAATAGATAACAAGGTTTGTGAAGTAAAATATGACTTAACCAACCATCTGATTTTGGTGCTTCTTCAATTGTTCCGATATCTAATTTATGATCGATGGTCGTTAAATTGATTAATTGTTCAAGTTTTTCGTAAGCTTTATAAAGGGCTATAGTTAAATCTTGAGACCCACCAATTACTAGTGGTATAATATTTTTTTTAATTAACTCCTGACAAACGGTACTGATCGCATGTATTGTGTCTTCAATTTTATCGCCTGGTTGTATTGTACCTAAATCGTAGATAGTGTGCGACCAATTTGCTCCAGAATATAAATGATAGAAAGATTTTCTAAATGCATCATTGTTGTCAATAGACTGGTAATTGCTTCTTCTATTTTCTGGCACATATATCAAAGCAACTCCCTTCTTATCAAATTCAGGGAAATTTTCAGGTGAGTGAATTGCTATTTTAGTTCCTAGCATTTCCTCCTCAAAAGTTATATCTTGTTGAATTGCTTGAAAATAAATTGAAATATCTTTCATTATTGAATTTTGAACAAATATAACTTAATGAAAGCTTAGTTTTTAATCAAACAAAACCGAGTAATAAAAAGTCGATTGTCGAAAACTCACCAATGAGCGTGTTATATCGCTTATCAATTAGTGATTGCTTCAACAGGAAAAATGAAGTATTGAACTATTTCTTCTTCACTTTCTTTTTTCCTCTCGCACCTTTCTTTGGTTGGTTTTCTGAAATATGAATGCATTCTTCATACGTTAACTTTTCAGGCTCAGCATCTTTTGGAAGCTTGTAGTTCTTCTTTCCGATTTTTAAGTAAGGACCCCATCTACCAATCAAAAGCTGCATATCCTTATCCTCAGGGAAAGTTTTGATTAGCTTTTTCTTGTCTTCTATCCTTTTTTCTTTGATAAGTTCCACAGCTCTTTCAAGTGTAACTTCCATTGGGTCGTCTTCTTTTAGAGAAACGAACTTTCCGTCGTGTTGAACATAAGGGCCAAATCTTCCAATATTAGCCTTAACTACCTTGTCTTCAAATTCACCTAACTCTCTTGGGAGTTTAAATAGTTCTAAAACTTCTTCAAAAGTGATTGTTTCAATTGACTGGTTTGGGCGTAAACTTGCAAAACGAGCTTTGTTTTCTCCCTCTGTGTCGCCAACTTGTGCCATAGGGCCGTATCTGCCAATACGAACTATAACTTTTTCGCCCGTTTTTGGATGTTCTCCTAAATGACGTTCTCCAGATGCTCTATCTGAATGTTCTAATGTGTTTTCAACGTTTTCGTGAAATGGGCTGTAAAAATCTTGAATCATTTTTGTCCACTCCTTCAAACCTTCTGCAATTTCATCGAATTCATGCTCAACCTTTGCAGTGAAATTATAATCTAATATTCTTCCAAAGTGTTCAACTAAAAAGTCAGTAACAACCATTCCTATATCTGTAGGAGAAAGTTTGTTTCTATCCCTCCCAGTAATTTCAGACGCTTCTTTCTTATCAATAGAATCACCAATTAATTCATAGACTTGATAATTTCTTTCAATTCCTTCGCGTTCTTTTTTCTCAACGTATCCTCTTTTTTGTATTGTTGAAATTGTTGGTGCGTATGTAGAAGGTCTACCAATTCCTAGTTCCTCTAGCTTTTTTACCAAAGAAGCTTCAACGTAACGTGGTGCAGCTTTAGTGAATCGCTCAGTAGCAATTATAGACTTAGCATCAACAGCATCATTTACTTTCACATCAGGAAGTAATCCTTCTAATGCTTTATCCTCATCCTCATCATCTAAAGAAGATTCTAGATAAACTTTTAAGAAACCGTCAAATTTGATTACTTCACCTTTAGCAACAAAAACATCTTTTACTTTATCCGCTCCAATTTTTATGGTTGTTCTTTCAAGTTTCGCTTGACTCATTTGTGACGCAATAGATCTTTTCCAAATTAGATCGTATAATTTCTCTTCATCAGAACCCATAGAAACATGTTGTTTCCCAAATTCAGATGGTCGGATAGCTTCATGGGCTTCTTGTGCACCCGTGTTTTTGTTTTTAAAACGTTTTGGATTGCTGTATTTTTCTCCGTAGTTTTTGATGATTGCATCCTTCGCTCCATCAATTGCTGTGTCTGAAAAATTCACGCTATCGGTACGCATATATGTAATGTGTCCTGCTTCGTACAACCTTTGTGCTACACCCATTGTACGCGATACACTAAATCCAAGTTTTAGACTTGCTTCTTGCTGGAGTGTTGATGTAGTAAACGGAGCACTTGGGTTTTTAACAGCTGGTTTTTTTGTAACGTCAGTAACTTTGAAATCAACTCCAGTACAATCATTTAAAAAGGATTCAACTTCTTTATCTGTTCCTAGATTATGAGCTAGATTCGCATTTATGCTATCTTTTCCTTTTGTAAATTCACCTGTTACACGATAATAATTTTCAGGCTTGAACTGCATGATTTCACGCTCTCGTTCAACGATTAATCGTACAGCAACTGATTGAACACGTCCGGCAGATAAGCTCGGTTTAACTTTTTTCCAAAGTACAGGAGATAGTTCAAATCCTACTAAACGATCTAACACTCGTCTAGCTTGCTGTGCATTAACAAGTTCTTGATTGATTTTTCTTGGACTTTCAATTGCACGCTGAACAGCGGGTTTTGTTATTTCGTTAAATGTTATTCTTCTCGTATCTTTTTTGTCCAACTTCAATGTTTCGTATAAGTGCCATGAAATCGCCTCTCCTTCTCGGTCCTCATCCGTTGCTAACCATACAACTTCTGCCTCTTTGACTAGTTTTTTTAATTCTGTTATAACTGCTTTTTTATCTGCACTTACGGCATAATTTGGTTGGAAATTGTTTTCTATATCAATGGCTAACCCTTTTTTAGCCAAGTCTCTCACGTGACCGTAACTTGACTTTACTATGAAATCTTTACCAAGATATCCTTCGATTGTTTTTGCTTTTGCTGGGGACTCAACGATTACTAAATTTTTAGCCATAATGTCTTTGAATTAATCTCTTGTTTTCTGAAAACTGAGTGCAAAATAACTTTAAAATTAATCGAAAACCAAACTTCATGTAATATTCAATTGGTGTAGAACCCTTAAAAGTGTCCGTTTTTCACCTTCTTGCATTGAGCTGTAGGTACTGTATTTGCTACGCTGTATGATAAAATAATAATAGATTCAAATATTTTTAGAAAAATTAGCGACTGACATTTTGACACCATATAAAGAAAAGTTATCTTTGCGGACTATTTAATAAAGAATTTTGTAAATGAGTATTACCGTAGAAAAAGATATAGATGAAAGCCGTCAAGGCGAAGCGATTGAAATGCAGGGGAAGAAACCTACAGGTAAAAAGTTATATTTAGAAAGCTATGGCTGTGCGATGAACTTTTCGGATAGTGAAGTCGTTGCCTCTATTTTAACTGATCGTGGATTTACAACTACAAAAGATCAAGGCGAGGCAGATGTTGTACTTATCAACACTTGTAGCATAAGAGAAAATGCTGAGCAACGAATTAGAAACCGACTTTCTCAATTTAATAAAGCAAAGCGTGAACGTCCAGGAATGGTTATCGGAATTCTTGGTTGTATGGCTGAAAGATTAAAGAAAAATTTACTTGAAGAGGAAAAACTTGTTGACTTAGTTGTTGGTCCTGATGCATATCGTGACTTACCAGGACTTATCGAGGAAGTTGATGGAGGACAAAAAGCAGTAAATGTACTCTTGTCTAGAGATGAAACATATGCTGATATTAATCCCGTTCGTTTAGATCAAAATGGAGTAACTGGGTTTGTTAGTATCACGCGTGGGTGTGATAATATGTGTTCTTTTTGTGTAGTGCCTTTTACACGTGGAAGAGAAAGAAGTCGTGATCCAGAAACTATTGTTAATGAGTGTGCAGATTTATTTAAAGCAGGATACCGTGAAGTAACTCTACTTGGTCAAAATGTCGATAGTTATCGATGGAATATGACGAGTAAAGGCGAAATCAAAGATTCTGATAAGGCGACAACAAACTTTGCGCAACTTTTAGAAATGGTAGCAAAGGTGCATCCAAAACTAAGAATTCGTTTTTCTACTTCGCATCCTAAAGATATGACTGATGATGTTCTTCACGCTGTAGCGAATCACAAAAATATTTGCAACTATATTCACTTGCCTGTTCAATCGGGGAATAGTGACATGTTAAAAAGAATGAATCGTGGTTATACGCGTGAATGGTATATGAATAGAATTGATGCAATCAAACGCATTATTCCTGATTGTGGAATTTCTACCGATGTGATAAGTGGATTTTGTGGTGAAACAGAACAAGAACATCAAGATACACTTTCATTGATGCGTGAAATTGAATACGACTCAGCTTATATGTACAAGTATTCTGAACGTCCAAAAACACTAGCTGAACGCAAGTTTGAGGATGATGTTCCTGAAGAAATTAAGCAAAAAAGATTGGAAGAAGTGATTACTCTTCAACACGAACACAGCTTAAAAATCAATAAAGCTCAAATTGGAAAAATTGAGGAGGTTTTAGTAGAACGCGTTTCTAAACGTTCAGACAATCAAATGTTGGGTAGAACTGACCGAAACCATAAAGTTATCTTCGATAGAAAAGATGTTAAGGTAGGAGACTACGTTACTGTTAAGATTACAGATTGTACAAAGGCATCTTTATCAGGGAGTATTATTGAAGTGTAATTTAAGTTATTGAAAATGAATATTCAACAAATAAAACAACGGTTTAGCATTATTGGTAATGCACCACGTTTGAATAGAGCGTTGGAAGTTGCAATGCAAGTTGCGCCAACGGATATTTCAGTTTTAGTAACTGGAGAGAGTGGAACTGGAAAAGAGATAATACCACAAGTTATTCATAATCTGAGTGCAAGAAAGCATGGGAGTTATATAGCTGTAAACTGTGGTGCAATTCCTGAGGGCACAATCGATTCTGAGTTATTCGGTCATGAAAAAGGTGCTTTTACTGGAGCTAGTGGAAGTAGAAAAGGGTATTTTGAGGAAGCAGATGGTGGTACAATTTTTCTTGATGAAGTAGCTGAATTACCACAACAAACACAAGTTAGACTTTTGCGTGTATTAGAAACAGGTGAGTTTATCCGTGTTGGTTCATCTAAAGTGATAAAAACTGACGTGCGTGTGGTTGCTGCTACAAATGAAAACATGCCAAAAGCAATCCAAAAGGGTAAGTTTAGAGAAGATTTATTGTATCGTTTGAGTACAGTGCCTATTCAACTTCCGCCACTTCGCGAAAGAAAAGAAGACATTCATCTGTTATTTAGAAAGTTTGCTTCAGATTTTGCGGAAAAGTACAGAATGCCTGCAATTAAACTAGATGATGAAGCTGTTTTAGAACTCGAAAAATATTCTTGGCCAGGAAATATTCGTCAATTAAAAAATATTGTGGAGCAAATTTCTGTAATTGAAAACGAACGTCAAATTTCGGCAGATAAATTAGCGTTTTATTTACCGAGTGAAAATGCAGGTGGATTACCTTCTGTTATCGAAAAATCAAGCTCATCAAGCAACGACTCATTTTCTGACCGTGAACTAATGTATAAATTTCTTTTTGACATGAAAAGAGATTTAAATGAGTTAAAAAAATTAGTAATCGAAATATTAAACGGTAATGATGATGTTGATTTGACTGGTAAACAACGCGATGTATTAAACCGAGTGTATAGTGATATTTCTAACGAAGAAAGTAGAAAATTATTAGAGTCGGGAGTTCAAGATAAATCAGATGTTAGTGATGAATTTAATGAAGAAGATGATAGTCCAACAATTGTTGATAGCGACTATCATGAACACGTAGAAGTGGAAGAATCTTTATCACTTGAAGAGCGTGAAAAAGAATTTGTGAAAAAAGCGCTTGAAAAACACAATGGAAAACGCAAGCACGCAGCACGTGAACTTGGAATATCTGAACGAACGTTATATCGAAAAATAAAAGAATATAACTTAAATTAAGTCGTTATTTTGCTATTATGAAAAGTCTTTTTATACTTTTTGGATTATTACTAATGACTGCGTGTTGGCCTACAAGTCTTTCCTTTCAGGATGGAAGTGTGCCACCAGAGTGGAAGAGGTTTATGGTTTCGACCCTCGAAAATGAAGCTTCAAACGCACCAATAAGTTATGCGCCAGAATTGACGGAATTAATTAAAGACGCTGTTCAAAATCGAGTTGGATTGAAATTGGTTAGTAATGAAAGCGATGACCCTCAAGTAACAATTACTGGTGTTGTGAGTAATTACAACGTTGCACCTATGGCAATGCAAGGGGATGATGTTGCTGCTAAAAACCGATTGACAATTAATGCAAATTTTGAGATCTTTATTTCAGAACCTGAAGAAGATTTGATGGAATTAAGTGTTTCTCGATTCGCTGATTTTGACTCAAACCAAGATGTTGGTGCAATTCAAACTCAATTGTTAGAAGAAATTAACGATCAAATTGTGCAAGATGTTTTAAATAAGTTACTTTCGAACTGGTAAAATGTTAGATACTACAAAAATATCGCAACTTATAGAGAATCCCTCACTGATTGAGTCTAATCATTTGGAGGATTTAAAGGTGTTGAGTGAAAAATATCCTTTTACACCTATTTTTTCTCAACTGTATTTAAAAGGCTTATCTGTTTTTAACCCTATAAGTTTTGAAGGTGAATTAAAAGTTCACGCTTATCGAGTTCCAGATAGAACACAGCTTTATTCAATTATTCATTTTGCTGATCAACAAGAGGTTGTTGTCGACAAAAAAGCTGAAAAATCAGCTGATGAAATTGAAAAACAAACTGAAGTGATTAAGTCTGAAGTTTCTACAGAAGCACAAGAGAAAACGCCTTTTGATTTTTCTGAAATGAATGATGTTGGTGAGAAAGAAGAACTGATATCTAAAGAAGAAAGTTCAACTCAAAACCAAAAACCAAGTGAGAAAATAACAGAGGCACAATCGAGTTCAGCTGTTGAAGACAACGATTTTAAACAGAAGGAGCGTGAAACGGATGAGTTAAGTAGAGTGAGCGAATCCATTTCTTCTGCATTTAACGAGGGGAGTAAAGAAATAGAATCTACAGATACAGAAGAGACCTCCGAGCCAGATAAGAAGAAACCTAAAAGTATTGATTCTCTAGAGCGAGATATTCTTTCACACGCTGTTAGTTCTTCAATTTCCTTTGAAATAGATAGTGAATTTACAGAAGAGGAAACCTTTAGAATTGATTATAGCCAATTAAATACGCTTGATGATTTTGATGAAGATAAAATCCCTGAAATTGAAATTGAATTTGACACGAAATTAGAATCAGATGAAAGTAAGGTAGAGGAGAAGAAATCTAATTTGAATGTTGAATCAAAACGCACTTTTACAGATTGGATGAGTTCGTTTATTAAAAATGATGAAAAGTCACCTAATCAAAAAACTGAATCGTTAGATAAAGAATACAAAGAAAAGGAGGAACGATTAGAAATTAGAGAAAAAATTAAAGAATTATCTGATATCACAAAACCAAAACACAGCTTCTTTTCACCGACCCAAAAAGCAAAGGAAAGCCTTGATGAAACAAGGCTTCCAGTAAGTGAAACGCTAGCTAAAATTTATTCCGTACAAGGAAATTATCCGAAGGCAATTGAAGCTTATGAGAAATTAATGTTGAAATTTCCAGAAAAAAAGAGTTTCTTTGCACTTCAAATCGAAAGTCTGAAAAGAAAATTAAATTAAAAATATGGCAACTTTATTAACTGTACTAGTAATTATAGCGAGTGTTCTACTCGTACTTTTAGTTTTAATGCAAAACCCAAAAGGTGGTGGTTTATCTACTGACTTTGGTTCAGCTCAACAATTGGGCGGTGTTAAACAAACAAATGATTTTATCGAAAAATCAACGTGGAGTCTTGCTGGAGCAATTGCTGTATTAAGTATTTTTATGACGCTAATGTATTCTAGACCGAATGAAACAATGGACAATCAGGATCAAGAAACCGAGCAGAATGAAGGTGTCGAAGGTCAAGAAGGACAACAACCCGCTGGTGGCGAAAATGAAGGTCAACCCGCTGGAGGTGGTCAGCCAACTGGAGGTGGCCAAAATCAAGGTCAGCCAGCTGGAGGGCAATAATTTTTGTTCTAAGTTATTTCAATATTCGTTAATCCATATTCGATATTCTGCGGTTCTCTTTTTTGTTTGTGCGCTAATTTGAAGGCAGAATGCTGAATATGGAACCGCAGATTTAAGAAGTAGCGAGTTCGACATTCGTCAATCCATATTCGATATTCTGCGGTTCTCTTTTTTGATTTGTGCGCTAATTTGAACCGCAGAATGCTGAATATTGAACCGCAGATTTAAGAAGTAGCGAGTTCGACATTCGTTAATCCATATTCGATATTCTGCGGTTCTCTTTTTTGTTTGTGCGCTAATTTGAAGGCAGAATGCTGAATATGGAACCGCAGATTTAAGAAGTAGCGAGTTCGACATTCGTCAATCCATATTCGATATTCTGCGGTTCTCTTTTTTGATTTGTGCGCTAATTTGAACCGCAGAATGCTGAATATTGAACCGCAGATTTAAGAAGTAGCGAGTTCGACATTCGTTAATCCATATTCGATATTCTGCGGTTCTCTTTTTTGTTTGTGCGCTAATTTGAAGGCAGAATGCTGAATATGGAACAGAATGCTGAATATGGAACCGCAGATTTTAGAAATAGCGAGTTCGACATTCGTCAATCCATATTCAATATTCTGCCTTTTTTTGATTTATGCCTAATTTGAAAGACAGACCTTAACCAATTCAAAATGTCAGTGTGTCAGTAATGCTGACATTTTTTTGTCCCTCAAATCCCGTTTACTGTCAATAATTACTCCTTTTGAAGTTGGCACAAAATTCGACGTGCATGAACTATCAAATATTAATAACAAAATAACTAAAATAAAAATTAATTATGTCAGCATTACAACCGTTGGCGGATCGCGTGCTAATTGAGCCCGCTCCAGCCGAAGAGAAGACAGCTAGTGGAATCATTATTCCAGATACAGCGAAAGAAAAACCTTTAAAAGGAAAAGTGGTTGCTGTAGGGAAAGGTAAACCTGATGAGCCAATGACGGTTAAAAAAGGAAATACTGTGCTTTATGGTCAGTATTCAGGAACAGAGATCAAGTTGGAAGGAAAGACGTATTTGATTATGAAAGAATCAGATATTTACGGAATTTTTAGCTAATTAAATTTTTAAAAAAAAATTAAAGTAAAATGGCAAAAGAAATATTATTTGACGTTGAAGCAAGAGAGAAACTCAAAAGAGGTGTCGATGCTTTGTCAAACGCAGTGAAAGTAACATTAGGACCAAAAGGTAGAAATGTTGTTATTGGAAAAAGTTTTGGAGCACCGCAAATTACAAAAGATGGTGTTTCAGTAGCAAAAGAAATTGAATTAAAGGATCCTATGGAAAACATGGGTGCTCAAATGGTGAAGGAAGTAGCTTCTAGAACTGCAGATATTGCAGGAGACGGAACAACAACTGCAACAGTTTTAGCGCAAGCAATCATTACGGCAGGATTAAAAAATGTTGCTGCTGGTGCAAATCCCATGGATTTAAAAAAGGGAATTGATAAGGCAGTGACCACAGTTGTTGCTGAACTTAAAAAACTTTCTAAGGAAGTTGGTTCGGATAACGACAAAATCAAGCAAATCGCTTCAATCTCTGCAAATAACGATGAAACAATTGGCGCTCTTATTGCCGAAGCGATGAAAGTTGTAGGTAATGACGGCGTTATAACTGTGGAAGAAGCAAAAGGAATCGAAACGGAGGTAAAAACTGTAGAAGGAATGCAGTTTGACCGCGGTTATTTATCTCCTTATTTTGTAACAAACACAGAGAAGATGATTGCTGATCTTGAGAATCCATATATCTTAATTTGTGATAAGAAAATCTCAAACATGAAGGATTTACTTCCTGTACTTGAGCCTGCTGCTCAATCTGGAAAACCTTTATTGATTATTGCTGAAGATATTGATGGTGAAGCATTAACAACTTTGGTTGTAAATAGAATTAGAGGATCACTAAAAGTTGCAGCTGTTAAAGCGCCTGGATTTGGAGATAGAAGAAAAGCAATGTTGGAAGACTTAGCAATCTTAACAGGTGGTCAAGTAATTTCTGAAGAGCGTGGTTTAAGTTTAGAATCTGCAACGTTAGACATGCTTGGTACTGCTGAAAAAGTGGAAATTGATAAAGACAATACTACAATCGTAAACGGTTCTGGTAAGAAAGCTGATATCAAAGCACGTGTTTCTCAAATAAAAGCACAAATTGAAGGCTCAACTTCTGATTACGATAAAGAAAAAATGCAAGAGCGTTTGGCTAAGTTAGCTGGAGGTATTGCTGTCCTTTACGTAGGAGCTGCTTCTGAAGTTGAAATGAAAGAAAAGAAAGACCGTGTAGATGATGCATTAGCTGCAACAAGAGCTGCTGTTGAGGAAGGTGTAATTCCTGGAGGTGGTGTTGCTATGCTGAGATCAATCAAAGCGCTTGACAAATTGAAAGGCGCAAACGAAGATGAGCAAACTGGAATTGCAATAGTTCGCCGTGCCGTGGAAGAGCCACTTCGTCAAATCGTTCAAAATGCAGGCGGTGAAGGAGCCGTAATTGTACAACAAGTAATTGACGGTAAAGATGATTTCGGTTACAATGCCAGAACTGGTAAATTTGAAAACTTGCTTAAAGCAGGGGTTCTTGATCCAACAAAAGTGACGCGTATTGCAATGGAAAACGCTGCCTCAATAGCTTCAATGCTTCTAACAACGGAATGTGTTATCGTTGAAGAAAAAGACGACGACAAAGGTGGTTCCGGTGGTGGAATGGGCGGCGGAATGCCAGGTGGAATGCCAGGAATGATGTAGCTTTTAGACAATAATATATTAAGACGGTTGTGAGTCTTGTCGTCTTAATATCTTAACATCTTGATGTCTTAAAGTCTTGTTAATGTTAATATAGAAAGCGCCTCGTGTCGAAAGATACGAGGCTTTTTTAGTGACAAGGTATAGTGACTAGTGACGAGTTACATCGACTTGGCAGGCCAGTCTTAGTGACGAATTAGAGGGGCGTGAAGGCTGATTAGGTATTAATGTAAAATGCCTATCGGGATCTTTACCAGTTAAATAAAGCTTCTTCAATTTTACTAATGTACGATTATAACTGTTA
>JBBEBO010000081.1:0-4656 GCA_040882265.1 Brumimicrobium sp. | reverse complement strand
TTTCTTCTTTCATTTTACACTTTTTTGTGTAAACCTATTTTAGGACAAGTCAAACTACAGATCTAGGGTTTATTCTTACTGGATACTCCTACTCTAATGATGGGGATGTGACTGGACACAATGGTTCAACTAACTCTAGTGATTATTGGGTTGTCAAGTTAGACTCAATTGGAAACATTACCTGGCAAAAATCATTAGGTGGTTCTGGATCGGAATCTGCTTATTCAATTCAGCAAACTACGGATGGAGGATATATTACAGTTGGGCACTCAACATCAAATAATGGAGATGTGACATTGAATAACGGAGGCAGAGACTATTGGATTGTTAAATTAGATACTGTTGGAAGCATCATTTGGCAAAAATCATTAGGTGGTTCTGGAGTAGATATGACCAGTTCAATTCGGCAAAAAACAAATGGTGGATTCATTGTTGCTGGATGGTCTAACTCTAATGATATAGATATAACTAGTAATAAGGGATATACGGATTGTTGGATTGTTAATTTGGATTTTGCTCAGATATACGGAAGAGTTTATAACGATTTAAATGAAAATTGCATACTGGAAACTTCTGAACTCGGTTTAGCTGGTATACCGGTATCTATTAGTCCTGGAGGGTATATTACACAAGTCAGTAACAGCGGATTGTGGCACCTTGACTCCCTACCTATCGGAACATACACAGCAACAATAGATACCACAAATTCAAACTGGACACCAACTTGTCCTGTGTCACAAACTTTTACAGTTACAGACCCTCAGGCTTATACCCCTGGACCTGATTTTGGAATGGTAAATAATAATCCTTGCAGTAGTCCAGATATTAGTATACATGCACCTTTCCTTAGAAGATGTTTTAGTGATCAAAAGATTTATGTGCAGGCTTGTAATGAAATAACAGCAACAGGTGCTCTAAATTCAGCTTATGCAGAAGTGGAGTTAGACTCACTTTTTACACCAACATCTTCATCATTACCTTACACAAGTCTTGGAAATAACACCTATCAATTTGATCTTGGAGACCTCAACCCAGGACAGTGTGTTGATTTTACTATCAATACAACTATTAGCTGTGATGCATTGTTAGGTGAAACACTTTGTATGGATGCAAGCTTATATCCTGTAGATAGTTGTGCCTTAGATTCAATTCCAACAGATCCTTTCCCTCCAAATTATGGCAATGACCCGAACCTTGTCATGCCGCAACCGTGTACTCTCCCTTGGGATAAATCAAGCTTACAGGTTGAAGGTTGGTGTCAGGGAGACTCTGTTCATTTCTCGATTACAAATACAGGTGATTTAGGAAATGGTGATATGGATTGTTTTTCGCCAGTGCTTCTTTATGTAAATGATACTTTAGTGGATATCGACTCCATTCAACTACAAGGTCAGGAGACAATTTATTTCTCTTACCCTGCAAATGGAGAGACTTGGATCTTAGCAGCAGAACAACACCCTTTACATCCAGGTAATTCTCATCCTAACGCTCATGTTGAGCTATGTGGATCCGATTCAACGCAATGGATTCCGGACTTGATAAATAACCAACCACATGATGATGCAGATCCTGTTGTTGATATTTACTGTGGTGTAGTCACAGGAAGTTATGATCCAAATGATAAAAGAGGTTTCCCACTAGGTGTAACCAATCAAAATAATATCCAACCCAATCAGCAATTGCAATATGTCGTGAGGTTCCAAAACACCGGAACAGATACTGCTTTTACCGTTGTAATTAGAGACACCTTAGATACAGATTTAAACATCTTTACGGTAACACCCGGAGTATCGAGTCATAATTATACGTTTAGAAAGTACGGCCCTAGAGTGCTGGAATGGACATTTGATGATATTATGCTACCAGATAGTACAACAGATGAACCTGGAAGCAATGGATTTATAACGTTTACTGTTGATCAAGTTCCCGATCTTCCAAACGGTACTATAATTAATAACCAAGCCGATATCTACTTTGATTTTAATGCTCCCATTATCACGAATGAGACGGATCATCTTATAAATGACATGATCGAGAGTTCACCTATTGGTGATTTTGTAGTCACTGGAGTTGATGAATGCTCAAGTTATACATGGAGCGCTAATGGTCAAACGTATACGCAATCTGGTTTATATACCGAAGTACTAACCAATCAGGCTGGACTTGATAGTACTGTTACATTAGACTTAACGATAGAAGAAGTTGACATTACTTCACAACCAACAAATCAAATGGTAGTGGTTGGAAACAACGCCCAGTTTACGGTTAATACTTCGGCTTCCAACGCAACTTTTCAATGGCAGTTAGACGACGGAACAGGATGGTATGATCTATCGAATACAGGTCAATTCAGTGGTGTTGATACAGATCTTCTGGCCATATCAGATGTAACACTTGATGAGAATAATAACCAATTTAGATGTATTATTACAGAAAACTCAAATTGTTCAGACACTTCTGATGTTGGAATATTAACAGTGGATGATGACGCGGGTCTGGAAGTCAACTCAAAACAAACTTTGATTGTTTATCCCAACCCTACTTCCAAAACATTCACAATATCTTCTGATAAATTCATTAACTCCTCATTCCAGCTGATTGATGCACAGGGTAAAGAAGTGTTATCAGGCAACATGAATGGATTAGAACAAATTATAGATATCTCCAATTTATCCAAAGGAGTTTATTCTGTTGTGTTTGATAGATCAGGGTTGCCGGTTTTATCTGTGATTAAGGAGTAGGAAGGTTAATTAAGAAATAGCCAAAAAACTTAATTAGTGGTTTTATTATTTAAGTTTGTCTGAAAATTTTTAAATTCGTTCTGACTGTATAGTAAGTATATGTATAAAAACTGCGATTTTCTATGTATGAAAAAAAGACGTGAATAAATTTAGACGTTATTTACACATGTCTTATTATTAATTGTAAACAGCTCTTTTCCTACTTCCCAATACAAAAATTAGCAAATATATTCCCCAACAAATCATCCTCCGTAATATCTCCAATAACACTAGACAGATGCCTAATAGCACTACGAATATCCATAGCCAACAAATCCCCTGGAATCTGCATCTCTAACGCCTCCTCAACCTTAATAATATCCTGCAACGCTTTTGAAAACGCTTCGTAATGTCTCGCATTGATTACAATCGTATCACTTTCACTCGCGAACTTTTGAACTTCTTCCGAGAGTTGTGCTTTGATTTCTTTAATTCCCTCTTTCTCTTTTGCGGAGATAGGAATGATGGGATAGGGAAAATCGTATTTCGTTTCGTCAAATGATTTAAGCTGATCCACCTTGTTTGCCAAAAGGACAATCGATAAACCTTTGCGTTGTAGTTTTTCGATATCTTGTTTCACTTCTTCTGGAGTCATCTCAACTGCGTCGAAAACGTACAACAATACATTTGATTTTCCCACTTCAGAGATCGTTCGTTCAACGCCAATTTTCTCTATTTCGTCTTTTGCTTCTCGGATGCCGGCAGTATCGATGAATTTGAATAGCACACCGTCAATCGTTAATTGTTCTTCAATCGTATCACGTGTGGTTCCTGCGATATCGGAGACAATTGCGCGTTCTTCGTTTAATAAAGCATTGAGCAAAGTAGATTTCCCTGCGTTTGGTCGACCAGCAATAACGGTACTGATCCCATTTTTAATTGCGTTACCATAAGCAAATGAATCTGTAAGTTCTTTCAGGTGATCTTTTAATTCATCTACAAGCTTGTTTAATTCCGATCGATCGGCAAACTCAACATCTTCCTCGGAAAAATCGAGTTCGAGCTCTATCAGCGAAGCAAAATCCATTAATCGCTGCCTAAGGTGCTTAATGTGGTCTGAATAGCCACCTCGCATTTGATTCATGGCGATTTCATGTCCTTTTTTAGAGTCTGCGGAGATTAAATCAGCAATCGCTTCGGCTTGTGACAAATCCATTCGACCATTAAAATAAGCACGCATGGTGAATTCTCCTGGTTTAGCCATGCGACAACCTGTTTCAAGTAATAAAGACAGAATTTGACGTTGGATAAAAACCGAACCGTGACAAGCGATCTCTGTTGTGTTTTCTCCGGTAAAGCTCTTGCCTTCTTTTAAAACAGTGACTAAAACTTCATCAATCACATTGTTTTCTGCGTCGCGAATGGTTCCAAAATTTGCGGTATGCGATTTTACTTCTTCAAGATTTTTAGAAAACACTTTAGAAGTGATCTTCAAGGCTTCTTTCCCTGAAACACGAATCACGGCGATTGCTCCCATACCATTGGCTGTGGACAATGCACAAATTGTATCTTGGTCGATTGCGTTCACTTTTTTTTTGCAAAGGTAAAGAATTAAGGCTGAACTAGAGGTATATATTTTGTGTAGGGTGTGGGTTTTTTTCATGCCTGTGCTGTTCATGGGGGGCGGTAAATTTCACGAATTGTAGAGGGTGAATAGGGTGTGCATGATGTTGGTTTTGAGCTATTAAGGAGTTAAGAAAAATTAAGAGTAGGGAGCTTGTAGGGTTGGGTAAGACTTGTAGGACGTGATGTTTTCTGCGAATTATAGAAGATGTATACTGTGACCTTAATGAACCTTAATCATTAATGGTTTAAAAAAAGTAAATGCCTATCGGGATGTTTACCAGTTAAATAAAGCTTCTTCAATTTTACTAAT
>JBBEBO010000080.1:0-29744 GCA_040882265.1 Brumimicrobium sp. | reverse complement strand
AAATTCTAAAACAAGCTTTAATATACTTTTATTGTATTAGGTTGCAGGTAACGTTGGGCAGCTAAAAAATCGCTGCTATCCATAAAGTTAAGCAATAATTTGAAAAGGGAGTGATTGAGCTAAGAATGATTTATAATTCTAAGCGCAATCGTTGCAGTGTTTTTTAGGTGCTGTTATGCTCATTCTTCCACAGTCAGTATTAGTATATAAACATAACCCTGTTTTCATTATCCTTGTTACTTTCATTCCACTCTTCATGACAACGAACTAGATTTCCTCCATTACTTAGCCATTCAGCAATTTTTTTTCGCTCTTTTCTTGTGACGTTTCCTTTCTCAGATTGTAACAGTTCAATTTTTTCGGATCTGTTACTTCTGTGCCAAATGTCTGAGTACGGAAGAAAGATTTTGTCAACCGACTTACCATTTTTCTTGAGTTCTAAATGAGCCTTTCCATGTTCACTTCTTCCACGACTCCAAACACTACCTCCGTATATATGTAAAGTGTATGGCAGAATGTTTTTGGGCTCATCCATCCGTTCAAATTCTTCGTGAATTTCGATTTGTTCGCCATTTACAATAATCGTGTGCTTTAACTCAACACTCAAACCTAATTTTCCAGAATCAATTAATTGTGACAATAATTCTGCAGTTTCAAATTCGTGAACTTGGAACCATGTTCCCTTTGGCATATCCCGAAAGTTCTGATATGATTTACCAATATCATGAGAACTCAAATAAGGCATCTGACGTTTTAGTTGTTCTCTGAAATTTGTTCCTTTAAGGAATGAAGAAATGATTTTACATGGGACAAATACTTCTTCATGGTCCAGTCTAGTTTTTACCAACTTTTTGTCTGTATTCCTGTATCGATTAGCAATATATTCAGCGCTGAAGCAGACAACATAGTTTCCTACTCCCTCGTAATACCGAGGCATAGCTTTTCCCGGAATCATGACAAGTGAAAGTATTATCCGATCTATAATAGCTTTGGAGTTCATAAAAGCATAGTGGTTATAGGTTCTGTTTCGTTCTTAATTAAACATAACCTTTGTTAGACACTTTTTTATTTTATTAATTTCAAATTATTTTTTCTGGCGTAATACGGATGACACCCGAGTACAGCGTCATTGGTTTGCTCGTCAATAAAACCACTTTCTTGTCCAGCAACTCTTCCGTCATATACGTAATATTTGACATGTTGTGGAAGTTTAAATCTTTCACGAATAGATTTCTCGTCAAAATAACAATCGTAATAAACCCATTCTCCGTTTTTACTAGAGTCATAGATATCATTACCTCTATATTTTTCTGGACTTCTATGTCTTTGGCATAAATAATCTATTCTTGAAATATACTCAGATTTAATATGAGAGTTTAACCCGAATGAACCTCCACTTCCATGATAAGCTTCACAGCTTAGTAGAAAGTTAGTGTTGCACTTGGTGCACTTATAAGTTTTATGAAAATAGTCCGAATTATCACCTTCATCAGTCAAAAGTTCGATTACGTTATTATTCTGAAGTTCTTTGGCGTAAGCAAGTGCTTCTCCCAACTGGTCAGGAGACGAAATGTATTTTCTGTTTTTAATTTTATCACATTGACATTTCATAATTCAAATTGAGCATAACTCATGGCTATACACCATTGCATATATCCACCCTATAAAAATAGACAAAATTTCCGAAACTCAAAAAACACACAGCACCTATAAAACAAAGCTATTCACAAAAATCACACCCCTACCAAAACACCCCATCTAAAAGATCTTTGTCGGTTGTAAATGCTTGCTCTCAACTATAAACACAAAACCTCTGAAGACGTTCACCACTGTGCCGACGAATTCGGTAAGGCTTACTTAGTGACGAATATGAAAAGGGCTATAATTTGTTATTTAATTTTCTTATCAGCTTCTTCCTTTGTTTTTGATTCATAAGAAGTTTACTCCAAGAGACTAAAATCACATCATAACCTCCTGAAAACTCTTTTTCTTTTTCAGTTAACAATAATAGTTGTGTTCCACTAGCTTGCCATTCGTGAATATCTTCACTATTTGAGCTTTTGACAGTATTAAAATAATTCGATTTGTCTGATTTTGTGAAGCCAGATGACCCTGCGAAATAAGCTACTTTTTTATCTGTAAAATCAAAATCACCTCTTCTATCTAAAAATACCTCATTGAAATATTCAGCTTCGAATTCATTCAATGTAGAATGATCATCTATTCCACACTTCTCCAGTTCTGTTGTCTGCGCAAAAAGGCTAGCTGACATGAATAGAATCAATATTGTGAAGATTGCACCTGAAAGTATGTAGTTTAAGTTCTTCATGTCGTTCTCTTTCTCCTTCTTTTGAACTTGGTAAAATCTCGCCAAGTTGATGCTTTGTCCAGTTCGCCTTCTTCATAAATATTCTTATATATGATATTCAACTGTTCTTTTCGCCTTTCCGAACGTTTTACGTTCCCAGGGCTGGCAGTCGAGCCGAAATAACCCACTGACTTTCCTTCAACGCTTTTTATTTGCTAATTTACACAAATTTCATTATACGCCGTTTACTAAGGCTTGATTGCTAGCCCTGTGTTATCGGTTCGGCTTTCCTCTTTTGTTTGAATTCATAATAATCTCTATTCCACCTGCACGGTATGCCCCATTAGGCAATGAATTTATAAACTGTCCAAATGATTTTTTTAAACTCAGCATTTCTTCAAGTTTCTCTGCTATGTAATTTATTTTTTTGGCAGCAGTAATTTTTTCTTTAAATGTTTCAGGTGACCAATAATCTTTGAATGAATAGTAATTTTGGGACACGTATTCTATGAAAAAGATATTTCCGTCTTTACCGCTTGACCATTCTTTAATATTATCTTGTGGTACAATCTCAAAAATAGCTTTCTCTATAAATAAGTCGTAAACTTGCTTTGCAGTTACTGAATCTATTGATTTTGTGTTACTATAAAATTTTTCTTTTTTTCTTTTGCGAGCATCGGGGGCGTATTTTTTTGTAAAGTTTGTAAGCGTCCCCGAAAAAGTCAGAAAGTTCGTTGTCCAGATATCTATTGCTTGTATTTCTGAAGAAAATCTAAAATGCAAAGTATCTGTTGTCTTTGATAGGTTCTTTAGTCCTGCTTTTTGAAATTTTTCTTGTTGCCAATTGAACCACAGGGTAGTGTCTCCATTTTCATAAGTCGGAACGTAAGAGTTTTTCTCTTGCCCAAAGCAAAATTGTCCGAAAAACAAAAAAGTAAATATGTAGATTATTTGTTTCATTGTCGTCTTAAGCTGACCCATAACTCATAGCTATACACCATTACATATATCCACCCTATAAAAATAGACAAAATTTCCGAAACTAAAAAAACACGCAACACCCTATAAAACAAAGCGATTAACAAAAATTACACGATTACAAAAACGCCATACTTAAAAGATCTTTGTCGGTTGTAAATGTTTGTACTTAATTATAAACAAAGCTCCCTATCAGTCCATTTCAAAATTAATCGTTGCTTATTTTGCATTAAATAGACTTGTTATTCGTTGCATTGGTATTCTTTTTATTGATATTAATGACTTAGGACTAAGAAAAAGGGGGATATTTCAAAGTTGAATTATTTCTTTCACATCAAGTGAAGTGAGTCATCTGCCTTTGTAGACAAGGTTTTTTATTTTATTTCAATTTGTCTTTTTACGAAATCGATGTAGGCGTTTTTTTTGAAGTCAAACCAACTTTGTCGGTAGTCTGATGAGTTGATTAGGTTCTTAAAATTCTGGAAAGGTCGTCGTCTAGAAAGTCGTTCAATAATTTTGTCTCTAAATACTTTGTCCGTCAAAACGTAGGCGAAATTTTCCATCACTTGAAATCCTTGGGTAGAATCCATTTTTTCAAACCTATCATAATTGTCCCAGTCGTTTTCAATTTTGTCGATAGTGTCTTGCCACGGTTCAGACTCGAAAAAAAGATCGTCTGGATCTGGGTAGGATTCAATCGTTCCCGTCGGTCGATGGAAGAAACAGGTCATTCCGCAGTCGAGCAGATCTGCAATTTCAATGATATGTTCTTTGGTTAATTCCATTAGTTGTTTTAGCTGATGTGGCGATTTCAATCGAATGTGATTATGCGCCATATTGCTTACTGCGAGTTATGTGGGGTTCATTTTGTTAATTTATTCTTCAAGTCCATTCGATCATGTAAGATTCTCGTGATTTCAATCGATTGATCTTCCATTACCCTATAGAAAATTATATGCTTATAGGTAATTTTTCCTTTTAAATCTGGATATATTTCCGGATAAACTTTTCCGATTTGAGGTTTCTTAGCAATTTCAAAACACGCATTAATTATAAGCTTATAATATTTATCTGACTGGCTTTTAGGCCATGTCTCAACAGTGTAACTCCAAATCTCAGATAGATCCTCTACCGCATTATTTGTAAGTTTACACTTGGCCATTTATTTTCGCTTAGCTTTCAACATTTTCAAATGCTCCTCTGGATCAAAGTCTTTTGCTAAACCACTATTTAACCTGCATCAATGGCATGACGTAAAGCGATAATTTTCTGTTCCTCTTTTTACAGAAGTCTCAATCCAGCGCGAGCAGCTTCACTTGCATTTTTGTATCGTCCTTCTCTTAAAATCACTTGAATAAATTGATCAAAGTAACTACCCAATGTTATTGACGTGTTTTTACTCATGATTAAATGTTTTTTTTGTAAAAAAACCAAGTATAGGTATTATATCAAAATGTTATTTGGATGATTTTTGGTAGTGGGCAATCCTACATTACGTTTTTCAAATAGGCGCATGCGGCTACCACGAATGAACGTTTATTTGATGCTATGCATTCGTGCTTCTTTTAAACCTTAACTTCAATAACTTTTAAGCAGGATTCTAAGACCACGGAGATGTAAAAACGATTATTGAAAAATTAATTTTCATCATTTAATTTTTCTGAATGGTAAAGTAGAAAGTAGAACCAACGCCAAGTTCAGACTCAAGCCATATCTTTCCTCCCATAAATTCAATGCTTCGCTTTACTAAGGACAATCCTATTCCGGTACCATAGTACTCATTCCTATTATGAAGTCGTTGGAAGAGTTGGAATATTTTATCAAAAAACTGGGGGGCAATTCCAATTCCGTTATCCGAAACAGAAAATTTCCAATGTGTATCCTGTTCGTAAGCTACAATGTTAATTAATGGTGAAGTGTCTTTCTTTGAATATTTTAAAGCATTGTCTAAAATATTGGAGAAAACTTGTGTGATTAAAGGTTTAATTGTTTTTATTTTCGGTAAGTTTCCGTAATTGATTTTTGCGGAGGTATCAGATATGGTTTCTTTTCTTAGCTCAATATAATTTTTTAGTAACTCGTTTAGATCTACCATTTCGAGCTCCTCAGATGGTTTGTCAGCCCTAGAAAAATCCAATAAATCCAAAATTATCTGCCTCATTTGCACTGCACCATTTTCGGCATACTCCATGTACATTTTGGCTCTATCATCTAACTGATCACCATATTTCGTACTCAATTTATTCATAAAGCTAGACACCATTCTTAAAGGCTCCTGGAGATCATGAGATGCAACGAAAGCATATTGTTCAAGTTCTTTATTTTTAGCTTCCAAAACCATTTTATTATTCTCAAGCTCTGTCTTTAATCGTTTTTGCTCAGTGATATAGCTTTCTATTCCCTTGAATATTTTTGGGATCAGTGCTGATGACAAGTAACAAAGAAAGATCAGGTTAGAACTAACGGCAGCCCATTCGTTAACAGAGATCATATCAACATTATGACTAAAGTCAATTAGCTCAAAATATATAGCGAAACCAAACAAGATCGAAATAAATAACACAATATGGCTCCACCAATAGGCATATTTATTGTCAAAAATGATGATGGAATAAATACAAGCTGCCAAAAAGTAGACTAAAACTGAACCAGAGGAGGGAGAAGTAAAAACGTTTAACATGATACAGAAAACAAATACAGTGCCTGAAAACATCAATTTCCTCACTGTTACTCTAACTTTTGGTGTAAAAGCTATAAAACACATGACGCCAATAGTTAAAATATGTATTATCGTTATATATTCCTTATTTTCATAGGTGATTAATACTAAAGCTGGAATAAAAGCAATAAAGCAAAGAGGCAAAAGCATTATAATAGTAGTAGAAAACAGATTGTTTCTCCAATAATTAATTCCATGCTCAGAATCCGCAGTGGTTGGGTTACAATTTCTTCGAATTGTTTCCTTGTACATGTTCCATAATTCTTTCATTTTTTCTTCATTATTTTAAAGTAAAAAGGAAGCTGATTTTATGATCAGATTCAAGCCCTGTTTACCTTACTATGAATTTTACACTTCACTTCGTTGTTCGGTGCTTCCCTGTTCTAATAGGTATAGGTAGCAGTGTATTCCTTTTTGAATTTTAAAAACACATCCCCATATCTTCTAATAAGCTTTGCTCTTTCTTGAAAGCTTTTTCAAACTATCATTCACTTTTTTCTTTCGTCATTATTATTACTCAAATACAAAGCAAATAAAATTCCGATAACTATTAGAATAATTTCACCAATTACATATTTAAATTTTCGCTATTTTTGCTTTCGATAAGTAAATTTTGGTAAATTTTTATGAAGAATCTTATCATTGGTTTGCCGCTACCCGAGGGCGGGCGATTAACTACAAATCTTCATACGGAGCACTAAACTTTCGGCTACCAGAAAATTGTCTGCGAAGCACGAAACCCCGCCTTTTGGGTAACTTTTTGTGGCTATATTTAGTTGGGGATTTCGGAGCACAAATCTGTCAATAAGTAAACAACTCTTTGAAGATCACTTGCTAGCAGTCAAATACCTAACTGAAAATTAATTATACTCCATATTAGCTGTTCGTTGTTTTCTCTTTCGTTGTTGTTTTATTCAATTTATCTGCTGTAATTATTCTGTTCGTAAAAGAGTTAATTGTCAACCTGCAATTTCTTTCGTTGTTTGTTATGTAAACATTCTTTCCAGTTTTTTGAAATTTTGTTTCGTCTGTTTCCGAGATAATTGCTGAAATAAGTTCTTCTATTTCGTCTTTTGAAAGTTCTAAGTTAAGTTTCTTATTAATTCGTCCATAAACAAGTTCGGTGTAACAAAGTCTGTCTAAAATTTCTTTTTTATAGCTCATCATACTTACTTTACATTATTAATTATTTGTGTTTACTGGCAAATAAATGTCAATTTCCGAAGTCGGTTTGTCCCAACGAAAACGATAATCATACTTCTCAAAATGTATAAAACCTGTCTTAGAGTAATGTTCAATTGCCAGATTTGAGTTGGGCAAAATAATCTTATAAATGTTGTGAATTGTCTGCTTAATATTTTCCATTTTGCCAGTATGTACAAAAACTTCGCATTTTCCTTTTGGAATTTCTTTGTTTACAAAATGTTCTGGAAAAACCATTTTGTCCTGTGGAATTGTTGTCAAGTAAAAATACGTCCCGTTTGTCTTATAAGTAATTCCATATTTCTCCCAATTCCCACCATTTTGGGTTAAATTATATTTTTTTAATTCAGCGTTAAACAGTTTCCAATGATTTTTAATAATCTTAAAATTGTCGGCTTGATAGTTCGTAAGTTCTGTCAAAAGTCCAAAAGTCGATATGTTTTTGTCAATGGTTTTCATTCGGTTTCGTTTTTTTATAATGAAAATTAACGGTTCTAAAATAACATAAGTGGCGACTTAAAATACGCAAATTTTTCGGTTAAGATTTTACGTTTATAAAAATACACAAACTTCTCGGTTCAGTACAAATCTCACCATTTTTGCTATGCGCTGTTGCCGTTTTTTTTTCCCCAATCGTTTTTTAGATATTCTAAAGCTTCTTCCAAAGCTTTTTTTGATGATTTAGGTTTGAAATCTAATTCTTGTTTTGATTTACTAATATCGTAATCCTGTTTTAAGTCATAAAACATATCTAAATAATGTCTTTGCAATAAAGGTTCTTTTCCCGTTATTTTACTGCTAAATTCCATTAAACCAGCAACAGAATACAATAAACATTTTGGTACTTTTTTAGGTGTTTTTAATTTCAATTCAGGATATAACTCAGATGCTATCTTAACACTTTCTTGTAGTGTAGTATGTTTGTCGTTTGATAAAATATAACGTTCTGAATTTCTACCTTTTTTCATAGCGTTATATGTTCCTAAAGCAACATCTTTTACATCTACCCAATTTAAAGTTACATTCGTATCTACTGGTATTTCTCCATTCAAAATTTGCAAGACAAGATTGTTGGAATAACTTAAATTGAATGCTTTTGAACCAATCATAGCTGAAGGAAGTACAAGAACTGTTCTTATTCCGTATTTCTCACCCAATTCTAAAGCTAATCTATCAGAATCATTTTTAGAATTGTAATACCAATTTCTTCTGTCTTTATTATATCCATTATCTACATTGGCAGGCAATTTTGTGAAATCTAAACTGGCTACTGAACTTACGTATACAATATTTTTGATGCCACATTTCTTTGCAATATCAAATACATTTTGAGTTCCTTGCATATTGTTTTCGTAAATCTCAGTTTTAGGGTTTTTAGCCCACATACTAAAATTTGCAGCGACAGCATATAAATTTGTAACTCCTTGAAATGCTTTTTTTAGCGATTCTCTATCTGTAATATCAGCTTGTACAACTTCACAATTTAGACCCTTGAAAGGCTCTTGATTGTTAATGTTTCTGAGTGTTGTTCTTACTTTTTGATTTTCGGAAAGCAATAGTCTAACCAAGTTGTTTCCTAAATGTCCATTTCCTCCTGTAATTAATGAAATTTCGTTGCTCATTTTTTCTATTTTATTTTTGAGCAAATTTCGATGACTTTCAAAGATTTAAAAATAACATTTGTTAGAAAGTGACTTGCTTTCTTATTCGACTTAAAGATTGAGGTTCTATACCCAAAAATGATGCGATGTTATCTACAGAGACGTTGAGTGCTAGTTTTGGGTATTGATTTATAAACTTTAGATAGCGTTCTTTAGCTGTCAAAATTTGAAAATCTTTAACACGCTCCAACTTACAGCTTAAATGTTCATTGGTAATTATTTTTACAAAATCTTTCCAAAAAGTTGTGTTTACTTGTAAATTGTCAAAGTTGGGTTTAGATATTTTGACTAGTTTACAATCGGTAATTGTTTCATAATAATCTAATGAAGGTGTTTCGTTCATAAAACTATCTAGTGACGTGAAAAAATCTTGTTCAGAAACTAAATGTTGAATAACTAATTTACCATCTATATTTTGATAACCTTTAACAATTCCACTACTTAAAAAATAAACATAATGCTCTATTTTACCGGCTTCTAAAAGTTTGGTGTTTGCAGGTACATTTACTGAAATAAAACTATTTTCAAGTAAACTAATATCAGTATTAGTTAAAGAAAATTGTGACTCTATATATTTTATTAGGTTTTTCATCAGTACTGGTTTTAAAATGGCATAGAACGGTTTTCACCTAAGAAACGCGGGGCATTTCGAAGTTTTTCTCTGTCAGTTTACGACAAATATAGTTATGAAAAACCAAGCTTGCAAAGACCACTGTACGCCCCATGTTTTCTTAGGTACTCGTTAGCTGTTGTTTTTATTATTCATGTTCATTGCTATTCTGAATCCTAAATCGTCAATTTTGAACGAAAAAGGATGACTTCTTCTTCGAGTTGTCGCCATTACGCTCCTTTCTTGGTCGCACCAACCACCACCACGGAAAACACGGTAAGTTCCATAAACAGTTTCGTCATAAATGTCTGAACACCATTCCCAAACATTACCCAACATATCATAAAGTCCCCATTCGTTAGGTTGCTTTTTTCCAACTTCTTGAGTCCGATTGTTGGAGTTCTCTTTAAACCAAGAAATTTCATTTAATTCTCCGTGTCTGATGTCTTTAGTTCCTGCTTGACAAGCATATTGCCATTCAGCTTCCGTTGGTAATCGAAATCCATTTGCTTTTGAATTCAGGATTGATTTCTCGGTTGTTAAGTCTATCGTATAGCATTTTTCTTTTCCTAAAGATTCTGATAATCCATTGCAAAAGTTCACTGCTTCAATCCAAGAAACTGTTTCAACGGGTAACCTGTCGCCTTTGAATGTCGAAGGGTTCTCGTCAATTACGGCTTTGTAAATTTCTTGAGTTATTGGGAATTTACTGAGTTCAAAGGAATCTATGTTAACCGACCAACTTTCTTTTGTTCGGTCATCTCGCATGTTAACAGTTCCTCTCGGAATGGTGACAAACAACTCGTCAATTACTTTTTTGTCTATCTTTTTGTTTATCGTTTCCATGTCGTCTTTTAAATAACAGCCAAGGTCCTAGTATACACCATTGCATATATCCACCCTATAAAATTAAACAAATTTTTCGAAACTCAAAAACCCGCAACACCTTACAAAACAAAGCCATTCACAAAAATCACAAACCTATCAAAACACCCCATCTAAAAGATCTTTGTCGGTTGTAAATGATTCTAAATAATTAGAAACACATATAACAAAACGAGAGGAATAATATGTCCTCTCATTTCAATATAACTAAATATGTGTTTTTAGAATTATTTCTTAACGATCTTGGCATTGCTAATCACCCCATCACCTAGTACTTTTAGCAAATATACCCCATCGCTGTAGCTAGATAAATCAATTTTGTGATTACCTACAGCATAATTTTGGTTTAGAATCGATTTACCTGTAAGGTCTATAATCTGAACTTGAGCATCGTTGCCTAACTCTAAATTGAATAAACCATTATTTGGATTCGGGTAAATACTGATAAGGTTTGTACTCTGGTTTTCTTCGATTCCGACTGTATTGACAGTTGCACAAGCAGAAGTGTCTACACAATTACCAGCGGTAACAATAGCGGCATAATCACCATTCGCTGTTGCAGTAAAAGACTGACCTGTTTCACCGCTAACCAAAGTCATATCGGAGCAGTTCAGCCAAGCGTATGTCGCTCCAGATTCATTTGCCGTCAACACAACTCCTGCTTGACTAATAGAAGGATCTACTGTATTTATGGTTAAATCAATGGTAATTACAGAATCACAGCCTGCTGCGTTAGGGATCGTATCCATATAAGTGTTTGTACTCGTCCAAGTATAATTACCACTTGGAGAAGTGTAGGAATCACAAGCTGTTTCTGTAATACTTG
This sequence comes from Brumimicrobium sp., assembly GCA_040882265.1. GTDB lineage: Bacteria > Bacteroidota > Bacteroidia > Flavobacteriales_D > Crocinitomicaceae > Brumimicrobium. The sequence continues at coordinate 18,554 of JBBEBO010000080.1, read as the reverse complement.
AAGTTGTTTCTGCGCAGGCCACGGAGTTAGAGGTAATTAAAATTTGATCTACACTGAATCCAGGGTCAGCAGCTGTACTTGCAGTATTATTTACAAACCTAAATCCAAATAATATACTGGCTTGATTGTCCCAAGCAGCATCGGTTAAAGATAATTGTGTCCATGCTGTTGTATTATTGAAAGTACTTTGTTTTAACGTCCAAGTGCTTCCACCGTCTAAACTATAATATACTTCGCCAAAAGCATCAGCGCTCCCGCCACATAAATACCAAAAATCGAATGCAATTCCTGCTAAACCCGTTGTAGAGATTGGGGCTGTCATTTTGGTAAAATTCGTCTCATCAAAAAAACATATTCCGTCTGCAGAAACATAGGAGGCATTAGTTATTCCATTAGAGATCGCATCTTGCGCAGTGATATGCATATAATTACTACTTGGTGATCCTGATATTCCTGCTGGCTGTGTTGGAGTATTTCCTATAGTAAAAGAAAATGGAAACCCTACACATACCAAAGTTCCAGAGCCTCCTGTATAGGAGTTATTCACTAACCAAGTACTATTTGTATAAGCAGCACCCAAATCAGAACTGTTCATTGTGAATGAATTTCCTGTTTCAAAGTCCTCAGAATAAACTGTTGTTTGCGAAAAGCCAGATAAAACAACAGATAAAGCAAGGAGTAGTAGCGTTTTTTTCATAATAATAGTTTTAATTAATTATTTACGTTAAAAGCTGTTTGAGATCATTAATAGCATACTGGCTAACAAACCTTTATAACGTTTTCTTAATCAAATATAGTCAATTCATTATTTAAATCACTTCAATTGATATAATATTCACAACGACAATTTGAAAATACGAATTCTATGAATCGAAATTGATAGAGAATTAATGCCCAATCTTTAATAAAAGAAAGGTCTAGCTTATTTAACGCAATTGTTTTATTTTCTCAAACTTAATCCCAAGCGTACGCTCATATTTGCGCAATTTCGTGACGTCAGCCTTATTTACAAAGCAAATAGAAACTCCTTCTTTTCCTGCTCGGGCGGTTCTTCCGCTTCGGTGAGTGTAGTATTCGTCATTTTCTGGTAATTGGTAATGGACAACGAAAGATAATCCTGAAACATCAATTCCACGAGCAGAAACATCTGTTGCTACAAGAATTCTTAGCGTTTCATTTTTAAATGCGCGCATGACTTTGTCGCGTTCTTTCTGAAGTAAGTCGCCGTGGATGGCATCGGTAGCGATATTTTTTGCAATTAACTGTTGTGCTAGTTTTTTAGTGGCAGATTTTGTTTTGCAGAAAATGATTCCGCGATTTTTATGTTGTGATTTAAGGAAAAGTAATAGTGCATTTAGTTTTTCTGATTCGTCACATATCAAATATTGGTGTGAAATATTTTTATTAACAACATCCTGGCGTTTGACTTCAATGCGCTTGGCATCTGTCGACAAATGTTTGGATATAATTTGTTGAATGCCCTGCGGAATCGTAGCTGAAAAGAGCCATTTATTTTCAACATTGTGCAGCACATTTAGAATTTGATCGAGTTCCTTCTGAAATCCCATACTCAACATTTCATCTGCTTCATCCAAAACGACTGTCTTTACGTTTCTTAAATCAACAGCTTTGCGGTTAATCAAATCTATCAAGCGACCTGGAGTAGCAACAACAATATGTGTTGGGCGCTGCAACGCTGAAATTTGACGATCAATTTGTTCTCCACCATACACTGATTCGATAAAAATTTTGTCAGAATACTTGATGAATTTAAACAACTGCTTAGCTACTTGTTTTGCCAATTCCCGTGTCGGACATAATATCAAACCTTGCACAACAGGAAGATTCGCATCCATCTGTTCCAACAATGGGAGTCCAAAAGAAGCTGTTTTTCCAGTTCCAGTTTGTGCTTGAGCGACAATATCGGTTTTTCCAGCCAACAATATCGGGATGACATTTCTTTGTATATCTGATGGAACCACAATATTTAATTCAGTAAGGCCTTTTACTAAACTTGGGCTAACTCCTAATTCTTCAAAATTTTTCAAGGTAAATGGGGTTTTTAAGTTTACAAAGATACGATAAATATCAGTGTTGATTTGAGTTATGTTGATGCTTAAGGATTCTTTTGGGTTTTCAAGTATCCCGCCCTTTCAGGGCTTTGGATGACGCAGTATATTTGGAATCATCGGGCTTCGCCCAATGTTATAATATTATGTCCCTGCTTTTAGCAGACAGGCTTTCAGGGCTGAGAGCAGTGTTTTAGCAAACCAAATACTTCGTATAAAAAACTTCATAAAGCATTTGGAATTTCGCCGAGTCCTTGCTAAAATAAGAGCAAACCACCTCAACATTAGTCACTAAGAATAGTTTATTAAATCTATTGATACTAACACCCATTAACAGTTATTCGTCACTAAGTGAGCCAGCGAATGATGTCACTAGTAACTCGTCACTATTACGCTGCTTTCATCTTCGCCATCTTCGACCTCGCAAACTGAGCTTTTGCATAATCTAAAGTGACACGGTATTCTTTAAGCGAATCTTTTTTGGAAGGGATATCGTACATTGCTTCTGTTAAAATTGCCTCGCAAATAGAACGCAATCCACGAGCACCGAGTTTGAAGTCGATTGCTTTTTCTACGATAAAGTCAAGTACTTCGCTATCAAATTTCAGCTCTACTCCATCGATTTCGAATAGGCGAACATATTGCTTCATCAAGGCATTTTTCGGCTCAGTGATGATTCGCTTCAATGCTTTTGCATCTAATGGATTTAGATATGTCAATACAGGGAAACGTCCAATCAACTCTGGAATTAAACCAAACGTTTTTAAATCTGTTGGGTTAACAAATTCCAGTAAGTTTTCCTTGTCAATTCTATCTTCTTCCGCGTTAGAGAATCCGATTGCTTGTCTATTAACACGACGCGCAATTACTTTTTCAATTCCATCAAAGGCACCACCACAAACGAAAAGAATGTTTTGTGTGTTAACTTTAACCATTTTTTGTTCAGGATGCTTACGCCCTCCTTGAGGTGGGACGTTTATTTCAGCTCCTTCCAACAATTTCAATAATGCTTGCTGTACTCCTTCTCCAGAAACATCACGTGTAATGGAAGGATTATCACTTTTACGAGCAATTTTATCTATTTCATCAATAAAAATAATTCCTCTTTCAGCTGCTTTTACATTGTAATCTGCAGCTTGTAGTAAGCGAGAAAGAATACTTTCGACATCTTCCCCAACATAACCCGCTTCTGTCAAAACAGTCGCATCGGCAATGCAAAAAGGAACATTTAGCATTTTAGCAATGGTTTTCGCAAGTAGTGTTTTTCCAGTTCCAGTTCGGCCCACAAGTACAACATTCGACTTATCGATTTCCACCTCATCTGGACCCACTTTTTGATTCAAGCGCTTGTAGTGATTGTAAACCGCTACAGAAAGCGTCTTCTTCGCTGAAAGTTGTCCGATCACGTATTCATCCAATCTTTCTTTAATTTCAGCGGGCTTCATTAAATTTAACGGAGCAGCATCTTCACCAGATGTAGCTTCAATTTCACCGTTTGGAATTTCTTCTTTAACGATAGATTGCGCTTGTACTATACAGTTATCACAAATGTGACCTGAAATACCAGCGATTAGCAAGCGTACTTGACTTCTTGGTCTTCCGCAGAACGAACACGTTGTTTCTTTTTTACTCATAGACATTGCCAAAAAAAGGCCAATCCTAAAATTGACCTTTTGAATTCCTTACAAAGATAGTTAATTTGACTTGCTCAACAAAATGAAGTGTTAAAATAGTGTTCAAGAAAGGGCTTCTTGAAATACAAATGATGCTATTGCCCTAAAAAAGATTCCTCACTAGCGTTCGGAATCATATAATACATACTTAACACTAATAAATACTTTCTTTATATTATAGTAATTATTTCGATTTACGAAGTAATACTTCATCAACCATACCGTACTCCTTAGCTTCCTGAGAAGTTAACCAATAATCTCTATCTGAATCTGCTTCTACTTTTTTGTATGTTTTTCCAGTATGTTCGGCAATGATATCGTACAGTTCTTTCTTTAACTTCAAGATCTCACGTGTTGTGATTTCAATATCAGAAGCCTGACCTTGCGCTCCACCTAATGGTTGGTGAATCATCACTCGTGAATGCTTTAATGCCGTACGTTTCCCTTCCGCTCCAGCACATAGTAAAACTGCTCCCATAGAAGCTGCTAAACCTGTACAAATTGTCGCTACATCAGGACTGATATATTGCATTGTATCATAAATTCCCAATCCAGCATAAACGCTTCCTCCTGGAGAATTTAAGTAAATTTGAATGTCTTTCTTAGGATCAACGGACTCTAAGAATAATAGCTGTGCATTGATAATATTTGCCACTTGGTCGTCAATTCCTGTACCTAGAAATATGATTCTGTCCATCATCAATCTTGAGAAAACATCCATTTGAGACATATTCAATTGACGTTCCTCAATAATATAAGGCGTCATTGAAGATTCGATATAATGGCCTAAATGAGTACTGTTGATACCCATGTGTTTTGTAGCAAATTTATTAAACTCGTCTTTATTGTGCATTGTCTTAATTTTTATTTCTTATTCTGACGTTAAATATACAAACACTAACGAAAATAGAGCTGAATTGTTTGATATAGTTTAGAATTTTGAACTCAGATTTTAGAGTTGCTCATTTCACAATTTTTGAAAAATCTTTGAAAAAATCTGGATACGATTTATCTACAGCTTCTGGGTGTTGGGTATATATAAAAACTTGACACCTGAATAAATAAAATAGATAACTTTGCTATATAAACATTTCGTATGATTAAAAATAAATCCTGTCAAATAATATTAGCCTTATTTTGTTTTTACACTCTTTTCAGTCATGTTATATCTCAAACAAATAATTTGATTCCAAACTCTAGTTTTGAGTCATATAAGACACTACCAGATGATGTTTCACAGGCAAGAGAGTGTGTTGTTTTTTGGGAGATTCCAAATAAGGCAGGAAGTGGAGAATACTATCACTCAAGGTGTCCTACTAAAAAAGCAGGAACAAAAAAAAACTATTTTAGCAAGCAAAACCCACATTCAGGTGAGGCATATGTTGGAATATGTGTGACCAAAAAATTTCGTGAATACCTCCAAATTAAATTAAATTCTGCTTTAATGAAAGGTGAGAAGTATACCATTAAATTATTTGTCAGCCATGGCGATAAACTGTGGCTAAGCACTATTGATGAATTGAACATATTGTTCTCTGAAAATTCATTTACCATTCCCAAAAACGAAAATTTACTGACAACTCCCGAAATAAAATTTACAGGTGATTTCAATAACAAAAAAGATTGGGTAGAGCTTTCAACTATTTATACCGCAAACGGTACTGAAAAATTCATGACTTTCGGTTCTTTCATGTATAAAAACAAAGGAGAGAAGCATGGAGAGATAAAAGGTCCATTTAAGTACGCTCATTATTATATCGACGATGTTTCGATTAAATGGATAGAAACTAAAGTCCCAATTGTTCAAGACAGTATTATAGAGAAGGAAATCCCTGTAGACTCTATTCAAGAATTAACTCTCGGAGAAGTTTATGTCTTGAATAATCTTCAGTTTGAATCTGGAAAATCCATTCTACTACCAAATAATTACCCAGAATTAGACAATCTTATTAGTTATTTGGAGGAACATCCTAAAATCAAATTATTAGTAACCGGCCATACTGACAATGTTGGAAGTACAGCCGATAACAAGAAACTTTCATTAGACAGAGCCAATGCTATAAAAGAGTACCTAATCACAAGGGGAATAGATAAAGACATGGTTCTTATTGAAGGAAAAGGAGACGAATTACCAATAGATTCAAATGAAACAGAAGAAGGCCGGAAAAACAATAGACGTGTTGAAATTTCAATAATACAATAAATGTTACTCTCGATTAGATGTTACTTTGCCAAAAAATTAAATAATTAGGAAAACTCTTGTAATCAATGCCTACCCTATAATTTTCATTAAATCCTCAAAATAACCTGGATACGATTTATCTATAGCTTCTGGGTGTTCGATAAAAATTGGATTTTCTGTTCTCAAACCAAATAACGCAAGCGCCATTGCAATTCGGTGATCGTTTCTTGAACTTACCGTTCCGCCTTTTACAAAAGTGCTTTCACCTTTTCCAACAATATGCATTTCGTCTCCATTTAAATGCACTTCAATACCGAGTTTTTCAAATTCTTCCGTGATTGTTAATGCTCGATTGCTCTCTTTGTGAGTTAAACGAGAAACTCCTTTGATAGTGGATTTACCTTGAGCGCAAGCAGCTAAAACAGCTAATGGAGGGAACAAATCAGGGCAATGCGTGGCGTCAAACACAAAAGCGTTATTTTTATTTTTTTTTACAATCAATGCATCATTTTCCCAGCAATAATTTGATCCAAATTGTGTTATCGCTTCTAAGATTTTTTTGTCGGCTTGTTTCGATTTAGGATTTAATCCCTCTAACCGTATTTCACCACCTAGAGCTGCAGCAACAATTAGAAAAGAAGCTCCACTCCAATCTCCCTCAATTTGATATAGTTTATTCTTTGGTGTCTGGTTTCCTTTAATATAAAACGCTTTATATGCTTTGTTTTTTACTTCAACACCAAAATCACTAAGTATTTCTATGGTCATGTCGATGTATGGAATGCTTTTTAGAGAATGTACATGAATAACAGTATCTTTTTCTAAAACAGGAGCAATGATAAGAAGTCCAGTTAAGAGTTGAGAACTTACAGCTCCATCAATTTCTATTTCATAATTTTTAATTTTACCTGAAATAGTAAGTGGTAAACAGCCATCCTCAGAAATTACAACTTTACCAAATTGTTGCAATGCGTCAATGACCATTTCCATCGTACGGTTATTTATTGAACCAGTTCCAGTTACTTTAAATTTTTGATCAAACAATAAACTAAAACCGCTAAAAAGTCGAGTACTCAACCCTGATTCAGCACAATTTATTTCATGATCTCTATTGATTTTTTTTAAAATTGGTTTTAAAAAATGAAGGTCTCTATTATCTTTCTTAATTTCTGCACCCAAGGTTTTTACAACATTTTGTGCAGCAATTACATCATCGCAATCTGTCAAATTCTTCAACAAAGTCCCCGTGTCACACAAAGAAGCTATTGCTATTGCCCGTTGAGCATAACTTTTAGACGAAGGAACAATCAACGTCCCAGAAACAGACTTTAATGGATTAATTTGTTGCATAAATTTCTATAGATAGCGAATTTACAATAATCCTATGAATTCTGAGAATATCAGTAGGCACAACACTTGAAAAATAAGATCATTTTTGTTCGATGGTTTTTTTATATGATTGAACACCCAAAAAAAGTATCGCATCTGATTGTTAACCATATATGATTCGGTAAATCAATATAATCTCTTACTTTTGTCTTTCACAACATTACTTTGATACAATATGAAACGAATATTTTTATTACTCTGTATTCCAATATTCACTACAGTCTCTACATTACAGTCTCAAACTTGGTTTGAAATTGGAATAAAAGGTGGACCAGCGACATCTGTATTGGTGAACAATAATATTTTTGATGATACTCAATTTGATCACAGCTTTCTTCCTTCTTACTTTTTTGGAGGAAAACTAGGGGTGAATTTTGGAGAATCAAATGGTGTAGCGCTACATGTTGGAATGACTAAGGTGCAGCAAGCGTTTAACAATAATTATCCTGGAGCAACTTTCGATAGGCGTAGGTTTGAGTCAAATGTCCTAGAAATAGGTTTGCTTTATCATCGAACTAAATCGGCAGGTTATTTTGAGATAGGTCCACGTATAAGTCTTGTTCAAGATGGAACTATTGCTGATGATGGTGGTACTCCTCAAGATTTTTCAGAACACTTGGCATCACCTTATTATGGATTAGACCTCGGTTTTGGCTCATACTTTATAGGAGGAGAACACCTTTCACTATTGGCTGGTTTCAGATTTTCATACGGATTTTCTCCGATTGCTTCAAGTGAAAGAGAATTAGCCCCCGTAACAGCAAACTATGACACGGAAGGAGGTGTTCATGTGCTTACTGCAATGCTAAGTTTTGAACTTAACTACTCGCTTGGTTATTTGGTTAGATCATCATGTGGTAGAAGAACAGCTTGGATTTCATTTTAATCTTGTAGGTTCATTCTTGATTTTTTCAACCATTAATGGCTATTCTACACATCCAAAATTCGTATAAAACAACCCTACCCCACACTTAATTTTCCTTAATCTTAATGGTTCAAAACCCACGCTATACAAACCCAAGCCACAAAAATCAGTTTTCAGCAATTTTATCATCTTTCCACTGACCTTCATACTGAACATTGCCATCTCTATCATAAAGCGTTCCTTCTCCATTTCGCTTACCGTTTCTCCACTCACCTTCGTATTTTTCACCACTTGGCCAACGATAAGTCCCCTCGCCTTCACGTTTATCATTGATGAACTCACCTTCGTAGATATGTCCATCAGACCATTCAAACATTCCTTTTCCATGGCGTTGATTGTCTTTCCAGCTACCTTTATAGATACTGCCTGTTTTCCATATTCCAATTCCACCGCCATTGGCTTTTTTATCATTCACTTCTCCTAGATAATGGATAAAATCTCCTTGTTCATTATTAAATGAAATAACTTGAACATTTTCTTTTTCAGCTAATTTTTTATTTAAATCTTTATTTTTATTGTTGAGATTTTTTATTTTCTCACTTTTTTCTTCCAGCTTCTTATTTGTTTCAGTTTCTAAACTATCCATCTGTGTAATCAGGCTATCTATACTGTAGTTTCTTTTTTCTAATGTAACTTGAAAAGCGCGCATCTCATCACTTACATTTTCATTCGAAAACTTAATTTCATTTATTCTGTCTAGCTTATCCTGGATTCTATTTGACTGAGGTTTATTGAGGTCATAGCTGTTTAAAATTGATTTATAGCTTGTTTTAGCTTGATTGTATTCGCCTTTAAAATAATAGTCATCTGCAAGTTGTAAAGTTTTAAATTTTTCAATTTCCAACTCCAAAGAATCTTGTTTACTTGTAGATTGAGCAACTTCGCTTTTTAATTCTGTGTTTTTCTTAGAAGACCAACTGAAAACACTGATAACAATAGCTATTGATAAAATCACATAAGCAAAAAAGAAACTGTATTTTAAACGTGATTTTAGCTTTGTTTTATTCATTGTTATTCGTTTTATCTTGAGCAAAGATATATTTTAAATTACAAGCAGTCAATATAAGAACTAGTTTATCCCGCTTTATTAATCTCTCAAATTAATTTCTGGAATTTTGAGTTCTTCTTTTCTCCAATCAAGAGAGATATAAAGATTTACACGTGGAATCCACCTTCTTCGATAGCTGTAACCTTGAGCTGAGCTCTGTCCTGTTGTAAATAAAAGTCCGGCAGATGCAGATATTCTTGGGTTAAAAATATATCCAAAATGAGGGTAAAGCCTCAAGTCTTCCATAGGATTCCCTACAATTGGTTTGCCGCTTTGCATGATTAGCTCAATGAAAGGAGCAAAATAATAAGTTCCAGGAATCAGCTTTCTGTTATTGATTGGAATTTTTGCCTGAATCATGTAGCGGTATCTATTTCTATAAATAAATTCAGCATTGTCAAAATTCGGTTTACTCCAACGATGTTCAATACGAATACGGTGATAGATCATAAAGCGTTCAAAAGGCATTGCAAAAACGTATTCATGCCATATTCTAGGTTCTAAGACTAAAGCTTTGTTCTCTCCTTCATTACCGTATTTAGAAAAATTTAAACGAAGTACACCACCAACTGTAGCACTAAATTTTTTGGAGTGCACATACTTTATACCATGTCGGTTATATAGCTTACTCACGTGATCGACTAAAGGTGTTTCTTTCGAACCTTTCATTCGCGTATGAAATTCGCCCGCCCAATAGAACTTTTCTGTGAGCCTGAAGTTTCCATAAGTTCCGAACCAGAGCTCATTTTCAGCTTCGTCAAAAGTAGACTCAGTTGGATATTCCTGAGCTATACTCATCTGCGTGATACATATCAAAGCAAAAGCTATTATTCCATATTTTTTGGAAATTCTATTAATCACTTTGTACTTAAATTTAATTTAAATGCTTCAATTAATTTTACTGGATCAGATTCGCGCTTTATTTCTTGCTCCAAATCACTTGTGTCTTGTTCGCGTAACTCCTCCATTCTTTTAAAAACCTTCTGCACAGCATTCATTTTATTTTCAATTTTTGAACAACTTATGTTTTTTTCTAATTCGTCAATTAAATATGTGAGTATGTAATCTTGATAGGCATTAAAAACTCTCTCCTTAACAATCTCTTTCATATCAGTCATAGTAAAAGGATTCCATACTGTGCGTGTATATATTTCTTCAACCCTTTCAATTTGATTAGGCAATTCTTCAAGTTGATCGTAAAATTCAATAAATTGGTCAAAACATTCCAATGTTTCATCCAGCGTTTCGATTCTATCACTTAAAGATTGTTTAGCATACTCTTTAAATTTTTTATTTACGTAAGAAATGGTTTTATCTGAAAATCTGCGTTGATATTCATTTAACCCATCTTTATTAAAGCGTTTTCTAATTGTGTCCCTCTTTGCTACAAGTTCATTTTCTTTTTCAGACAACTGAGCTCTCTTTTTGTCTTTTTCTAAAATTGGGGTAACTTTTTCCTTGAATGAAATGGAAAGTTTGTTTACTTCTTCAAGCTGACTAAATAATCTGTTTAATGTTGCATCTTCGTTATTTAAACCAGTAGGGTAGTCAATCTTTTTCTTAAGGTCTTTGTCATTATAGCTATACGAAATAGAGTCGGGATAATTTGTTTCAATAAAAATATGAGGAAGTAGCTTTGTGCGGTCTATATATTCTAATGCAGGACGGTTTAGAATCTCAAAAACGTTTTTAAGTTTTAAGAATTCCGTCTTTAACGTCTCGTATGCTTCGAAATAAATAGCAACTTCTTCATTTGAATTTCTACTTATTTCCACTTGAGGGTCGTCTAAAAAGGCATTGACTGTTTCCTCCGTTTGGGTTATTATTTCCGAAGATTTTTTTAGTGCAGTTCTTTCATCTTGAGTATAATCATATTTTCTCAATTTAACTTTCGGAACTTCAAAATCAATATCTGAGCCCCAAATAGGAATACCGTTATATTCAAAAAAAGAATGAAAAGTGTTTCCCATTAATTTATGAGATTTTTCAATAATAGCATTTGTGGTTTTAAGGGATAGACTAATTACACCCTCATTCTTTGCACCTGTATTTGTAAAATAGAGCACATCAAAATAATTTTTATTGAGCTCCATCTCAATCCAATCTTCACCTTCGTCTTTTGACTGATCTAAACCTGTGTAATGAACATCATGACGGACGCCATTTTTTTCGATTTCATGTTTGACTAACACCCCATTTTCAAATTGTCTATATTCAACTGTTGGAGTGACAGAATCATTGTGAAATATAATCCATTCACCGTCTAAAAAGCCTTTTTTATTCAATGTTCCAACGAGTTGGTTTTCTCTGTTTTTAGACACTAAATCACCTGTGAGCTGATTGTTAGAAAATGAGCTAGAAGCAAAAAAGAACGTGTCTTTTTTTACTCCGTTCTTTATTTTAGTTTTAGTTACAACCCATTTCCCTTCAGCCTTACCTTTGCTAAACTTGCTCAAGACTGAAAATTCTTCACCACTTGATTTTCTGCTGATCGAATAGTCCCCAATAGATGTTTCACCTTCTGGGGAGAGCTTCTTGTTGCTGAATTTCCATTTACCATTTTTAAGCCCGTTAGAGTAATTACCTTCTAATTCAAAACTTTCTCTTCCTTCTTCGGTTGTGGTGTCTTCGACATCTCGTATAAAACTAAATTCCCCGTCTTTGATGCGTTCATCATTCTCTAGATAATATGAATATTGAGCTTTTCCCTCCAATTCATCACTGAGGATGTATTTCCCTTTAAAGACCTGATGGTCTTGAGATAATAGTGAAAATGGTATAAAAAACAGTATCAAAAAAAGAGATAATGGTTGTTGCAGTCTCACAAATTTAAATACAGAAATAATTATTACTCTTTTCATCAGCCATCAAAATTAATACTTAATTTCAGGTAAGAAGATTGCAATTAGAAAAACTTACTTAATAACTGTTAAAATCTGAAGGTTGCGCCAGCCATGAATTGGAAAGCTTGCACAGGGTAATTAAACCATCGATTATATCTTTGGGCAGCAACATTATTGAAGTTAGCAAATATTGAAATCCTCTTAGTATATCTAAACTCTGCTCCAATATTAACATCTGCAATAACACCTAATGGCACAAAATAAGCTCCGTCTTGTTCTTGAACGCCTTCGATTGTACTGTCGTAGACTCTTGCTCTTCGCCCTGTTTCCAGAGTGAAATCAATGTTTGCGATAAATTTATCAGCTATATTATAAGCACCACGCGTGATGATTTCCAATTGCGGTAAATTCCATGCATAGGGATTGTTTCTAGCCTGATAGCTATTAAATCTAGCAATACCATCGATTTTCAATTTCTCATTGTGCTGATAAGTTAAACTACCTGAAATTGTTGAGATATTAATCGTATCGTAAATAACATCAAATTGATTTCCTGAAGAATAAACGGTATCATTTACAAATAATACATGGTTTCGGTTATTAGAGAACGAAGCACCAACATTAAAACTCATTTTTCGTGACAGCGTTCCCTTTATACCAAAATGAAATTCGTAGCGCTGTTTATTTCTCAACTGAATGTTTGAGCGAATAAATTCATTTTGACCAGCTAAATCCTGAAAACGTTGTTGTTGCAAGCCTCCTTCAACTCCTGCATAAGGAATAAATAAATCATTAAACAATGAATAGCGCACCTCGGCTATTGGATAAAGACTAGCTTGAGTTTCATCGTTAATGTCTATAGATAGTTCTCCTCCTAACTTAAACTGGAATTTTTCATTTTTGCTGTAAAAATGTGTCACTGGTCGAAGTTGAAATATTGTGTTACTCGAAACAATTCCTGAATCTAAAGCCGTTACTGAGCTATCAGGAATTCCATATCGATAGTCATTGTATAAAAGATTAACATCAGCGCGAAGATTGGAGAGGAGTACATTATTACTTAAGTTATATTGCCATTTCGTTTTTACTCCAACATAATTTTCTCTACCTCTCCATTTATCTAATGAATCCTCATCGGGTTTTTGGTCTAAAAAGTTTGAATACTCTAAACCAATCCTATAGTTTAGCATCGAGCTATCTTTTTTATGTGAATCATAAAACCCTGAAACATCAAATGTCTGATAACGTTGAGAAATACTGTCTCTCGAAGCATCTGGATTTTCAAAACCATAGTAGTGAAGTCCTTGGTTTTTGTAACCTATCTCACCACCGTAAGCGTATCTTCTTTCTTCAACTTTTCCAAATGCTTTGATACTTGACCTGTCGTATTGAGAAGGAGCATAATCAGTGATTTGACCCCATTCAGATAAATGTTTACCGTGAATTCCCCAATTATATTTTCTTGAACGCAGTGAGCCATAGTAAACTTCACCAAGCCCCATTAAACGACTCCCGCCTCCAATTTTAGCATAACCTCTATAAAGTTGAGGTAGCTGCGGTTTGTGTCTAATGTTGGCGGCCTCAATATCATCAAGATCAAAAGATGTTTCTTTTTGTAAAGCAAGTAGCGGATAATCAACAATTGATGAAGAAATGGTTGTATCAATCATTTTGGGACGTGTTGAAATCCTTTTAGCAGGAGCAATTGAACGATCAGAGCCAGTTACCACCTCTACATCACCCGTATCTTGTCCTATTAAACTAGAAGCAAAAAATAACGTACACAATATAAGACCTATTCTAATCATCGTTTCCTTCATTTAAATCTATACTTCTATCGGTATCGTCTTCTGTATCTTTTGGTGAATTTTTTAATTGCATTAATTCAGCCTTTACTTTTTCAGCTTCACTTAAAACACCATCATCATTACTTGGATAGTTATTTACGACTAAGTTTATTGTTTTTTCTGCTTGAAAGAGATCGTCTTTTGCAATAAATACGTGAGTTTGGAGAATGAGTGATTTTGCGATCCAAAAATCATAAGCTGGTTTTCTTTTAAGAAGCTTGTTGTGTAAATCTTCAGCTTTTTCTAAGTTCTTTAGATGATAATGGCAGTAAGCTAAAGTGTGGAGCGCCTCAGTACCTCTTTCCGATCCTGTATTTTCTTCTGTCCACTCTAAGAACGGAATAGCATCCTCATATTTTTCGATTTCGAAATTTGATATCCCTGCAATATAATTCGCCTCTAATTCAACTGTTTCATTACTTAACAACTCATCATCTACCACTCTTCCCGCTGCTTGAGCTGCATTTTCAAAATTATCGAGTAGAAAATTACAACGCATTAATCCAACTCTAGTATTATAAACTACTTGCGGACTTGAAGCTAAATCTTCTAGTTTTTCATAGTATGGGAGCGCTTTTTCATATTCTTTTTGATTGTATAAAGTTTTTGAAGTACGAACAAGAGCTTCTTCTGTAAATGAAGAGTTCTGTTTATTTATTATTGTTTTATAGTTTTCAAGCGCTTTGTCTTTTTCATCTCTCTGATAATAAATATCAGCTAAATAACTTGTTAATTGAACAGAGAATCGACCATCAGGATAACGGTCTAAATATTTTTTTAGTTCAGGAATTGCTTCGTCATATTCTTCATTTAGATAAAGTTCATTCGCTGTTTCATAATAAAAGCTTTCCTCATCGTCTTCAGTAATTTCAGCACAAGCATATTGCTTACTAAGTGTATTTATTTTCTCCTGTTGACGTGTTTTGCGGTAAATATCTACGAGTCCTTGAGTAGCACGCTTACAGTTAGAGGATTCTAAAGAATATTCATCGAGTACACGTCGGAAATAGCTTTCAGATTCTTCATATTTTTTTTGTTTGTACTTGATGTCTGCAATTTCAATCAGTGCATCTTTTACGATAATATTGTTCGGATAATCGGTAATGATTTGATTTAAATACTCTAACGCTTCAGTTAAATCACCTTGATGTTTGTAACTCATACCAACTTCAAAGATTGAAGGAATCATGTATGGTGAATTCGTATGGTTGTTGATTACATCAAGTAAAGTGGTGATTCTATCTTCTCTTTTATTGGGAATAAATTGATACGTCTTAGCCAGTGAAAATAAAACGCGGTCTTTATTTCCTTTATCTAGCGCTAATGATTTTTCATAACTACTTGCCGATTTTTGAAATTCGGGTTCTGCTTTTGTAAAATAAGCATCACCAATTCTAGCGTGAGCATCGGCCAATTTATATTCGTCTTTAATATTTGCAAGTTGGGTAAACGTTCTAAAAGCTGTAATTGCTTGTGTCCAATCTTCTTGTTGGAAATAAGCATAAGCAATGTTGTAATAAGCAGACTCTTTAAGAGAAGGATCATTTACACCAGGAATCCCTAAAAAAGTTCTATATTTCTTGATGGATTCACTATAGTTTTTCATCATGTAGTAAGCATCAGCTTGCCAAAAAATAGCTTTTCCTGTTAATTTTGGATCAATATCGTATTTAGAAACACCATCAAGTGCTTTTATAGCTTCATTAAATTCACTACGTTCATAAGCTTCAATTCCCATATTAAAGGAAATGATTTGGTATGCAGTTTTTAACTTTATGTTGATGTTATCTATTCTTTCAATAGAAGCGAGGGCCTCTTTATATTTTTTGGTACTTGAATAAACATTTACCAAATAACTATAAACATCCTCTGTGCGTTTTGAGTTTGGAAACTTTTCTAAAAAAAGTTCAAATGCTAAAATTGCTTCGTTGTATGGGTTGTAATCTAATTCATAAGATAACACTGCGTAATTATAAAGCGCATCTTCTTGAATATCAGCATCAAAATCAATGTCTGCTGCTGATTTAAAAGCAGTTCTCGCATAATTCAATTCATCTTTTTTCAAATAACATTCAGCAGCGTGATAGAGTGCTACTTGACCGAGTTCATCTTCCTCCCTTGATACACGATCAAATTGACGTATTGCTTCGTCGTACTTAGTGCTTTTATAATAAGCGTATCCGAGTGCGTAATCTTGTTCTCGAGTTGTGTTTTTTCGCTTGTCGTAATCAGCAAGGTAGGGAACTGCTTCATCAAACTTCCCAACTTTATAGTAAGCATCACCGATGAGTAAATTCATTTCAGCAGAATTCTCATTCGTGCTTTCTTCATTTGCCATTGGAGCAAATTCGGTCACTTTATCATAATCACCAAGCAAATAATAGATTTGCGTTATGTAATAAGGGACTTCATCTTTAAATGTAGGATCGTCTAATAACTTTAAAAAACCATCTAGAGCAGTTTGATAAGTTTCGTTTTTATAAGCTATATGAGAATAATAATACAATGCGGGTGAAGCATATTTTGAGTCTCCATCTTTTATTTCGTGAAATGAATTTCGAGCTTCTGAATACTCTCCCAACTGAAAGTTTGAGTATCCGAGTTTGAAATAATATTCTGAAACTAAAGAAGTGTCTATCTCTTTATGATCTGTTTTTTCTAACCATTCTAAAGATTCGGTGTATTTCTTTTTTTGATAAAAATATTGACCAATTTTAAAATAGATCGAATTTTTATAAATGTTTTCAGGATAATCATTATTAAATTCTAACAACAGTTGTATAGCGTCGTTGTTATATAAGTTTAATGCTGATAAGCCTTCATAGTAACGCGCTTTGATATATTGAGGATCATTAACATCGTTAAACTCTTCAATGAATTCATTAAATGTTTTACGTGCTGCGCTGTACTGCTCTTTTTCAAATAATTCTTCTCCACGGTAAAAATGAGCATATTCACCACTATACTTTTTAGAAGTTTGCCCCAAAACAAGCGGAGTTACTCCCAAAACAAAAAAGAATACAAGCACTTGAGGCTTAATCATCATGACTCACGTATTATTTGTTACTTCTTAACATGTTAAAAGTATAGAGGAAAACAACTGTAAATGAAACTGTCTCTAAAAGTTTTAAACGAAAATCTGTTAAGATTGTTATTTTGGTATTTGTTTTTATTCGTATTTTTTTATTCATCTTTGTAAAAACCAAACAAGTGGAAAAGGTTGTTCATATAGAAGAAGGCAGGATAGAGCAGAAGAAGGTGACGGTGTTGCAACACGTTAACGTTACGCTTGCTCAAAAAGAGTTTGTTTACTTAATCGGTAAAACGGGTTCAGGGAAAAGTAGCTTCTTAAAAACACTTTACGGTGACTTAAAACTTGTTGATGGTACTGGCGAAGTTGCTGGGTTTGATTTGAACAAGCTTCGAAAAAAAGATATTCCATTACTTAGAAGAAAAATAGGTATCGTTTTTCAAGATTTTCAACTACTGACAGACCGCTCTGTGATGAAAAACCTGCATTTTGTTTTAAAAGCAACTGGTTGGAAGAAAAAAAGACTGATGGATCACCGTGCACTTGAAGTACTACAAATGGTCGGTATTGAAGAAAAAGCTTATAGAATGCCACATGAGCTTTCTGGTGGTGAGCAACAAAGAGTAGCTATCGCCCGAGGACTTTTAAATAAACCGGAATTAATTTTAGCCGATGAGCCTACTGGAAACCTCGACCCTGAAACATCAGAATCAATTATGAAATTGTTGATTGCTATTGCAAAAGAGGGCACTACTTTGTTAATGGCAACACATGACATGAGCCTTGTAGAAAAATTCCCAGGACGTGTTCTAAGGGTTGAAAAAAACACCATCAAAGAAATTGAATCTATGGGAAATTTTAACCCGTTTGAGGTTGGCGAGATAAAGTAACTTTAAACATAAATATACGCCCAATAAATCAAAACTAACTGTAAGGGAAGTCGTGCATAAGCAATCCAGGCATACTTATTTTGCTTTTCTCTCATACGTTGAGCCATATAAATATTTGCAGGAAAAACGGCTACCAACAATAAAATAATCCCTATCGCTGCCCAGGACTGAGTTTCAGAAAATAGTAAGCCTATACCAAAAATAACTTCAAAGAATCCCGACAGATAAACCATTAACATTCGCTTTGGAAAGTATTTAGGTACTATTTTAACATACGATTTCGGCGTAATAAAATGAAGCGTTCCAGCGAGAATATACAATCCTGCCATAAGGTAGAGTAAATACATGATTCGAAGGTACGAAATTTTTTAATTGTTGGGCGATTACCAGAGTATGAAAGGTTAAAATTATTTTGAGGTGCTAAGCTTATAAATTGAACTTGTTTTGATAAGTATTAGTTGTAAATTAATAAGTGAAAATTATTTTGTAATTATTCTATTCAAGAACAAAAAATATACTTATATTTAATACACAAAACCCTGAAAGGGTGACATATATCAACGATGGACGAAGTCCATCGATTAGAACTAATACTTAACCAAAAAGCCCTGAAAGGGAACCTTTACAACTTTTAATGAGTTACATATCAAACACTTA
>JBBEBO010000079.1:0-4695 GCA_040882265.1 Brumimicrobium sp. | reverse complement strand
TCTCTTATCCGTTAAAAAAATACCTTTGTAAAAAAAAGTGAGTATATGGTTATTAAATCAGCCGAATTTGTAATTAGTAATACGGAGGTTTCAAAATGTCCAGACCCATTAAAGCCAGAATATGCTTTTATAGGTCGCTCAAATGTAGGGAAGTCGTCATTGATTAATATGTTGACAAACAAAAAGAAATTAGCGAAAACTTCTGGTCGACCTGGGAAAACTCAGCTGATAAATCATTTTGAAATCAATGAGTCTTGGTATTTAGTCGACCTTCCAGGTTATGGGTATGCAAAAACGTCTAAAATGAATCGGTTTAAGTGGACAAAATTTATTGAGGAATATCTTCGAACACGTGAAAACCTAATGAATACATTTGTTTTGATTGACAGTCGTATTGAACCACAAAAAAATGATCAAGAGTTCATGAATTGGTTGGGATATAATCAAATCCCTTTCTCAATGGTTTTTACAAAGACGGATAAGCTCTCAAGTTCTGCGCTTCAGAAAAATTTAGCAAAATATAAAAAGGAGATGCTAAAAACGTGGGAGGAATTGCCGCCTGTATTTATAACCTCTAGTGATTCAGGTTTAGGAAAAGAGAATCTGTTGAACTACATTGAATCGACAAATCAGGTTTGGGCTATGAAATAATTTCTTTTTGAACGTCCCAAAAATGATTTTGAAAATTTAAAATCTTATCCTTTTCAACTTTTATTCCTTCAGCTTTTAACCTTTCTTCCATTTCAGTGGGTGTTGAGAAATGCATTTTACCTGTTAGCATTCCGTTTCTGTTGACAACTCTGTGAGCAGGTACTGAAGGATTTCGATGTGATGCATTCATTGCCCAGCCAACCATGCGACTCGATTTTGGAGTGCCTAACGCTTTCGCAATACTTCCGTAAGTTGTAACCCTTCCTTTTGGGATGAGTTTCACAATCTCAAAAACGCTTTGAAAAAAATCACTGTGTTCTTCACTTATTTTCTTATAGGAAGCCATTTTTAGTTTATTTGAAATTGACAATATTTAATTTGGTGTCCTCGTGCCGTAAATAATTCTTCATAATGTGTTTTGATGTGCAGTATGTCTTTAATGCTTTCTGGTAAGTTTTCAATTTCTCCGTATAAATCCCATGAAAAAAATGTGCAATTGTATTTATTTTCTTTTATTTCAATTTCTGTTGATTCAAAAAGAATATCACTGTCTGTTTTTAAGTGAATAATACCGTCAGGTTTTAGAATTTCTCTGTACCTGTCAACAAATATTTTTGATGTAAGCCGTTTGTTTGGTTTGTTTGGTTGCGGATCTGAAAATGTTAGCCATATTTCACTAACCTCATTTTTGCCAAAGAGTTTATTAATGAAGTCAACTTTTGTTCTTAAGAATACAACATTTTTTATACCTTCTTCTAAACATTGTTTGGCTCCAACCCACATTCTAGCTCCTTTAATGTCTACTCCAACAAAGTTTTTGTTGGGATATTTTTTTGCTAATCCTACTGCGTACTCTCCTTTACCACAACCTAATTCTAGAATTATCGGGTTGTCGTTTTTAAAAACATTTTGATTCCAGTTTCCTTTGTAATTAATAGTTCCATTTTTGATCCTGTCTAATGGAGGCTCAAAAACATGATCCATTTCTTTCATTTCCGCAAACCGAAATAGTTTATTCTTGCTCATTTATGTTAACTTAGTACTGCAAAAATAGAAATCTTCTTGTTGAAGTGATAGAAACACCTATAAATTCGATTAAACAACAACGTGTTTTGTTGAGTCCTCTCAATTGGGGGCTGGGACATGTTACACGTACTATACCAATTATTCAGACGCTATTAAAAAACGAAAATGAAGTTATTGTTTGTTGTGATAACCAACAAGAAAATATTTACAGAACTTATTTCCCCGAATTGTGGTATGTTCCTCATGGTGGTTACCCCTTTGATTTTAAGGGGAAGGGGATGTGGGCTTTGGATATTCTACGTCAATTTTTTATTCTAAATTCATTTTTACATGAAGAACTTAAACGAGTAGAGGATTTAGTTGCAAAATTTGATGTTGATTTAGTATTGTCAGATCAACGATTTGGTTTTCGCTCAGACAAAATAAGAAGTATTGTGATTTCACATCAATTGAATTTGCCAGTTTCAAAATGGAATGTTTTTGCTAAATATTGGAACATAAGATTGTTAAATAAGTTTGATGAAATATGGGTGCCAGATGCTACTGATAGTATTTTGAGTGGGGCGATGAGTAAGTTAAAGTTGAAAAAGAAACGTTACATAGGCTCTTGTTCGCGATTTCAAAATGATGCAATTGAGAAGCTTTTACCACATGACATAAAATACAAGTATCTTGGATTGGCATCTGGTCCATCGCCTTATCTAGAAAAGTTTATATCATTATTAGTAGAAAAATTCAAACTTATTCAAGGAACGTGCGCTATTATATCACCGATTAAATGCGAAAATCTTTTTTTTGATCTACCCGAAAACATTTCATTTATATACGCTCCTTCACATGAAGACTTTCTAGAAGTGCTTTTAAAGAGTAAAACGGTTATTAGTAGGTCTGGTTATTCAACGTTGATGGATCTTTTGGAAACTGGAAATAAAGCGATATTGATACCTACTAAAGGACAAAAAGAACAAGAATACCTTTCTAAAATTCACTCGAATAATGCGAAGTGGAAATTTGTTGATGAAGATAGTTTTGAAGCAATGCAACTTTAACATGAATTCCAAGACTTCGGGTTAATGTAATCTGCTCTTTTCAAGATTTAATTTTTTTCGTTTGTGCATGTGAAACTTAAAGATGTTGAAAAATAATTTAATTATGTCTCTAGGCTTTTTCTATGATTTTTGTAACGAAATTGAACTTTTTTGAGACTACATTGTTTATAAAAGAGTTAACGCATGTTGAGTTTTATACCATTAAAGCTAAAACAATTATACTATGGCAACAGAAATTACTAAATTATGGCATGTAGATGCAATAAACTTATTGGAAGGTATACCTTACGAAGAAAAGGTTCAGTTTGTAGAGTTGGTTGAAACAAAAAGTTATAAGAAAAGTCAGTTCGTTTTTGAAGATGGAGAACCTTCAGCGGATATTTTTTTTGTGGTTTCTGGGCGAGTAAAAATAGGTAAAAATGCAACAAATGGGAAGGAGTGTATCAAGCGAATAGTTGTTGAAGGTGAGCCATTTGGTGAATTAAATGTGATCGATAAAAATCATGGTGAAGTAAGAAATGATTATGCTCAAGTTATGGATCACGATACTGTAGTTTGTTCGATGACTTACGCTAACTTCAATAAAGCTGTTGAGAGTCACCCAATTTTGAAAGAAAGGTTGATTCTAGGAGTAATAGCGAATTATAAGAGAATTGATGCCCGTTTGGAGTCGATAATGTTTAAAGACGCTAGAACTCGCTTGATAGAATTCATAAATGAACTTTCTGAAGACTTTGGTATGCCTGTTGGTCATGAAATGCTAATCAAACACCGCTTAACCCATCAGGAAATTGCAAATATTACAGCGATTTCAAGACAAAAAATAACAACACTTCTCAACGAGTTAAAACAAGAAGGATTGATCCATTTGGAGCGGAAATCTTTGTTGGTTCATGATATGAGTCTACTAAAGTGAGGTGAATGAGTGACGAGTGACATCGAATGGGCGAGCCATTCTTAGTGACGAATGAGTTGGGTGTTGGGGTTGTAATAAATTTCAACCATTAATCACGATCTACGCATTCGTCACTAAGTCTCGCAAAGCGAGATGACGTCACTAGTCACTCCTTCTCATCGCTAAAAGACCTGTCTCAATATCTTAAAATCTAAAAATAAACATCAAGATTTGCGTACCTTTGTTTCTCATGGAGCAAAGGTATTTTTTTGAGTGTGCGTATGACGGCACGAATTTTAGTGGATGGCAACGTCAGCCAAATGCGGACACTGTTCAGCAAACGATTGAGCTGATGCTGTCAAGACGCTTTAAAAATACGGCGGTTCCTATTCTTGGTTGCGGAAGAACAGATGCTGGTGTACATGCGAACCAATTCTATTTTCATGTAGATTTACCCAAAGACCTTGACCTAAAAGAATTGATCTACAAGCTCAATAAAATGCTGCCATCTTCCATCGTTATTTTTAACATACTTCCTGTTCAAACTGATAGCCACGCGCGTTTTGATGCGGACTTTAGGTCTTACAAGTACTTCATACACACATCAAAGAATCCTTTTGTTGAGCAGTACAGTTATTGTTTCCCATACGCCTTGGATCTTGATAAAATGAATCAAGCCGCGAAATTATTGATTGGTGAAAAGGACTTTACTTCGTTTTCAAAGCTACATACAGATGTGTTTACCAACATCTGTCATTTAACCAAAGCGCAATGGCGTCCAACTGAAAACAATCAAATCGTTTTTGAAATTACTGCCAATCGTTTTTTGAGAAATATGGTGCGAGCTGTCGTCGGGACATTATTGGAAGTCGGGCAAGGACAAATCCAAGCTGAGGCAATTACTGAGATCTTAGAAGCCAAAGACAGATCGCGTGCTGGTGTTTCTGTGCCTGCAAAAGGATTGTTTTTGGATGAGGTGGGGTATGGTTTTCTCAATCATTAGATGTTGATTTTATAGGAACGTGTAGGGATGCACGGCCGTGCCTACCTACACGTTGTCACGCATCCCTACAC
>JBBEBO010000078.1:0-29919 GCA_040882265.1 Brumimicrobium sp. | reverse complement strand
ACAGTAAATATATAAAAGATATTTTTATAAGCCTCTTAATTAAAGATGTTTTACCTTTTTTATTTGAAAAAATCTTTTATATTGCTCATTAAAAAGATGTTGACTATTTAGAATTGTTCTAAATTAACAAAAGCATCATCTTAACACAAAAAAGGGTGTTTTAAACTCCAACAAATTTATATTTTTGTCAATCAAAATAAATGTCTATAGAACATGTCAAAGGCGGTTAGACTTAAGAAAGGGCTTGATATTAAATTGCTCGGAGAAGCAGACAAAGTTAAAGCAGATGTTAAAGCACCTGCTATGGTTGCTCTCAAACCCTCAGATTTCCATGGTTTAGTACCAAAAGTCGTGCTAAAACCAGGTGAAAAAATAAAAAGAGGAGAAGTTGTATTTTTTGATAAATACAACAACGATGTAAAATTCGTTTCACCAATCAGTGGTACTTTAGAAGAGATTGTTCGCGGAGAAAAGCGAAAAATTCTTGAAGTAAGAATCAAAGCCGATGGTTCGGACGATGTAGTAACTGTTGATCCAATAGACCCAAGTAGTCTTTCTGGAGATGAGGTAAAAAAAGTTATGTTGGAAAATGGTCTTTGGCCATTTTTAAAACAACGTCCTTTGGATATTATAGCGAACCCTGCTGTAAAACCCAAAGCGATATTTATTTCTGCTTTTGATTCATCACCTTTGGCTCCTGATTATGATTTCGTTTTACACGGTCAGGATCAAGATTTTCAGCATGGATTAAATGCGTTGTCGCGATTGACAGAAGGTAAAGTTCATTTAACTTTAAATGGAAAAGTACCAGCAGACAAAGCGTTCCAAAACGCAAAAAATGTTCAAATAAATAAAATAAGTGGTAAGCACCCTGCAGGTAATGTGGGAACGCAAATTCACCATTTTGACCCTATTGATAGAGGACAAACAGTATTTACTATAAATCCTCAAGACGTTGTAACGATTGGTAAGTTTTTTGCCGAAGGAAAATTTGATCCTACTCGAATTGTTGCTTTAACTGGTTCAGAAGCAAAAGGACGCAAATATTATCGTACAATAATAGGTGCTCAACTAACAGAAATAGTACAGCCAAACTTAACTTCTGACAATGTTAGGGTTATTAGTGGTAATGCATTGACAGGTACTAAAATTGCATCAGATGGATTTTTAGGATTCTACGATGGTCAAGTTACAGTACTGCCTGAAGGAGATGATTACAAATTCTTTTTAACGAAAGGTTGGTTAGGCCCTGGTTTTGATAAATATTCAAGTCACAGGCTGTTCCCAACTTGGTTGATGGGGAAAAAGAAATTCCGTTTGGACACCAATATGAATGGTGAAGAACGCGGTTTTGTTGTGACAGGTGAAATGGAAAAAGTGCTTCCTTTTGATATTCTTCCAATGCAATTGATTAAATCGATCATGGTAAAAGATATTGATGCAATGGAGCAATTAGGTATTTATGAAATTGCACCTGAAGATTTTGCATTGTGCGAATATGTTTGTACATCTAAGATTAATATTCAGGATATAGTCCGAGAAGGGTTAGATGTGATTAACGAAGAAGTAATGTAATAGTGTTTAATTATAAAAGTTAAGGAAATTGAAAGCATTAAAAAAAATAATTCACAATCTAGACCCCAAGTTTGAAAAGGGCGGAAAGTGGGAGAAAATGTATCCACTTTATGAGACTCTTTCAACCTTTTTGTTTACGCCAAAACACGTTACAAAATCTGGGTCTCACATAAGAGACGGGGTAGATTTGAAACGTACGATGTTTATGGTAATCATCGCTTTGGTTCCATGTTTACTTTTTGGAATTTATAATACTGGACATTGGCATTATGAACTTCAATCTTATTTAAATCCAGAACAATATGGATCTTATACGGATTATTTAACTGGGTTTGGAGATAAAGTAATCTACGGGTTAATTCAAGTCTTACCAATTGTAATTGTTTCTTATGCAGCTGGACTTGGCGCTGAATTTATATTTGGCTTCATTAAAGGTCACGGGTTACATGAAGGGTTCTTGGTCTCAGGTCTTTTAATCCCACTGGTAATGCCAGCAGATGTTCCATTATGGATGGTAGCAGTTGCAACTATTTTTGCCGTGGTAATTGGTAAAGAAGTATTTGGTGGTACTGGAATGAACATATTAAATGTTGCATTAACAGCTAGAGCGTTCCTTTTCTTTGCATATCCTACAGCAATGTCAGGAGATAAAGTGTGGAAGTCGGGAACGAATGAAGTAATGGCTAATAATGACGGTTTAATGCCAGATGGTTCTTCTGGAGCTACAGCTTTAGGTGATTTAGCAACATTTGTCGGGGATTCGCCGTCGGTCGCAGGCGAGGCTATATCAGCCTCTGCAGGTAGCGGTGCACTTTTAGACAAGTTTCAAGCGGCATACGATCCAATTCACGCTTTTATTGGTATGATTCCAGGTTCTATCGGTGAAACATCCACTTTAGCGGTATTAATTGGAGCTGGTATTTTATTATTTACAGGTGTTGCTTCGTGGAGAATTATTCTTTCATTCTTTGCAGGTGGTTTTGCATTTGGTTTATTGATGAATGGAATAGGTGCTAATGCTTATATGGAAATGGATGCATATTATCATTTAATCATTGGTGGTTTTGCATTTGGAGCTGTGTTTATGGCTACAGATCCAGTAACAGCCTCCCAGACGAGGTATGGTAAGTACTGGTACGGATTTCTCGGTGGTGGTTTAGCTGTTTTAATTCGCGTTTTAAACCCCGCTTACCCTGAAGGAGTAATGTTGGCAATCTTATTTATGAATGTAATGGCTCCTTTGATTGATCACTATGTGGTTCAAGCAAATATTAAAAGACGACAAAAACGATTAAAAACTGCATAATTATGGCAATTAATAAAGACGGTAACGCTTATACCTTTGGTTTCTCTATCGCATTAGTGATTGTGGTTGGAGTTATTCTTTCCTCTTTGGCTATAGGATTAAAGCCTAGAATCGAAGCGAATGTAGCTGTGAAAAAGAAAATGGATATTCTATCTGCATTAGGTGTAGATTCTAATCGTAAAAATGGTGAAAAACTATATAAAGATTACATAAAAGATAGCTATGTGATTTCTTCTGAAGGAGAAGTACAAGAAGGTTTGCCTGAAGAAAAAACAGCTATTAAATTAGATATTCAAAACCAATTTAGAGATAAAAAAATTAAGAAAAAAGATCGATTATATCCAATTTTTGAGGCTGAAAAAGACGGTGAAAAAGTATTTGTTTTACCTGTAGTAGGAAAAGGACTTTGGGGGCCAATTTGGGGTTATATCGCTTTAGCTGAAGATTACCAAACGATTGTTGGTGCATCTTTTGATCATAAAGGGGAAACTCCAGGACTTGGTGCTGAAATCAAACAAAGTTTCTTTGAAGATCAATTTGAAGACGAAAAAATCAGTAAAGATGGTGGTTTCGCTGAAATTAAAGTTGTTCAAAATGGAACAGGTACTGAAGACCAAAAAGTAGATGGTATCACTGGTGGTACGATTACTTCAAAAGGTGTAGAAGAAATGGTGAATCGCACAATGAAAGTTTACCAAAAATATTTTAGTAAGAAATAATTAGAGCAATGAGTGATAGCGCAGAAAATGTAAAAGCTCCTAAGGAGTCATTATTCTCTAAAAAGAATAAAAGATTGATAACTGAGCCGTTGGGTGATAACAACCCAATTACAATTCAGGTTCTTGGAATATGTTCGGCACTTGCAATTACTGTTCAAGTAGAGCAAGCATTCTGGATGTCTGTTTCCGTAATCTTCGTGATGATATTTGGAAACTTGATTATTTCTCTTCTGAGAAACTTAATTCCATCTAGAGTACGGATTATCGTGCAGCTAGTTGTTGTAGCCTCTCTGGTGATTATAGTGAACGAGTTGCTTCAGGCATTTGTTCCTGATGTATCGGAAAAACTCTCCGTATTCGTTGGTTTAATCATTACCAACTGTATAATTATGGGTCGTTTTGAAGCATTCGCAATGAGTAACAAACCTTTCCCTTCTATTTTAGATGCGATTGGTAACGCACTTGGATATGCTTGGATACTTATTGTTGTGGCTTTAGCAAGAGAAGTCTTTGGATCTGGTAAAATTTGGGGATACGAAATATTCGGAAGTAATTTACCTGGTGAAGAATCTGGTTTGTACGAAATGGGTTACATGAACAACAATATGATGATTCTTCCTCCGATGGCTTTAATCGTGGTTGGTATTATTATTTGGGTTCAACGGTCTAAGAACACAGACTTAGTTGAAGAGAATTAATATTAGAATTTAGAAATAAGTATTATGGAAAGTACACTAGACATATTTGTAAAAGCAATTTTCTCTGAAAATATGATATTCGCATATTTTTTGGGAATGTGCTCTTACCTTGCAGTATCTAAAACCGTAAAAACGGGTGTCGGACTTGGAGCTGCAGTTATTTTCGTATTGGGGATTACAGTTCCTATAAACTATTTGTTAGAAAACTATGTTCTAAAAGAAGGAGCATTAGAATGGTTAAACCCAGCTTATGGTAAAGGAGGTGAAAATACAATTGATTTAGGTTTTTTATCCTTTATCATGTTTATTGCAGTGATTGCATCAATGGTACAATTGGTTGAAATGCTAGTTGAAAAATTCGCTCCAGCACTTTATGGAGCACTTGGAATTTTCCTCCCTTTAATTGCAGTAAACTGTTCAATTCTCGGTGGAGCATTGTTTATGCAAGATCGTCAGTATTCTACAATAGTAGATGCAACTGCCTTTGGTATTGGCTCCGGAATTGGCTGGTTTTTAGCTATTGTTTCTATAGCCGCAATTCGCGAAAAAATTAAATACTCAAATGTTCCACCAGCGCTTAGAGGGCTCGGAATTACTTTTATCATCACTGGTTTGATGGGGATTGCTTTCATGAGTTTCATGGGAATCAAGTACGGTGGTGACAAAGATGAGAAAGCAGAAGTTGTTGAAACTTCTCAAGTTATTAATGATAAAATACAGGAGTAAAATGGGCTTATCAATTATAATTACAGTAATTTTCTTTCTTGCCGTTATTTTAGTATTGGTGGGAATGTTACTATTCGTTAAAGCGAAACTATCACCATCTGGAAAGTTAAAGATCACAATTAATGGTGAAAAAGAACTTGAAGTCAACGGTGGAGACACTTTATTAACTACTTTGAGCAATAATGGTATTTATTTACCTTCTGCTTGTGGAGGTGGTGGTACATGTATCCAATGTATTTGCCAAGTTCACGAAGGTGGCGGAAGTATTTTACCAACAGAAGAGCCACATTTTTCTCGTAAAGAAATCAAAGAGAATTACCGTTTAGGTTGTCAAGTGAAAGTGAAAGAAAACATGAAGCTTGAACTTCCTGAAGAAGTTATGGGGATTAAAGAATGGGAAGCAGAAGTTGTTTCAAACTACAATGTAGCCTCATTTATTAAAGAGTTTATCGTTCAGATTCCAGAAGATATGGATTACAAAGCTGGAGGTTATATCCAGATTCGTGTTCCTCCTTGTGTAGTTGACTTTAAGGATATGGATATTACTGCACATCCTGAAGATCACAAAGGTGAGCCAGATAAATTTAAGCCTGAATGGGATAAATTTAAATTGTGGCCATTAAAAATGACAAACACAGAAGATACTGTTCGTGCTTACTCAATGGCTTCATACCCTGCAGAAGGACGTAGAATTATGTTGAATGTACGTATTGCAACTCCTCCTTTCGACCGTAAAGCGGGTGATTGGATGAAAGTGAATCCTGGTATTGCTTCTTCTTACATCTTTAATCAAAAGAAAGGTGATAAAGTAATAATTTCAGGACCTTACGGTGAATTCTTTATCAATGAAGACAGTGACTCAGAAATGCTTTATATCGGTGGTGGTGCTGGAATGGCACCAATGAGATCTCACTTGTATGAGTTGTTTAAGACAATCAAAACAGATAGAAAAGTTTCTTACTGGTACGGTGGTCGTTCGAAAGCTGAGTTGTTCTATATTGAACACTTCCGTTCATTAGAACGAGATTTCCCGAATTTTAAATTCTACATGGTTTTATCAGAACCTTTACCAGAAGATAACTGGGTTGAGAAAAAAGACATTTACGATGAAAAAGGAGATGGATTTCTAGGTTTTGTTCACCAAGCTGTGATTGATCAATACTTGTCAAAACACGATGAACCCGAAGAAATAGAATTTTATTTCTGTGGACCTCCATTAATGAATCAAGCAGTATTAAATATGTGTGACCAGTGGGGCGTGCCTCCTGAAAACGTATCGTTTGATGATTTTGGTGGATAAACTAAACTATAATTTTTTAGAAGCGTTTCTTTTTAGGAACGCTTTTTTTGATTTATATACTTTGCTTTTTTAAGAGAAGAGAATGCCTTAATTTTTAGGTACTCTCTTATTTGTAATAATAATTGCTTATCCGTTTGTTTACCCAAGATTGATTTCTACTACGGAAAAAGGCTAGTCCTTTGTCTCTCCCCCTTTGGAGTGTGATTACCCATCTAAAGGGAAAACGTAAATAGATTATGTTCTGTGATCCTTTCTTTGTTGGAAAAAAGGTCATGGAAATAATAAAAATCGCAAATGAGTATAATAGTAAATCAGCTTGTATAAAACACTTGGAGAGAATACGTTGGTCAAATGAACCTATATGTCCATACTGTAACTCGAAAACCACTACAAAAGTTGAAAAGGAATGCAGACACAAATGCAGAAGTTGTAATAGAAGCTTTAGCGTGCTAGTTGGCACTATCTTCGAGGCTTCTAAACTGCCTCTTCAAAAATGGTTTATCGCTATCCATTTAATATTAGGAGCTAAAAAAGGTATTTCATCTCTTCAGCTAGCGCGACATTTAACCATCAATAAAGATACAGCATGGTATTTACAACGCAGAATAAGATTAGCTATGGAAGAATCAAGTTTTCTGAAAGGAATTGTAGAAATTGATGAGACTTATGTTGGAGGATCATTAGAGAAAATGAATCGAACAAAAACACATAAAAAGTTCCATAAGACAGGAATGCAACATAAAACACCTGTTCTTGGGATGTATCAAAGAGACGGAAAAGTTGTATTGAGAGTGTTAGAAAAAGCCAATGGGGAACACATTAAACCAATATTAAACGACTTTATAGCGCAACAAAGCATTGTCATTACTGATGGTTTTGGTGGTTATAATGGCCTTTCAAGATATTATGATAATCACATAGTCTTAAATCATAGCATAAAAGTTATGGCTATTAATCAGTACAATATGAGTAGAATTGAAGGATTTTGGTCAATTGTAAAAAGAGCAGTTATTGGGACATATCATAAAATATCATATAAATACATGCAGGAGTATCTAAATGAAATAGCTTTTAAATTTAATTACAGACATTTAGATGGATTTAACTTAGTAATTGAAAATCTCACAAAAAGATCCATCCCTCTTTCTGGGTAATCACACTCCAAAGGGGGAAGCGAAACCTCAATAAGTAGTGGTGATTGATGGGTTTTTTGGTTTTTGAAGATATTAGCGAAGAAGCCTGCATTTTTATTCTCTAAAGAAAATTGGGTAAACAAGCGGATATGCATATAATAATATGCTATTTTTGGAGAGCAATTTGCAAGTTATATTAAAATTAAATCTATGAAAATTTTTCTTTCTGCTTTAGCAACAACTTTCTTGATCGGTATTTATGCTCAAAAGAATCTCACCCTAGAGGAAGCCGTTATGGGTCAATACCAACAATTTAAACCAAAAAGTATATTTAATTTTAATTGGGTGCCTGATACTGATGATTATTCATACTTAGAAAGCTACACGAATTTAATGTATGCGAATGTTAAAGAAAAAAAGGCTGATACAATACTTACAATTAAAGATGTAAATGAAACACTCGATGTTAAGTTTCAATATTTTTCAGGGTTTAAGTGGAAAAACAAAACATCATTCTATCTGACCTATAAAAATCAGGTTATATTATTTGATTATAAAAATAAATCTGGAGAAAAAGTCCAACTAAAAGACAATGCTGAAAATATTGAGCTAGATCCTGAGTCAGGACAAATTGTATATACAGTCGATAATAATATTCAATACGCAAATTTTAATGGTGATGAAGTAACAATAACTGATTTTGAAGATAAAAATATTGTTTCAGGTCAGGCAATTGCAAGAAGCGAATTTGGAATTTCTGGTGGACTATTTTGGTCGCCAAAAGCTGAAAAATTAGCTTTCTATCAAAAAGATGAAACAAAAGTACACGATTATCCGCTCTTAGACATAAATGAATATCCTGGGAAATTAAACTCGATTAAATATCCAATGGCTGGACAACCAAGTGAAAAGGCTAAAGTTGGTGTTTATAGTGTTGAATCTAAGAAGACATTTTATATAGAAACGCGATCTGGAGAAGAAAGCTACTTGACAAACCTAAGTTGGACACCCGATGGAAAATTTATATTACTTGCTGAAGTAAATCGAGACCAGAATCATATGTGGCTTCAAAAGTATAACTCAAAGGGCGAGTTTATAAAAACACTTTTTGAAGAGAAAAAAGAAACATGGGTGGAACCTGAACGTCCTGTATTTTTTCTATCCGATGACTCAGATCAATTCGTTTGGGTAAGTGAAAGAGACGGTTTTGATAATCTTTACCTTTACGATATTGAGGGGAAACTAATAAAGCAACTGACAGAGAACAGGTTTGTGTTAAAAGATATATTAACGAGCAATACTAAGGGAGAAATATTCTTTACAGCTACAGGTAAGAACCCGTTAAATACTTTGCTTTTTAAGGTAGACTTAAAAGGAAAACAATCGCTTATTACACCAGAAGAGGGAACACATCAAATCAAAATTCAAGAAACAAATAACCATATATTTGATGCTTATTCATCACATGATACTCCAGGCATAACAGTGATTAGAAATGCGAAAGGTAAGATCGTTAATAAGTTGATTGAGGCAGGTAACCCATTAGCAGATTACCATTTGTCGGAAGCTGAAGTTAAAGCAATAGAAACGGAAGACGGACTAAAACTTTATACAAGATTAATAAAACCTAAAGATTTTGATCCTAATAAGAAATATCCCGTTTTATTTTATGTTTATGGAGGGCC
The DNA here is from genome assembly GCA_040882265.1 of Brumimicrobium sp. Lineage (GTDB taxonomy): Bacteria > Bacteroidota > Bacteroidia > Flavobacteriales_D > Crocinitomicaceae > Brumimicrobium. Next base: position 20,777 of record JBBEBO010000078.1, on the reverse strand, counting down.
ACATGCTCAGCTGATTACGAATAGTTGGTTAGATGGAGGAAGTCTATGGATGCATTGGATGGCAAATCAAGGATATTTAGTTTTTACACTCGACAATAGAGGATCTGGTAATCGCGGAGTTTATTTTGAACATGGAATACATCGTCAATTAGGAACATTAGAACTTGAGGACCAACTTCGAGGAGTAGAGTATTTAAAGACACTTCCTTTCGTAGATCAAGATCGATTTGCTGTACACGGTTGGAGTTTTGGTGGTTTTATGACAGGTACAATGATGACAAAAGCAGCAGATGTATTTAAAGTCGGCGTTGCAGGTGGACCAGTAACAGATTGGAAATACTACGAAATCATGTATGGAGAACGTTATATGGATCGGCCACAAGATAATGAGGACGGGTATAAGACTTCAAGCTTAATTGAAAATGCTGATAAACTAGAAGGTGATTTACTATTAATTCACGGTACATCCGACAATGTTGTAGTGATGCAGCACAACCTTGCATTAATTAAAAAGTTTGTATCTCTTGGAAAACAAGTTGATTTTTTCCCTTATCCAATGCATGAACATAATGTGTATGGCAAAGACCGTGTACACTTAATGGAAAAGGTATTGACGTACGTGTTAGAGAATAATTAGTTTGATTTCTAGATTTTAATATCAAGCCTTTCGTACCTACTTGATATTAAAATCACGCAATACATGCCCTACACAAAGTGCCGACGGATTCGGTAAATTCGTCACTAAATCTCGTTCGACGAGATGACGTCACTATGTCACTCGTCACTAATAATCGAGTGAGGAATCTTTTTGAGTATGGCAGAATAAAACTCATTAAAACATTGATTATCAACACGTAGTAAAAATACGTCATTGGTAGCATTGCGAGGGGTTTCAATTTATTTCAGATAATAGTGAACTTTAACGTGAAAAATGATAACAAAAATTTCAAAATCACATTAAAGTTCAATGTGGCTTGATAACACTTAATCTGGGGCGATTATTCTTTGGTAAAAGTGTCAAATAATTGACTTTCTGACTATTATTTGACAATTATTTAATGCCTTAATCTAAGTAAAATTATGTAGAACCCTTTTTTTTTCTTTATTTTGTGTTTAATTGGTTTATTTTTTAACACTATCAATCACAACGATGAGAAAATTACTATTCGTTTTAGTTCTTGGAGCTTCTAACTTACTACTTGCCCAAAACTATAGTTACAGTTTTACTGGAGAGACAGACTCAATAAAGGTCGATAACATAGCTAAACAACTAACAAATTTAGAGGGTGTAGAAGCAGTAAAAGGCCGCTATAAACCTGAAAAGAATGCAGGTGAGTTTTTAATTTATACAACAAATTTTAAAGATAAAACAAACCCTTACCCTTTTAAACCAACTAAAATTAAAGCAGTACTAATCGAGAATGATTTGTCTCCTATAAGGTTTAAGGAGCTAACTACTAAATAAATACTTTATGATACGATTACTTAAGATAACTCATGTAGTTATTTCAGTACTTATAGCAAATACCATTATAGGTCAATCTGATGGATGTTCGTTTTCTCCTGCTTTAAGTGTAACAGCCAACTGTAGCACTCCAACAGCAGGAACTTCTACAGGAGCAACACAAACGATAACTGGTTGTTCTGGAAATGCAGATGATGATGTTTGGTATGAATTTGTTGCAACTTCTGCTTCTCACCAAATTCAAGTGGGTGCTAGTGGTGGTTATGATCCTGTTGTTCAGGTTTTCTCCAGTACTTGTAATAGCTTGATTTCTTTAGGTTGTCAAGATAATTATGCTACAGGGATAGATGAGACTTTTAATTATTCGAATTTTATACCTGGAGAAACATATAAAGTTCGAGTTTATCATTGGGGGGCTGGTGCTGGTACTGGGGATTTCACTATTTGTGTTACAACGCCTTCTCCACCACCATCAAATGATGATTGCAGTGGGGCGATTGCTTTAAATGTTGAAAACACATGTAACCCACAATCATTTACAACTGATGGAGCTACAAATTCTATTGCAGGTTGCTCTGGAAATGCAGATGACGATGTTTGGTTTAGTTTTGTTGCAACTAATTCTGTTCAAGATATTATCGTTGATCCAACTTCTTCAATGGATTTGGTTGTTCAATTATATGAGGATAATTGTAGTTCGTTAAATTCTCTATCATGTATGGACAATACTTTTACTGGAGATCAAGAAGAGATTAATGCAGTTGGGTTAACTCCAGGAGAAACGTACTATTTTCGTGTATATGATTACTATACAGGAACTACTGGTGATTTTGATGTTTGTGTAGTGGGTACACCAACTCCATCACCTACAAATGACGACCCTTGTGACGCTATATTGATGCCACCAGTTACTTCCACCTGTAATTATGCTACTTTTAATAATAGTGGAGCAACCACAACAAGTGATGCAGGAATACCAGATCCTTCTAATTGTGCTGGAGGTAGTGGAGCTCAAATTGGGGGATTTACATCTGGAACAGCTGACGTTTGGTTTCAAATAGTTGTGCCTTCAACTGGGAATATAAATATTACAGCAGAACCCAATCTAGGATCAGGTGCACTAACCGATGGAGTTATGGCACTTTATTCTGGTGATTGTAGTAACATGACACAAATTGCTTGTGCAGATGATTATACAAATTATCCTGGATCTTCTCATGATTTGCTCCCTATGATTACAGAAAGTAATTTAAACCCAGGAGATACTTTGTATTTAAGGTATTGGGGATTTGGTACAAATCAAGGAGATTTTGGCTTTTGTGTGAATACTGCTGTGAACGACGATTGTGTTGATGCTCTTTATATTTGCGATATTAATGGTTACAGTGCATCAACAAGTGCTGCTTTTACAGATACACGTCCGAGTAATATGAGGGGAAACGCTGAAGAAAATGATCCTCCAGCTTATACTTATACCCCAGGGACGAATACTGGTGGTATTTTTGGACAAGGTGGGCCATGGGGTAGCGGTTCCACTAATTACGACGTGAGAATTGATAATAACTCTTGGATTTCTTTTACCGCTTCAGATATAACAGCAGTACTAAATGTTTCGGTCATTGATTGTTGGATTGGAAACTACCCAAATGGAGGGATTCAAATGCAAATTTTTGATGCAAATAATTGTACCAATTTCGTACCTGTTTCAAATTTTGAAGAGAATAGCACTGGATTTACAATAACTGCTAACAACCTAACTGTTGGAAATGATTATTATTTAATGGTTGATGGTTATGCAGGAGATATTTGTAGTTATACAATTAGTGCTAATTCAGGTGTCCAATTTCCTGATATTCCTGATGTACCCTCAATTTGTTTTGGTGAAACAACTACATTGACTGCACCTTCTGACGCGACAAGTTACGAATGGCAACATAATGGAGCAACGACTCAAAGTGTAACTGTTTCGCCAGGAGCTACAACTACTTATGTTTGTGAGGTTACAGGTCTCTGTGATTATAAACAGATGCTCGATGTTGAAGTTGAAGTTAAACCATTACCTAACATCTCTTTTTCAACAGGTAATTCAACTACAATTTGTGAAGGGGAGTCAGTTACTATTACTGCAAATGGTGCAGATTCTTACGAATGGAATACAGGTCAGCTAACGCAGAGTATAACTGTTTCTCCATCCACAACAACTACTTATACAGTAACAGGAACGACTGATGGGTGTGAAAGCTCGGATCAAGTTGATGTTAACGTAAATCAATTACCTACATTAACCACCAACCCTTCATCAACTGATGCTGATTGCGGTGTTTCAAATGGAGATTTAACAGGAGGAGTTGTTTCGGGAACACCCAATTATACTTATTCATGGACAAATGGAAGCGGAACAGTAGTAGGAACAAGTCTTGATTTAAATAATATTCCAGCTGGATTATATAGTCTTGAAATAACTGATGGAAATAGTTGTTCAGAAGATTTCGGGCCTTTTAGTGTTGCGAACCCCGGTGCACCAGATGCACCAGATGTTACTGTTAGTTCAAACGAAGGGTGTGAAGGAGATACTGTTGAATTTACTGTTTCATCCGCTGATGCTTCAGCAACATTTGACTGGTCTGGACCTAATGGGTTTGTTTCTACAGATGATACATTTTCTATTACTTTAGATCAAAATACAAGTGGTAATTATTGTGCAGTAGCAACAGTTGCAAATTGTACAAGCCCTTCAACTTGTGAAATAATTTCAGTCAATTCTCTTCCAGACTTAATTGTTTCATCAGATAGTGAAGGGGATGTAGTATGTGCTAACTCTTCTGTTGAGCTTACTGCTAGCGGAGCATCATCATATGAATGGTCGGGGCCAAATGGGTTTAATGCTGTTGGGTCTCCAGTAGATGTGAATAATACCTCAGTTACTTCTTCAGGTTGGTATGTTTTAACTGGAGTGGATGGGAATAACTGCTCATCTGTTGACTCTACTTTTGTTGAAGTTGTTGCACTACCTGAAGCTGATGCAGCAGCAAATAGTGATTCACAAGAAACGTTTTGTGAAGGTTCAGTAGGATTTTTATATGGCTCAGGTGGGGATGCTTTCACATGGACAGGACCTAATAATTTTAACTCATCTCAACAAAACCCTGTAATTGCCAATTTCAATTTTGAGAATGAAGGTACTTATTTATTAACTGTTGTCGATGAAAATGGCTGTGAAGACGAAGACTCAATAAACCTTTTAGTTTCTGACTTTAATGATGTTGAAATATCTGCAGGTGATACAGTTTTATGTCCAGGAGAAACGCTTCAACTTACAGCAACAGGAGCAACAGATTATGATTGGTCAGGGCCAGGGAATTTTTCAGAATCTGGACAGAATATAATGATAGAGAATATCTCTTTAAATCAAGGTGGAGTTTATATTGTAGAAGGGACAAATGAATTCGGTTGCTCAGGTGAAGATTCTGTTGAAGTAGAAGTTATTATGACTTCTGATTGTTTATTTATTCCAGAATTAGTTACACCTAATGAAGATAATATGAATGATTTTTGGGTTATAACTGGAATCACCAATTATCCTGATGCGGAAGTTTTAGTTTATAACAGATGGGGAAACCTTGTCTTTTCTGCTTCTCCTTATGAAAATGACTGGGAAGGACAAGTGAACCGTGGCTTGAAGATAGGAGGTGATTCTGGACTAGTACCCAGCGGTACATATTTTTACGTAGTAAAGCTAAATGATGGTGTTACTGATCCATTTAAAGGATACATCGAATTACAATATTAGTAGGTATGATTTTAAGATTCAAAAATATAATAAGCCTCGTCACAGTCCTTTCTTTTGTGATGTTATTTTCTCATAGAACTTATAGTCAGCAGGACGAACAACTTTCTCTATACAATTATAATCCGTTGTATTATAATCCTGCTTATGCTGGAAGTAAAAACGCACTGAGTATAATCTCTATTGCTAGATTTCAATGGGTGAATTTTGAAGGTGCACCAAACACTCAGTTTGTATCAGTTCATACTCCTGTAGTGGGGCAAGCGTTAGGTATGGGATTGAATTTAGTGAATGATCAAGTTGGATCTAGACAAAGAACTGCTGCATATTATAATGTGAGTTCTGGAATACGTTTGAACGAAAAAAACGATCGTTTAGCCTTTGGGCTCTCTATTGGTATGGACGTAATGTCTTATGACTTTTCGAATTTAGCTGCGCATGATGTTAGCGACCCTTTTTATGGCCAATCTATTTCTACAACGAAAGCAAATGTAGGTGGTGGAATCTATTATTATTCAGATAGATATTATGTAGGTATTTCCAGTCCTAGATTGCTTGAATCAAAAGCTTTGGATAATGAGAACGTAATGACTGCTTTAAATAAACGACATTTTTTCCTAAGTGCAGGTAAAGTTTTTGATATAAATAGTGTGATTAAATTTAAACCCACTACATTAATTAAAGTTACCCCAAACGCACCGTTAACTTTTGATATTAACTCAAACTTCTTACTCTATGAGCGATTTTGGGCAGGTGCATTCTACAGGTTTCATGAAGCAGTAGGATTAAATTTTGTTTACAATTATAAAAATATTGCACATATTGGGTACGGTTTTGAATTTCCAGTAAACAAACTGTCAAGTTATCAAAGTGGATCTCATGAAGTGTTGTTACAAATTGATATTCAGTCAAAAAAGAACTTATTTACATCACCTAGATATTTTTAAAAATGAGATATACATTAATATTTATACTTTTTGCAACGTGTTTTCAACTTAATGCACAGCTTAAGCAAAAGTTAGCTGACACGCATTATGATAATTTGGCATATTACGATGCAGCACCAATTTATGCTGAATTAGCTGATAAGTTTTTAGAAAAGAAAAAAGGAAGTAAAGAAAATATAAAACGTGCTGCTATTTCATATGGTAAAATTTTTGATTTTAAGAAATCGAATAAATATTACAGATCATTATTGAAGTTAGATTTTGAAGCTCTTGACGAAAATGAGTATATGGAATATGTAAATCAACTTAGAATGACTAAACAATATCAGCAATCTATCACAATTGCTCAAAGTGCTTCAAAGTTATTTCCAGAGAATAAGTTTTTTATGTTAATTGCTTCAAAAGGAACTGATTTGGATAATTTCTATGCAGATTCGACACTAAATGAAGTAAAAAAAATGCCTTTTAATTCAAGTCAAGGTGATTTTTCTCCTTTTATATACAATGAAGGGCTCGTTTTTACTACCAAAGCTATTCATAAAGGATTTCTTACAGGACATTATGCTTGGGATCATGCAAATTTCACAAACATTGTTTATACTACAAACAAGGATGGTGAATGGAAAAAACCGAAAGCATTACCAAATCAGTTTTTCTCAAGAAAACATGACGGTCCAGTCGCATTTAGTAGTGATGAAACTAAGATGGTTATTACTCATAATTATAGTGGCAAAGAAAAAAAAGAGGGAATTAGGTACCTAGCTCTGTATTTAAGTGAAAAGAACGCTAAAGGAGAGTGGAATGATCTAGAGCCGTTTCCCCACGATGTGAAAAGTAGTAATACAGGACATGGCTGTTTTTCGCCTGATGGAAATACACTTTATTTTGTTTCTGATAGGGAAGGGGCCGTTGGTAAAACTGATATTTATTTTTCTAAATATGAAAATAATGAATGGAGAAAACCTGAAAATTTAACGCAAGCGAATACAGAAGGTGAGGAGATGTTCCCATTTGTTAGTGCTGATAATAAACTTTACTTTGCTTCAAACGGACATTTAGGTCTTGGAGGACTTGATGTTTTTGTATTGGATTTAAATAATTCAAGTGCGCGTCCTATTAACCTTGGAGCTGGCATAAACTCTGCAGCTGATGATTTTGGGTTAATTGTAGATGAGTCATTAAAAAGCGGATATTTTTCTTCTGATCGAGGGGATTTTATCGATCGCATTTTTTCATGGGAAAGAACTTCACCAAAAATCACTTTAAAAGGATATGTCTATGCTGCGTACTCTCCTAAAGAGTCATTGGTAAATCAAAAAGTTTTGTTAATGACTAATAATGCTAATGATACTATACAACTCATAACAGATGAGAATGGTTATTTTGAATGTGAGATAGACCATAGTCAAAATTACGCACTAAGAACACAAAAAGAATTTTTTGAGTTAGATGAAAAAATAGATTTCTCTACAAATGAGATTAGAAGTGATACTACTATTCATAAAGATTTATCGTTGTTACCAACAAAAATAACAGTTAAAATACAAGTTCTCGAAAAGAAAAGTCGTCAGGTTATTCCAGAATCAAAAATCAGTTTTTTAAATCAAAAAACGAAACATGATACCATCGTTTTTGCAGATAAGAATGGATCTATTGAACTCGATGTGGATCGTCATCAAAATTATTGGGTAAGAGCATCTAAAAAGGGATTTATAGATGATGAAACAGCTTTTAAAACAGGCAATTACAGTGATAAATATGTTGAGTTAAATCTGGAGTTACCTAAAATAAATAAAGGAGAAAAGTTTAAGTTAGAAAACATATTTTATGATTTAAATGAATCTACTTTACGAGACGAGAGCAAAATCGCTTTGGATAAATTATCAGAGTTTTTAATTGAAAATAACCTTAAAATTGAATTGAGTGCGCATACTGATTCGAGAGGAACTAAAGGGTATAATCAAAACCTCTCACAAAAACGAGCTCAAAGCTGTGTTGACTACCTAATTAAAAAAGGCATACCAAAGTACAATATTGTCGCCAAAGGATATGGTGAGTCTAAACTCGTTAATGAATGTAGTGATGGAATAGAATGTAACGAAAATCAACACCAAGAAAATAGAAGAACTGAGGTTAAAATTTTAGAGATAAAATAATTATTTTAGTTTTTATATAAGTGAATTACCAAAAAAATTAGTTAGAATGAATAAACTTCCTTATATCCACTTTGTTTTATTTTCAGTGATGAGTAGTTTGCTTCCACTTAATTGCAATAGTCAGGAAAGCGACAATTATTCAAAAGATTCATTGGAAATCGTTAAAGCATTAAACGATTTAAGAGCAAAAGAATTAGATTTAAACACTGCAAGAAAAGACAGTATACGAAATATTATTTTAACGAATAGTAAATCTAAAAAGTCTGAATTAGAGGATTTATTAGAATTTAGTTTTGCACGACATTTTTACATAAATGGAAACATTGAAGAGGCATTAAGTATCGTAGACGAACAAATTAAAAATCAAACTATTAATTCTTATCAATTAGCAAAATTTTACAATCTAAAAGGAGTTATTTTAACCTTAAAGAAAAAGTATAAATCAAGTGCTAATGCTTATTTAAAGTCGGCAAAGCTTTATGCTGATAATGAAAACTATCTACGTGAATCTATTATTTTTAGCAATATTGCAAATATGTATCTTGCATTAGGTGATCATCAGCAAGCTTATTATTATGCAGCTGACTGCTTTGATGAGTTAGGGAAGTATCCCGAACATGAGTACTACTCTAGAATTGTTGGTGTATTAGCTATAACTGAAAACAATCTTGGATATCTTGATAGCGCTGAAATTCATATTGATATGGGTAAGAAAGTAGCTAATAAAAAAAATGATTTACTTGCATTAACACTTTTAAATTACGCAAAAGGGGAGTTAGAATATAAAAAAGGTAATTTAAAAAAGGCTGTTCCATTTGTTCATAGATCTTTGTCTATTGCTGAGAAAAATGGATTAAAACAATTTTTATTAACGGGTAACACTTTATTATTAAATATTTATAATGATATAGGCGATTATGAAAGTGCAATTAAACACGGTGAAGAAGCCGAAAATTATCATGAATTCTCAGATAATAAGTCTGCATTATACTCAATTAAAAGTGGGTTAGCAAAGGCTTTTGCAAATGTAGGGAATTACAAAAAAGCTTATGATTATCGTGTTTTTTCAGATTCTGTGAAATCAATAGAGCGAAAAAGTCAGAGTAAGTCTTATATTGACAGTTTACTAATACAGTTTGAGCTTGTAGAAACAAAAAATAAATTATTATTAAAAGAATCAGAAAATAAAGAGCAAGCGCTGAAGATTCAAAATCAAAGATGGATTGTGATTTTTATTATTTCTCTGTTGATACTTATTATTCTTATAAGTGTAATAGTTTTCAGGTTTAAACAGCAACAGTTGGATTTAATTAAAAATAAGCAACAAAAATCCATTTTACAGGCAATTAGGGATGGAGAAAAAAATGAAAGGATTAGGGTCTCATCGGAATTACACGATGGCTTGTCAGCTGAGTTAACAGCACTAAGAATAGCGCTTGAGAACACTAAAGGTATAGACGATCAAGCTCTTAAATTAGTTAACAATGCTCATCTGATTACACGAAGAATTTCACATAATTTATCTCCCTTGTTGCTAGAAGAGAAAGGGTTAGTAGAGGCTTTAAGATATTTTACAGATTTAAATCAGAATGGTAAAAGTAAAATAACTTTTTTTACAAATATTACAGAAAAGCTGAATCTTAATGTAAATGATGCGTCTATTTTGTACCGGTGTACACAGGAAATCATACAGAATGCATTTAAACACGCAAATGCCAACTCAATACATGTACAAATCGTTAGAGAAGATGAACGCTTAGCTATTACAATTGAAGACGATGGAGTTGGATTTGATACTAAGGCAAAAACAGACTCTATTGGTTTAAGCTCAATTGAAAAGAGAATAAACCTAATAGATGGAGATTTTGAAATTGAAAGCCAAATAAACGAAGGAAGCACATTTTTTATTCATTATTATTTAAAATAAAATTATGAAGTCAATCTTAATAGCTGATGACCATAAAATCATTGTAGAAGGGTTACAAAAGCTTATTTCTACTAACCTAGAGAACTTTACTCTTTTTACTGCCCATAACAAATGGGAAATTTTTTCTTGTTTAGAAAAAAATAAAATTGATTTAATTCTTTTAGATTTAAAATTAGGCCAAGATGATTCACGCCTCTTTATTAAAGATATTTTGTCAAATTATAAAGGTTTAAAAATTATTGTTGTTTCTTCCTTTGAAGAAGTTGATAATATAAATCATGTATTGAGGATGGGTTGTCATGGTTTTATTGGTAAATCTGAATCGTCTGCCAAAATATTAAAAGCCATTGCAAAAGTGATTGGTGGTGAAAAATTTATTTCAGATGAAGTTATAAAGCTTTTTGAAGAAAAGAAAGCAGGTATTATGGATGAGACTGATCAAATCCAACTTACCAAAAGAGAGCGAGAAGTGCTCACTGAAACGCTAAAGGAAAAATCAATTAAAGAAATTGCTGAGACTTTATTTGTTACAGAAAAAACAGTTGAAAATCATAGGTCTAGCCTTTTTATTAAGTTCGATGTCAAAAATGTATCTGGATTAGTGAAAAAAGCAATTCTTTCAGGTTTTTTGGAAGAATAAGCTTTTCTATTGCACATTCTGAGTTTAGTTACTTCTTTTTGTAAAAATAGATCAGCAATAATGGTAGTACAAAAAAGTCTGCCAGTATAGCTACAAAAAGCGTTATACAAATCATTAGACCTAAATAGAAAGTACCTAAAAAGTTAGACATTAGTAATAGAAGGAATCCTGATATTAAAATTAATGATGTAAGTACAATAGCTTTTCCAGTGCTTAAATATGTTCGTTTTAATGCATATATAACAGACTTTCCTTTATTAAGCTCCAATTTAAATTTACTCAGGAAGTGAATAGTGTCATCAACAGCAATTCCAAATGCAATTGTAAATACTATTGCTGTGGTTATTTTAAGATTAATATCAAAAAAGCCCATAATTCCACCAATAAATATTAACGGGATAACATTTGGAATTATAGAAATGATAATCATTCTGAAAGAGCGGTAAAGCAACCCCATAATTATAGCTACAATAAGTATTGCAAAAGCGAGGCCTTTAACGAGGCTGCTTGACATATAACTCATATTTTTATCCAATAAATGTGCAGACCCAGTAACTTGAAAGTCGAGAATATCTGAATCAATTTTATTTTCGATAAAAACATATAATGAATCATTTTTCTTACTAGATTTTATGTTCCCCCAGTCGGGAACACTTCCGTTAATTCTAGTAATTTGCTCAGTAGAATCTAGAAATGACCTCAAGTACTTTCCCCGATTTGAAATTTTAAGCATTCTTTTAAATTGTTTTATTTTCTTCTTAGAGGTTGGTACTTCAAAAGATTCAACATCTCCAGCGTTACTAGCGCGATTTAATATACTTATTGAATGGGCTAAGGAGTTTTTAATATCAACTTCGTAATGATCGGTTAAATATTTTTCAACTTGTTCAATTTCCTTTAATATGCTTGGTTCCCAAATAGAACGAGAAGTGTCTTTAAGTGTAATAGCCATTTCAAACGGACGAACACCACCAAATTCATCATCAATATAATCAAAGTCCTTTTTAATACTCGTATCTGGATCCATATCATCCATGAGGTAATTATTTGCAATTATTTGTGTTGAGCCATAAATAAAAACACCAATTACAAATACTGAAATCCATGGAATGATTTTTCTGTTCTTAATAGTGAAAAGAAAACTTTTTCGCATTACAGGTAACCAGAAATTCTTATCCTCATTTCTTGCAACTTTAGGCACTTTGGTGTAATAGAATAGAAATGGCAGCGTGCTAAATGTTATGATAAAAGCGAGCAATACTCCTATCCCTACAAATATGCCAAAGGTTTGAATTGGCTTCACATTAATAAAAATAAGTGAGAAAAATCCAACTGAAGTAGTAAAAGAAGTTAAAAATGTTGCAATACCAATTTCTTTAAAAGCTGTTTTTATTGCTTCGAATTTTGGCTTTTGTTCTCTAATCAATTCAAAATACTTAGAAACTAAGTGAATGACGTCTGACATAGCAACAACAAACATAATCGATGGCAAGATTGTCAACAAAATATTAATCGGAACTTCAATCCAAGACATAAACCCTATAATCCAGATCATAGATGCAACTATAACTAACAGAGGAACAATTAAGCCCCAAAGAGATCGAAATGCGATAAGTAGGAAAAGAACTACCAGAATCATACTCATTCCAACAAAAACACTCATCTCTGATGTCATTGTATTAATGTAGAATATTTGACCCACAGATCTACCTGATATTCTTACTTTATCAAAAGTATAAGTTTGTGAGATGTTTTCGATTTGACCAACCAGTTTTTCACTGTCTTTTTTATTCAAATAGTCATCATGTCTTACAAATACTGAAACAGCACTTGCTTTCTCATTGATAAGTGTATTGATGAGTTCTTTGTTTTGAAAAATATTGACAGAATCACGTTTAAAATCGACATCTTTTAGATTTATGTAGGGTCGACTTCCAGTCATTCCGCCCGAATAGATAAATTGCTCTTTAGCAGAAGTAATATCTCTAGTAAATTGAACCAACTCTAAACTGTCAATCTCTTTAGAAAATGATTTAACTTCACTTAAAAAAGTACTGTCAAATACACCGCCTTCATTTTCTATTGCAATTAATATAAAATCATTATCTGACTCAAATAAAGCTCTGTGGGCAAAGAAAAAGTCGGTTTCAGAGTCGTTTGAAGGGAAAAAATCTTCAAAATTATAATCAAACTTGGTGTTTGGAACTTGAAACCCTAAGAATATTGTTAAAAGCAAAACTACGCTCAGAACACAAAAAGATATTCTTTTAAATAATTTATCACCAACCCTTTTCAATGTTTTTCCGTTTTAAGAGTGCAAAGGTAACGTTTATCATTTTGCAATGTTCAATAGTTCTATAAAATAAAAATTTAGCTATTGATTAATATTTTTTTAAATTTGTTTAAAATTAAACCTTAAGATTATGAAAAAACAATTACTACTTGTTGCAGCTTTATTTACAGGTGTAACTACATTTGCTCAATTTGATGATACTAATGAGCCTCAGGTAGGGGACGGAACAACTTTATATGTCATCGATAGTATGGCGCCTGCTTTTGAAAATGAAACAGGTGCGAATGCACAATGGGATTACAGCACTTACGGAGGTTATAACGGGGAGTCCCGTAATTTAACAGCCATAGACCCTGCGGGTACAACAAACGGTGCTGAATATCCTAGTTCAACTGTAGCGCTTGACATTGAAAACTTTTTAGTTACTTACACTTCTTCTTCAGCAACTGAAAGAACTGGTCACGGTTTTGTTTATTCAGACCTTACGATAGGTCAAGTTGTGGTTGTATACGATGTCGATCCTGCAATTCAGTATAATTACCCGTTTGATTTATCAGATAATTTAACTGACACTTATTCTGGTACTGCTACATATAGTTTTGGATCAAATGATGCGAATGGTGAGATTACAACCGAGGTTGATGGAACTGGTGAACTTATCTTAGCAGACGGCGCAAATCATACTAATGTTATTAGATACAAGTTAGTTGATTCTACAACAGTAGAAAATGTTCCGAATTTTGGAGATATAACACTTAAACGAACACAGTATGAGTATTATGACTTAAATAGTCAGCCCATGCCATTATTTGTTCATACATCTGTTGTTCTTGAAGGAGGTGCACCAATCACACAGTTTAGCTTAGTAATGAGCGCAGAGGATCCATCAAACACAGCTAGTTTTGATGAGAATGAGCTTTCAAAAGTTAGAGTTTATCCAAATCCAGCTAACGAAACATTGAATTTGAAATTAGCTAATAACATTGATAATGCAACAGTTTCAATGGTTGATGTAATGGGAAGAAATGTTTTAAATCAAACGATTGAAAATGATTTCACCCAAATTGATGTGTCAAAATTAGAAAAAGGGATGTACGTTATAAACATCACTAATGGAGGTAGCGTTGAATCTAAAAATATTATTATTAAATAAAATAGGTTAATTATTTTTTCATGAACACCAGTAGAGAATGCTTTACTGGTGTTTTTTTATTCTTAATACTTATATCTAAAGGATAAAATCGCTTGTTTATTAATATCAATGTAAGCTTATCTAGTTGTTTTTGAGTTTAAATAAACTAAGTTGTAAATTTTTTATTTATTTTTGTGTCAACGTTTATTAACTTTTAAACGTCACTTATTAAACATAATTTTCTATGAAACAATTACTACTACTTTTAATCTTTGTTTTATTTGTTGGATTGTTTGGTTTCTCACAAGTTAATGTAATGTGGGAAAGTAGATTTAATAATAATGATTTTGACGATTATTCTAAAGACATTGTTATTGATGATGCTGGTAATTCTTATGTTGTAGGTACAAGCTACAATGGGTCACAATTTAACATAGTTACTATTAAATACGACCCAAACGGCACTGAACTATGGAATGTGTCGCATAATGGTCCTCATGACGGTTTAGATGAAGCTGTAGGTATTGTAATTGATAGCGATGACGATGTTGTTATTGCTGGACAACATCAAGTCTCGGCATCTGATTTCGATATTTTCGCTAAAAAACTAGACGGAACAGATGGTTCAACCGTTTGGACTTATACTTATACAGGGTCTGCTAATTATGATCAACTAAGATCTGTTGCTATTGATGGAAACAACAATGTAATATTAGCTGGAGGCATAGAATTTGGAGGTGCTGATACTGATTTTGTTACAGTTTCAGTTACTCCTACGGGTGGTTTAAATTGGGATCAAACATATTCTAATTCAACCAATAGGGATTTTGCTTCTGCAGTTACAGTTGATGGTTCAAATGATGTATATGTAACTGGTGAGAGTTATAATGGTGGAAATGGGTTAGACTACTATACCATTAAATATGATGCTACGGGTGCATTCCAATGGTCAAATCGATTTGATGGAGTTGGTCAATCCGATAGACCTTATGCAATAACTGTAGCTCCTGATGGAAATACTTATGTTGTTGGTGCGAGTTATAGGGGGTTAAATGATGACGATGACATAATGTTACTTAAAATAAACGCTTCAGGTGGTTATGTTTGGGATCAAGTATTTGGTGGTTCTGATGGTAATGATGATAAAGCAAGAAGTGTGACTGTTGATGGGCTAAATAATATTTATGTTACTGGTGGTATAAAAAATATAGGAAATGGTGAAGACTTTTATGTTGCTCGCTTTAGACCAGATGGAAGTTTACATTGGGATTATACATATCAGAGTAGTTCTAATGGATTTGACATCTCTAGAGATTTAAAAGTTAATGATGATTATGAAATTTACACGTCTGGCTATTCAAATTTATCCAGTTCTTCCGATGACTATTTTACAGTAAGGTTGGATACTTTAGGAAATGTAGAATGGACGAAAAGATTTGATGGCCCCTCATCTAATAGTGACCAAATGGCTGCATTTCAGCTTGATGATTTCGGAAATATTTTTGTAACTGGTTCTTCATCAGGAAGTGGTACGTTAAAGGATTTTAGTACAATAAAATATTGCCAGTTAGAAACAATAGGTACTCCAGATGATACGATTTGTATTGGGGAGTCTGTTCAACTTGGTGTTTCCGGTGGAATGAATTATCAATGGGATATTCACAGTGGAGATCCAATTACTGCAGGCAACTTTTCTTGTACTAATTGCGATGATCCTGTTGCTTCACCATCATCAACAACAACCTATACAGTGAGTAGTGAAAATGGATCAGGTTGTATAGATTTTGATACGGTAGTTGTTGTTGTTAATCCATTACCTGGACCAAACATTTCAAATAATGGACCAACTTCTTTTTGTTATGGTGGAAGTGTTGATTTAACTGCAGACCAAGCGCAAGAATACGATTGGAGTACAGGAGAAGATACACAAACTATAACTGCAGACACTAGTGGAACTTATTCGCTTGTAGTGACTGATGCTATGGGTTGCCAAAATTCAACTGATATTGATGTTGAAACTTATGTAAACCCTATAGTAGATGGTGGAAATGATAGATTTAGATGCCCTAGTGAAGAGTTGACATTTAATGCAACTGGTGCAGATACTTATGTTTGGTATTCTTTGCCTTCACACAACGATACGATTCAAAATGGCGTACCTTTTACACCTTCATCTACGAGTGAGTATGAAGTTGTTGGTTCTACTACAGATGGGTGTGAAGATAGAGACACAGTTCTAGTTACTATTTTCCCTAATCCATTTCAGATTGAATTAACTCAAGGAATGAGTGGTAATTTATTTATAAATACTTCTGATGGAGATACAGATTGGTTTTTAGATGGTAACTCTTTAAATCATACAGGCACCTCATTCTTCTATGATAGTGTACCTTATTGTAACGGTGATTACACAGTTGAGTTTACTGATGAAAATGGGTGTATGAGCTTTGATACGATTACTATTTCAGATGCGTGTGAAGATGATACAAGTAATCTATCAGCGAATCATATAGAACAAATACAAATTTATCCAAACCCAACTACTGGTAAAGTAACTATTGACTTCACGGATAATAAGTCGAGAACAATTACAATTCACGCTTCAAATGGAAGGTTGATCGATGAACAAACTATTGATGATAAACAATTCACCTTTAACCTCGCAGGTAAGGAAAGCGGAACTTATTTTGTGACTGTAGTCTCAGATAAAAATGTAGCTAGAGGTCGAATTGTTAAGCAATGATTAGGTGTATTACACATTCATTGTTTTAGTTCAAGATTAGAAGGTTCAAGATTAGAATGTTCAAGAATTTAAAGTAGGATACTGTTTTTGTATTTGACTTAAAACTCATGCAAAAGGTTATGTGTTAAAGACTAATTTTTAACATTACTCTCATAGATTTCAATCCACTTTTCTGGTGTTATTTTAGATACTAATTCACCAATGAGATCAAAGGGTATGTTTTTAGTGTTCTTAAGTCGAATGCATGACTTTCCCATATCTAATTTAGTTGGAACAATTTTTTTGTATTCTTCTTGAAACCATTTAAGCAACTTATCATCTGCGTAAACTCCCATATGGTAGAACGAAATAAAGTTTTTTTGAGATGCAAAACCAATAAATGGTAAAGGCAATTCTGGGTTGCAATGATAACCATCAGGATATATCGAATGGGGAACTACATATCCAGGCATTCCATAATTCAGTTCTTCTTTAAATCCTTTTGGAAGGTTCTGTAATATTGTCTCTCTTAATTTGTTTAAAGCTTCCTGACGTTCTTCAGGAGCATTTAAAATATATTCATCGACATTTTTTGCTTCAATTTTCATTTTAAAAAGATGTTTTTTGAATTCGATAATGTGTTTCAAGGTAAGTTGGTAATGCTGCAGAGCCATACCATTCAAAAATTTTGTAATTGAGCAATCCAGCTACAATTGCAGGGTCTGTATTTAAAAGTTTCTTTGTTTCTTCAACAGATGGGTTATTAAAAATAAAAAGTCCACGATATTCATGAGGATTTTCACCTAGCGGTCCTGCTAAAACGAGTTTTCCATCCTTTTCTAATTCACTTATGTTTTTAAGGTGACCATTGAATAATTCTTGAACCCTTTTTTGATCATTTATCGTACTATCTCCAGTTGTTAAAATCACAAATGAATATGATTTCATTCCATACTCATCTGCTCCAAGTTCTTTTGCTAAAATGGAATCGTAAACGGGCTTATTCTGAGCAGAACTGAATGTTGTTGTGATAATTAAAAGGAATAATGGTATTATTTTCATATATTAATTCGTTTTATCAAGTACTTTTTTTAAAGTTTTTAAATTTCTATTTGTTGCATTAACACCTAATTTAGATGCTATTGTTGATGCATTTAATTTAGATTTATGATAGCCTTTGGGTGTGAAAAGGTACAAAATACGCTTGTTTAATTTATAGCTCTCGTTAGTTATAATGCTTAAAAACCTTTCATTCCATTCTTCTTGGGTTACTTCTCTTTCTAAGAATGTAATGTGGAGCTGAGATTCATCATCGGACTTATCATAGAAAGGGAAATCTTTAAGCGCAGCTTCAATTTCAACTTTATTAGACACAATCACGGGGATGTTTAAATCAAAGTTAGCTTGAATAATTTCGTGAATACTCGCTTTAACTTCCTCAACTGTTTTTTCACTACTTAATATAATGTTTCCACTTTGAATAACTGTGGTAATTTTCTCAAATGAATTCTGTGAAAGTATATTCCGCAATTCTTCCATTCGAATAATATTATTTCCTCCGACGTTGATTCCTTTTAAAAATATAATGTGTTGCGTTGCCATTTACTTTGATAATTATTTAATCAATCCGAATAAAATTTCTTTATAAACATCGTAAAAGCGATCGAATCTAACTAATTTATCTTTGAAGAATTGGAAAACTTTCTCTTCATCTTTTTGGTTGTAAATACTAACATTTTCTAAATTCCAGTAGATGGAAGATATTTGCTGACCTGCTTTATTAAAAACTTCTTCAGACCAAGTACCTGGAATTTGCATTTCATTTTCGAGCACTTTTTTTAACTCTAGAAATTGCTCCCAGATAATACTTCTTATACCTTCATCTTTTGATTGAATATCGATTGAAAAAGAGGCGCGTTCTTGATTTATATCTAAACGCACATAGATTTCTTTAAGACCCGTTGGATAATTGAGCCAATTAATTCTTCGATTGTTGACAGATCGAGATGAAGAGATAAATGACTTAAACCGCAACCAATACTCACTGTGTAATGCTTTACGTTCTTCTTTTGTAAACACGATTATGTATTTAACCAGCGAATGAATTTGCCCCAAAGGGTTTTTGGAGACTCTTCTTTAACAGCAACGTTTTTTTCCTCAACAATAGCCTTTTTTGTTTTCTTCTTTTTTGTCTTTTTCGGCTTTAACTTTTGCTTTTCTTGAATTAATTTTTCGTAATTCTTTCGCTTTTTTTCTTTCTCAACTTTCTTTTTTCTTTCCTTTTCTTTATAATATTTTTCACGTTCGATTCGCTTTTCTCTATCAAACGGAGTTTCTTGTTTTGGTTGAGATTTTTGCTTTTTAGGACTTTTTGGTACAGGAGCAATTTTTGGCTCTTCTGGTTCTACATTTGCTGACTTTTTTTCTTCAGTATTGACTTCAACATCTACTTCTTCTGTCGTAGTTTCTTCTTCAGTTGTTGATTCCTCTTCAACTGTTGTCCCTTCTATATCTTCTTTGATAACTTTCTCAGGAATATCAATTTTGCCAACAACTTTTATTCCTTCAGTTTCAACTTTTGGAGTTTTGATGACTCCGTCTACTATATTTAGATCTTCTTCAGTTAATTTTTTTTCTTCTAAGTCAGCTTCTTGAGTTTCTTCGAGATCACTTTTAAGTTCATTTGCATCGATTTGATCATCACTTAAGTCTGGATCAAAGGACTCAGTTTTCATCTCTGATTGAGCTTCTTCAAATTCTTTTTTAACTTGTTGCTGAGCTTCCTCTTTTGCTTGATTTTCTGAAGGAATTTCTTCTGTGCTCTTCGGAGTGTCTTCTTTTTGCTCTTCTTTTACCTCCAATGGCTTTGCAAAGTGTTTTTCTATTGTAGAAACAAAATCATCTGGGATTTTACAATTTGGGTGTTCTTTAATTTCTTCGTTAAATTCTTCTGAAATAAAGTTTACAACTTCTGTTGATTTCACTCCTAATTTTCTGGAAAGTTGTCCCAATCGCATAATAAATAGTTTTTTACAAAGATAATGTTCTTTTTAAAAATCCTTCAAATCAATTTCAAAACTTTTAGAGGCTTAAGTATGAAAGGACTAATCTATAGCCTTTTGTTGTGAATCGTCAATTTTAGTATCTCTATCAAATATACTTTTGTAATACCAACGATAAAGCATTACCAAAATTGATTGTTTTACAAATGGCTTTTCGAGTTCATCTGGGGATAAATCATTCGCATAAACCTTGAACAAATAGTTCATTGAAACCTCCTCATTACTGGATAAAGCTTTAGTAATTTTTCTTGAAGTCTTAAAGTAAGGTGTCTGTGCAATAACAGCAGAATCTAAACCAAAAACGGAAGTAGCACAGTTAGTGATGTCCTTAGGGTTTTTGTATAAAATCACTTCTTCAAAATCAGCTTTATTCAAAGGACTTTTAAAATAATTATTCTCTTTAAGATAAATCAGTAATTCTTGATAGGAACTACCTGACTTATCTTTTAGGTGGTTTTCGGAGATCAAATCTTGTTCAAATTTATTCATTAAATCAGTGATTTCTATGTTGTAGTTTAAATAGAAATCTTCATAACAGGTAAGTAGAAAATCATATTCTGAACTAGTTTGTTGATTTTTACAAGCAAAAAGTAAAACTGTTATAAACAAATACAAACTTAATTTCCATGTTGACATAATCCCAAAA
>JBBEBO010000077.1:0-29967 GCA_040882265.1 Brumimicrobium sp. | reverse complement strand
CAGAGGAAATGATTGTTCCTTTACCCGTCGCTGGAATTATGTCGCATGAAGATGGGGATAAAGTAGCAGAAAGTTACGAAACAATTGACCGCAAATCAAAAATAATGGGCGTTACGCTAGCATCTCCGTTTATGACGTTGTCGTTTTGTGCATTACTGGTGATTCCTAAGTTGAAATTGAGTGATAAAGGGTTGTTCGATGGGGAGGAATTTGGGTTTGTTTCGGAGTATTTGGAAAATCGATAGTGTTAAAACCATTTGTAGGGACGCACGGCTGTGCGTCCCTACAAATGGTTTCTGCAAATCAAAGCAGAATATTCTTAATTTTTAATAAAGACAATTCAACGTTTAAACAAACCCTTTCTCCAAAAGTATTCTAGCCATTCCATTTTGAATCTCCTGTGCTTTTTCCTGTGCTTTTTTTGCAAAGTCTTCACCGCTCGAAGCGTATAAAATACTGCGAGAAGCATTTACCAACAATCCACAGTCTTCATTCCATCCAAAGTTGGCGACATCAGCAAGACTTCCACCTTGTGCTCCAACTCCAGGGACAAGGAAAAAGTGATTCGGTACATTCTTTCGAACGGTTCCTATGCTTTCAGCGCGGGTAGCGCCAACAACGTACATTAAATTTTCAGGAGTGCCCCACTTAGCAGTGATTTTTAAAACACGTTCGTACAGTTTTTCACCCGCCATGTCCGTCATAAACTGAAAATCAAGAGCTCCTTTGTTAGATGTAAGCGCAAGAACAATTACCCATTTATCTTTAAATTCCAAAAATGGTGTAATCGAATCTTCTCCCATGTACGGGGCGATTGTCACCGCGTCAAAATCCATGTATTCAAAGAATGTTTTCGCATAATAACGGGAAGTATTTCCGATATCTCCACGCTTAGCATCTGCAATGGTGAATTTATTCTTAGGAATATAATCAAGTGTTTTCTTCAGAGATTCCCAACCTTTTGGTCCAAGGCATTCGTAGAAAGCGATATTTGGTTTGTAAGCAACACAATAATCTTTAGTCGCGTCAATAATTGCCTTGTTAAATTCAAACACAGGATCTGCTGTATCCAATAGATGTTTTGGAATTAAATCAATATCTGTATCAAGACCAACACACAAGAAAGATTTTCTCGCTTTTATTTCCGCTATTAAAGTATCTCTATTCATAATCTTCAGTTTGGATTAGTGGTTGATTTTTTAGAAGACGCAAATATATTGATTTGTCTTACAGAAAGCTAAATACTTACAGGTTTTATTTACTCACTTTTTGCTAACCAGCGCATTAAAAATTTGTCATATACTTCATAATAGGGTTTTTCTACTGATGTATTATAAAAAATCATTTCTTTGGTAAGTAATGATTGAATCACTCTATTTACACTTGAAGGAGTTCCCAATCGATATTTTTGAATAAACGATTTTGCATTTGGTTGAAAGAGTTGCTCTTCTTTGCCAATTGCTTTGAGTGTTTTCCATTGTGAAGCAGTTAATAAATTTCTATATTGAAAAAATGTGTTTTCATGAACTTTGAGTATCTCGTTAGCAGCAGAATGCACAATGTCTAAATTTATATTTGTGTGATTTGACGCATGTATAAAATTGCAGAAGTACTGCGTGTAATAGGTATGGCGCATTGTCCAGTCGCAAATGAAATCAAGCGCCTCTTTGTCGATTTTTCTTTTAGATGTATTGAATTTTTCTTTAATAAAGTGAGTGTATTTTTCTCTTTGAATATAACCTAAATGTATAGGTGTGCAGCTGGCAAAAAATGGACGTTTCGCATTATTAAAAATTTCATGCATCATTTTTTGATTACTACCACAGAAAATAAATTGTATGTTCTGTAATTCCTGCATTTGAGTTCGAAGTATTGCGTCTGTATTCTTTTCAGGATACTCCAAGACTTGTTGAAACTCATCGATAGCTAAAGATATTTGTATATTTTGGTTATCAAGAAACTGAAACAATTGTTGGATAGTGGTTTGTGTTTGCTTAACATTATCAATGTTAAAACTTACACTTGGACTTCCGGTGAATTCATCAAAATTTATTGTTGGTCGTAAGGATTGTATTGCTTTTATAACCTTTTTTCCGATTGAGTTGTTTTTTGGAAATGCATTGTAAATACTAGTGGCTAATAAGTTCGTGAAACTTTTTAATTCTGTGGTTCCTAATATATCTAAGTAGATGCAAACAATACTTTTTTTATTTTTTAATTTATAATGAACATGCTTGACAAGACCTGTTTTTCCAAGTCTTCTATAAGCAAATAAGCTTATGTTTACGTGATTTTCAATGTATTTTATAAGCTGTTCAGTTTCTTCCTCTCTGTCACAAAAGTACGCTTCCTCTTGATAGCCAGAAATTAAAAATGGATTTTTATTCTTCATCTACAACTTTTTATTTCGTGTAAATGTAAGAAAACTTCTATAAAAATACACATTTTGCGTTACACATTTTGCGTTACACATTTTGCGTTACACATTTTGCGTTATTTTAAACGAACTCTAAACAAGCCCTTCTTCCCCTTTCATCCGCTCTGCATTTTCCGCCATCTTAAGCGCTTCCAGCATTTCGTGAATGTCGCCATTCATAAACGAGGACAGATTGTACATCGTTTTATTAATACGGTGATCTGTAATTCTACCTTGTGGATAGTTGTACGTTCTAATTTTAGCAGAACGATCTCCCGTTGATACAATTGATTTACGCTTTTCAGCGCGTTCGTCTTGTGTTCTTTCTAACTCTACTTGATACATTCTAGAACGTAATACAGTTAATGCTTTTTCGTAGTTTTTGTGTTGCGAACGACCGTCCTGACATTCAACTACGATTCCAGTTGGAATATGTGTTAAACGAATAGCAGATTCTGTTTTGTTAACGTGCTGACCACCTGCTCCAGATGCGCGATATGTATCTCTACGAACATCAGCCATATTTAAATCAATGTCAACTTCTTCTGCTTCAGGTAAGACCGCTACTGTAATAGCAGAAGTATGAACACGTCCCTGAGATTCAGTTTCTGGCACACGTTGAACGCGGTGAACTCCAGATTCAAATTTCATTGTTCCGTAGACGCCATCACCTTCAACATTCATTGAAACTTCTTTATAACCTTTGGTTGTGCCTTCGTTTGAATTGATGATTTCAACTTTCCAGCCTTTCTCTTTAAAGAACATCGTGTACATTCTGTAAATATCCTCAACGAAAATACAAGCTTCATCACCACCAGTTCCTGAACGGAGCTCGATAATAACGTTTTTGTCGTCTTCTGGGTCTTTTGGAATCAACATCATTTTAATATCTTCTTCCATCACTGGGCGTTCATGCTCCAATTCGTCGAGTTCCATTTTTGCCATTTCCCGCATTTCGGGATCTTTTTCATTTTCCAAAAGTGCTCTTGATGAAGCAATGTTTTCCAACACGTTTTTATACTCGTGATAGATTTTATCTAACTCTTCAAGTTCTTTGTATTCTTTATTCAGCTTCACATAACGCGGCATATCAGCAATGATGTCAGGATCGACAATCAATTGTCCCACTTCTTTAAAGCGATAGTGAATAGCTTCTAATTTGCTTAATAACGTACTGTCCATAAAATGATTAATATTCAAATTTTCCGTGCGGAGATTCGATTGTCAGTTTCTTTTTGTCACTTTTTTCTACGCGACCAACAATTTGTGCCGCTACTCCAAATGATTCTGAAATACTGATTAAATCTTGAGCAATTTCTTCAGGAACGTATAATTCCATTCGGTGTCCCATGTTGAAGACTTTATACATTTCCTTCCAATCGGTACCAGATTCTTGTTGAATCGTTTTAAATAACGGAGGGATTGGAAATAAGTTGTCTTTGATAACGTGAAGATTGTCGATGAAATGCAATACTTTTGTTTGAGCACCTCCACTACAATGCACCATTCCATGAATTTGATTACGATGATGATGGAGCATTTTTTTAATAACTGGAGCGTATGTTCTCGTTGGAGAAAGTACAAGTTTTCCAGCATCAAGTGGACTATTTTCAACTTTGTCAGTTAGTTTGAAAGCTCCACTGTAGACCAGTTCGTT
Organism: Brumimicrobium sp.; assembly: GCA_040882265.1. Taxonomy (GTDB): domain Bacteria; phylum Bacteroidota; class Bacteroidia; order Flavobacteriales_D; family Crocinitomicaceae; genus Brumimicrobium. The sequence goes on along the minus strand of JBBEBO010000077.1, from coordinate 25,894 downwards.
AGGTACACTTGGGTCAAAACTTTCAGGATACTTTTCTGCTAAATATTTGTTGAAGACATCGTGTCGCGCAGAAGTAAGTCCGTTTGAACCCATTCCGCCATTGTATTCTTTTTCGTAATTCGCTTGTCCGAAAGAGGAAAGCCCAACAATAACATCTCCAGCTTTTATATTTTTATTCGAAATAACATCGTTGCGTTTCATTCGACAAACAACTGTAGAATCTACAATGATTGTTCTCACCAAATCACCGACATCTGCGGTTTCTCCGCCAGTCGAGTGAATTCCAATTCCCATATCTCTCAAATCAGAAAGTAAGTTTTCTGTTCCATTGATAATAGCTGAAATCACTTCACCAGTAACGAGATTTTTGTTTCTTCCAATTGTTGAAGAAAGTAAAATATTGTCAGTCGCACCTACACAAAGCAGATCGTCGACATTCATAATCAATGCGTCTTGAGCAATGCCTTTCCACACTGAAAGATCTCCAGTTTCTTTCCAATACATGTAAGCCAAAGAAGATTTTGTTCCAGCACCATCTGCATGCATTACAACGCAATAGTCTTCATCACAAGACAAAAAATCCGGGACTATTTTGCAAAATGCTTGAGGGAAAAGACCTTTGTCGATATTAGCGATTGCGTTGTGGACATCTTCCTTTCCTGCTGAAACTCCTCTCTGATTGTAACGATTGTCTGACATACTTAAATTTAAAGGAGCAAAGATAATGAAAATTTAGGAGGTGAGATTTGTAATTTTGTAGAGCGAACGCAATTAAATCAATTAAATAACAATGGACAATTTAGGCACGCATGACCATACGTGCCTAAATTGTCCATTGTATTACTTGTTTTGCAAGTTGATTTATGTTTGATAGTTTTATCCTTTTCAGACACTATTGATTATTAATTACAGCTCTTTTTAATTCTTGATAATTTTAAAAGTATCTACATTGTCATTATTCCAAATTTTGAGAAAATATACCCCTGGAGGATAGTTGTTCAAGTTTAAAATTTCGTTTCCGTGTTTTACATGACCATCTTTGATGAGTTGACCTTTGGAACTAGTTACCTTATAGGAATATTGATCTATATTTTGGGTTTCTATGTTTAAAACATCGTTTACAGGGTTAGGATAAACTGCTATGCTATTGTTATCCTCATTCACTGTTATACTTGCGTCTTCTGGACATGAGGATAAACTTCCCGCATTATATAATTGTCGTATTTCATCGACTTTACCAATTAATTGTGTTACGCTGTTAAGATTGCTGTTTCCTCTTTCGATTACAATAGCATACGCTAGACTAATAGTATCTTGAGGTGAAAAATCTCCATTTTTTACTGTCATAATTCCGGCTCGATCTCCGGCAGTTTCATTTTCAGCGTACTCAGACCAAGCGTTTGAATTGTTTGGATCACCATTGAAAATAAAGTTAGTGGAGTTTCCATTATTGTCAACCCAAGGTATGAAGTTGGGCGTTTGACTGTTCATCATATTATAGTGTTCAACAGGAGTGTTGGGATACAGAAAATCAGTATTGTTTCCTGGCCACATTAAATAGGCACTGCTGGAGAGGGTATGATTTAAACAAGTCAACCCTATTGCTGGAGGATTCTTGCCATATCCTTGATATTCCTCAATAATGTTATTTTGATTATCTTGTATGTAGTAAGTTGTGTCGTCATTAGTGCTATTGTAGAAATACATCATATTTCGCGTAGAATCTGTTCCGAAATAGTCATCTGTGTAATTTCCAATGTCTGCATCAGCAAAAAGCGAGGTCGTGAAATCAAAGTGAGTACTGTCGCTTCTATTGTATACAGTGAGGTCAATAAAGTTGGATTTGTTCAAATCATCAAATTCAGACAGTTGGTAAATCATATAATGTATTTCAATCCCCATTGAAGAGCCATTTGAGTCATGTGTTTCAGCATCATCATTCGTGATGAAATAAGCAGCAATACAACCTTTTATTTTTGGATAATCACCGTTTTCAGGTTCGTAAATACCATTGTTGTCAACATCAACAAAAGGCGCTAAATTTTCGGACACGCCAAGAGAGGGATCTCCGTGTGCAGGCCAATCTAAAATTGATGAAGGTATAGTGTAATTACTGTTATTATAATTTGCTATATGATAATCGATTGTAGCTCTTTCAACAACCCAAATCATGCTACCATATTCATTTTGATATGCTTGGTTATTATAGGAATTATTATTTGAGTGTGGTCCAGGAAATTGATCGTAACCATCAGAAGAGCTTGTTTGTGCTGAAAGACCGATTAACCCATCGCTTGCTTTACCATAAAACCAAAAAGCACTTGAGTACATCATGAATTGTTCACTGTTTTTCGGAAACTCTAACCCTTGACCTTCATTTTGGGCATCGTGGTAAATGAATCCTGTGTTATTAAGATCGGCTACTGTGTTATTATTTTCTAACGTAATAAAACTAGTTGCTTGAGCATTTGTAAATGTGCCAAACAATGCAATTAGGATAATAGAAGTAATTAATTTTTTCATAAGAATAACGTTTTTAATTTATCCAAATGTATAATTGTTGATTACTGTATATCAGAAATATATGATTGATTTCTTGTATTTTATACAACTCTTTATGTATCATTAATGTCAGCGAATATATCAATAATGCACTTGACTCACTGAAATGAGCATTTTAAATTGTTTATTTGATTTGAATAGTTACATGTCAAAAAAAAGAGGCTGTATAATCAAATACAACCTCTTTCTCTATAAGTATACTTAATTACTTCTTCTCTTCAAGCAAGGTCCAAATCATCTAAAATATTTGTAATCATTACCAGCATACTATAGTAATCCATAGGATGTTTCAGATCTTTTACCGATGTAAAATACTTGCCTTCGAATAAGTTCTTGAAGTAGTTAATGCCTACGTAAAGTTTATCATCTATAATTGAAATTGCAAGGCGGCGCTTTTTGTATTTTTCAGAAAACTTATTGATCAAATCAATCAATTTTGGAGTTAGGATTTTTCTTGCGTTGATATCATCATTCGAATAACAAACAAAATTTTCCGACATTGTCATGTCAGCTAACTCAACAGGAGCAGAATCTACTCGTTTCCCCATAGAATCTCGAAGAAATCTTGCAACAGCTGGCTGTAACAGCACGTAGCCATCAAACTTTTTCATTATGGTTGAATGAAAGAAAAGTCCATGAAATACTGTAAAGGATTGTTTATCTTTTTTATCTCTTGATTCTTTTTCAGCAATAATTTCAGAAATTTCGAAAGGATGTCCATGAATATTTCCTGAAACGAAATCATCTCCCGATAATTTATTGTAACCTGCTATTATCGTTTTTGATTCTCTTACAACTTCATTCGAGACGTGTTTTTTTGGTTCATAAATAAAATCAGATGAAATAAAATCAATGATTGGGCGAATGATTTCTTCTTTATAATTCTTTTTAAAAGGAAAAAATTTTAAGAGAATAGCGAATAGAATTACAACTATAAAAAAAGCTATAAGGGAATAAGCAAAAACCATGTTTGGTTCTAAATCTTTTGTAAATTCAAATAGATTAAATTCTCGTTCATTATATAAAAAACCAAAATAAAGTATACCATGAATTAGTATGAACGCAATTATAGATGAAAAAATAATGATAAAGTTCCTCGCAATTTTGCGTTGTCTTTCAAGCCTGTTAAGGGTAGGTGCTATTTCATCTGTAAAATGATTCTTAAAGTCTTCTAAAGATTTCATAGTATTTTTTTTGTTAATGATTAATTACATTGTTGTTTCTGGTCGCATTCGTTCAGCGCTTGTAGCTTGGAATCCAGTTTTTTCTTTATAACTAAATTTATTTCCAATGATATTACTTGGAAAGCTTTTTAGTAAAGTGTTGTAGCGTGCAACATTAGCGTTGTAAGATCTTCGAGAAGCGGATAAATTATCTTCAACATCAACTAATGTTTCCTTTTCGTGCTTCATAATACCTTTAACTGAATTCACAAGTTGAGGTATTAAGTCGTAGCGTTTCTTTAACATAACATCAATGTTATGAAAAGCATTCTTGACTAAGTTTTCTGTTCGAACAAAACTATTGTACACATAAATACAATAGAGCACTAAAATCAAAAGTCCAATTAATATTCCTGTTGACATCTTATGATAGAATGAATTATTCGGTAAAAATACAAAAGTTGATCAAATTGTATTCGTTAAAACAAGTGATTTTATCGAGGGTAAACCCTATATTTTACTCAAAATTGAAATAGTTGTAAAACAAATAAAATACAAAAGAGGCCACCATTTCTGATGACCTCTTCACTATTTTTTTATTATGAAAGAATTACTTCTTCTCTTCATCCACTTCTTCAAAGTCAACATCTGTAACTTCATCTTCTGATGAGTTTTCGTCTGCTCCTTGATCTGAACCTCCACCTTGAGCACCTGCTCCTTGGTCTTTGTACATCTCTTCAGAAGCAGCTTGGAATACTGTGTTTAATTTTTCAGAAGCGGTATCAATTGAAGCGATATCTTTTGATTCGTAAGCTGTTTTTAGTTCAGCTAATGCTTCTTCAATTGGCTTTTTCTTGTCTTCTGGAATTTTATCTCCGTATTCACTCAATTGACGTTCTGTTTGGAAGATCAAAGAATCCGCTTTGTTCAATTTCTCTACTTCTTCTTTTTTCTTCTTATCAGATTCTTCGTTAGCCTGAGCTTCAGTTTTCATTCTTTCGATTTCTTCTTCGCTCAATCCAGATGAAGCTTCAATCTTAATTGACTGTTCTTTACCTGTTCCTTTGTCTTTTGCAGAAATATTCATGATTCCGTTTGCATCGATATCAAAAGTCACTTCAATTTGTGGCTCACCTCTTCGTGCTGGTGGAATATCTGTCAACTGGAAACGACCAAGTGTTTTGTTGTCCGTTGCCATTGAACGTTCTCCTTGAAGTACGTGAATGTCAACAGAAGGCTGGTTATCTGCCGCAGTTGAGAATGTCTCTGATTTTTTCGTTGGTATTGTTGTGTTTGAGTCAATCAATTTCGTCATAACGCCACCCATCGTTTCAATACCTAAAGACAATGGAATAACATCTAAAAGAAGTACATCTTTCACTTCACCTGTTAAAACACCACCTTGAATTGCTGCACCGATAGCAACAACTTCATCAGGATTTACTCCTTTAGAAGCTTCTTTACCAAAGAACTTCTTCACCATATCCTGAATGATCGGAATACGTGTAGATCCACCTACTAAAATTACTTCGTCAATATCACTTGTTGATAATCCAGCATTTTTAAGCGCTGAACGACAAGGAGCGATGGTTTTCTCAACGATGTCAGAAATTAACTGCTCAAATTTTGAACGTTGTAGAGTTCTAACAAGGTGTTTTGGTACACCATCAACAGGCATTATATAAGGCAAGTTGATTTCAGTTGAAGAACTTGAAGAAAGTTCGATTTTTGCTTTTTCAGCAGCTTCTTTCAAACGCTGAAGCGCCATTGGATCTTTTGTTAAGTCAAGGCCTTCATCTTTTTTAAACTCTTCTGATAACCATTGAATGATTGCCTCATCAACGTCGTCACCACCTAAATGGGTGTCACCGTCTGTTGCCAATACCTCAAATACTCCATCTCCTAATTCTAGGATAGAAACATCGTGCGTACCACCACCAAAGTCAAATACTGCTACTTTTTGATCAACACCTTTTTTATCAAGTCCATAAGCTAATGCAGCTGCAGTTGGCTCGTTAATAATTCTTTTAATTGTCAATCCAGCAATTTCACCCGCTTCTTTTGTCGCTTGACGCTGAGAATCGTTAAAGTATGCAGGAACAGTTACAACAGCTTCAGTTACTTCTTGTCCTAAGTAATCTTCAGCAGTTTTCTTCATTTTTTGAAGAATCATTGCAGAAATTTCTTGAGGTGTATACGTTCTGTCGTCAATTTTAACACGTGGAGTGTTGTTGTCACCTTTAACTACTTCATAAGGCATTCTTTTCACTTCGTCTTTAACATCGTCGAAAGAAGAACCCATAAATCTTTTAATAGATGAGATTGTTTTTTGAGGGTTTGTAATCGCTTGGCGTTTTGCAGGATCACCAACTTTGCGCTCACCACCCTCAACAAATGCTACAATCGAAGGAGTTGTTCTTTTTCCTTCTGCATTTGTGATTACTACTGGCTCATTTCCTTCCATTACGGATACACACGAGTTGGTAGTACCTAAGTCAATTCCAATTATTTTTCCCATATCATTTTTTGTTTATTGCAATTTATAATTCAATTCAGGTTGCATTATTCAATAGTTATGCCATCGCCATATTTTAATTTTTTACACTCATTTTGACATAAATTGTTGTGTATAATGTGGTTTTGCACTGACAAGATGTCGTATTATGACATAGCAACGGCAAAATTAGTATCGAATTTCAAACGCATTTTTAGTTTAATCGTATTGCATAAAGCATCTAAAGTGTTTTTCGAAGAGGATTAATTCTTTTTTTTCGTTCTAAATGATTAATTTTAAGTCATGTTTAAGAAAATGCGATTAATACTATTACTTTTTGTGTTTTGTGTCAATTGTCTATTTGCTCAAGAAGTTACTCATGAACACTCTTTACACCATGCTTTTGTTGAGAATAAAGGGCAATGGAATAAAAATGTATTATTCATGAATAAATTTGAAGGTGGAAATCTTTGGGTCGAACAAGGCAGAGTACTATTTCATTTACAAGATTTTTCAGAATTCAATGAAATGCATATGTCAAAAAAGGATAATTCCGATAAGGAGTTAACTTTTAAGCAAAAGGTGGTTAACTTGAATTTTCTAGGAGCAAACGAAGTGACAGAAGTTGAAAAGGAAGGAAAAACGAAACACTTTTTCAATTACTTCATGGGTAATGATAAAAGCAAGTGGGCTTCAGGAGTCCATGGTTTTGAAAACTTTGTTCTTAAAGATATGTATGATGACATTGATTTAAAGTTTATTGAACAAAAAGAGGAGATAAAATATGAATTTATTGTTGAACCAAATGCAGATCCAAATCAGATTAAGCTTGAATATAAGAATCAGAAAAAATTAAAAGTTGACAGCAAAGGGAATTTGGTTATTTCTACATTTTTAGGAGATATTATTGAACAAAAACCTTACGTATATCAAATTGTAAATGGAAAAATTGTAGAAATAGACTGTTCTTATAAATTAAATGGTGATGAAATTACTTTCGATTTAGGTGAATATAATCATAGGGTCGCACTGATAATAGATCCAACCTTAGTATTTGCTACATTTTGTGGTGCTGTATCTGATAATTTTGGTATGACAGCGACGTATGGTTATGATGGTACTGCCTACAATGCTGGAATGGTTTACGGAAATGATTATCCCACTCCAGATCCAGATGCTTATGATGTTAATTCAAACATGACTGTAGTAGATGTCAATATTGCTACAACAGATGCGTTTATTTCTAAATATTCTCCAGATGGTACCACAATGCTTTGGTCCACTTTTTTTGGTGGTGGAGATAATAATCAAGGTACGGAGGTTCCTCATTCATTGATTTGCGATAAGGATAACAACATTTATGTATATGGAGTAACTTCTGCAACGGATTTTCCAATTGTAAATGGCTTTCAACCTAGTCATGCGGGTGGAACTCCTTTAAGTATAAACTCAAACGGAACTAATTTCGGAAGTGTAGGAACAGATATTTTTGTTGCAAAATTCAGTGAAAATGGTCATAATTTATTAGGTTCTACCTATGTTGGAGGTAGTGAAAACGATGGTGTGAATTATTTAGTTTCTTCAGGAAATTATGGTAGTGCTGCAGCTTATGATAGTTTAACTACAAATTACGGGGATCAATTTAGAGGTGAAATAATGCTCGATTCTGTTAATAATATCATCGTGGCATCATGTACTCGATCAACTGATTTTCCAACAGAAAATCCTTTTCAGCCAACATTGGCGGGACAGCAAGATGGTGTGGTTTTTAAATTAGAGAATGATTTCTCGGCGTTACAGTGGTCAAGTTTTTATGGTGGAACGGATAATGATGCCGTATATTCAGTGAAAGTAGATTCAAGTGCAAATATAGTTTTTGCAGGAGGAACGGTTTCGTCTGATTTACCTAATACTACAGGTGGTTATGAAGAAAATTATTTAGGTGGCACCGCGGATGGATTTATTGGGAAATTAACTCCAGATGGGCAAACATTAGTGCAGTCAACTTATATCGGAGAAGCTTTATACGATCAAGTATTTTTTGTAGAAATTGATAGGTTAGATAATATCTTTGTAGTTGGGCAAAGTAATGGAGGTAATTTTCCAGTTGTGAATGCAAGTTATTCTAACGCCAATTCAAGCCAGTTTATAGCAAAATTCACTCCTGACTTAACAACACTTGAAGGATCAACGGTCTTTGGAAGTGGAAGTTCAACGTTTGATATTTCACCTTCTGCATTTTTGGTGGATATTTGTGGGAATATGTATGTTTCAGGGTGGGGAGCAAACATTTTACAGGCTAACCCAATGTCAGGAATGCCGGTAACATCTGATGCTTATCAGCAAAGTTCACCAAATGGATTTGATTTTTATTTGATTGTTATTGAAAGAGAGTTTAACAGTCTACTTTATGGAACCTATATGGGAGGATCAGTTTCAGATGAACATGTTGATGGAGGAACTAGCCGATTTGATAAGAATGGCGTTGTTTATCAGGGTGTTTGTGGTGGTTGTGGTGGGAATAGCGATTTTCCTACAACTCCTGGAGCTTGGTCTGATCAAAATTTAGCGGATAATTGCAATGCTTTGGTGTTTAAATTTGATTTTAATTTAATTCCGAATGCTGAGTTTACTATTGAAAATAATACAGGCTGTGCACCTTTTGAGGTTGAATTTGACAACTTTTCATCTGATTCAGATAGCTATGTTTGGGATTTTGGAGATGGTAATTTAGATTCAACAACTTTTGAACCAGTGATCACTTATAATACGCCTGGTACTTATGAAGTGTCATTAATGGTGACAGATTCAATATGTTTGATTACCGACACCGCTTTTATTACAATTGAGGTTGCTCCAACTTTAGAGTTAGATAATTTAACAGACATAGATTTATGTGAACCTGACTCAATTACATTAGAAGCAAACTCATTTGGAACTGCAGATGCGTTTATTTGGTCGAGTGATAGTGATTTCTCTGATACTTTAAATACAAATGTTGCTGACTCAACTGCAGACATTTTACCAACAAATAGTGGCTATTACTATGTGATGTTAAGTAATGAAGGGTGTACCTTGATTGATAGTGTCCAAGTCACATTTACAAGCTCTGCATTAGAACTGGAAGGAGATACAACACTTTGTATTGGTGACGAAATTAACGTTACTGCAAATAGTTCAGTTAGTGGAATTACATTTAGTAACTATGATTGGTCACCTGATAGTAGTATTATCAATGGAGATGGAACAAATTCAGTGACAGCAAGCCCAAGTTCAACTGGTTATTTATATGTTACTGCTGATGCTAGCAATGGCTGTGAAGTGACAGATTCTATAATGATTTTCGTAAGTAACATAAATGAAAGCACTGTGTCGGCTAGTGCTTCAGAAGATAACATTGCAGCAGGCTCTAGTGTTACCCTAACTGCTGAGCCCTCAGGCTATGACTATATTTGGTTCCCTCCTAATGGTTTGTCAGACCCTACTTCACAAGAGACGGATGCTCAAATGTATGAAACAACTACATTTTTGGTAGAAGTTTCAGATGGAATTTGTACTAAGATGGCTGAAGTAACAGTGGCAGTATTTAATTATGTATGTGATGAACCTTTTGTGTATGTTCCAAATGCATTTACACCGAATGGAGATGGGGAAAATGACATACTTTATGTTCGAAGTTCTATTGTTGAGGAATTGACCTTTAGAGTATACAACAGATGGGGTGAATTGATGTTTGAAACTAAAGATTTAAATACTGGATGGGACGGAACTTATAATGGAAAATTAGTTGATCCTGATGTATATGATTATTATTTAGAAGGTTATTGTATCGATAATCAAGAGTTTTTAATTCAAGGTAACATCACATTAATTCGTTAGTTTTTGATTATACATAAAATCATATTGTCATTTGTTATGATGGTCAGCTTGAATGTTTGGTCACAAGATATTCACTGGTCTCAATTTGATCATAATCCTGTTTTTCAAAATCCTGCCAATGTTGGACAATTTGATGGGGATTATCGCTTACATGCAAATTTGAGGGATCAATGGAGAAGTGTTACCGTACCTTTTCAAACTTTTTCAGTGTCAGGTGAAGCTAAAAGTGTTTTTATAGACAATTTGAGTATAGGCGCATTTATGTTTAATGATGTTGCCGGTGATGGTAAATTTCGAACGATAGAATTTCAGCCTTCAGCTTCATATACAAAGAAGTTGACTCCAGACTCTACGCATATTTTACGAGGAGGATTACAAATGGGAGTTAATTTTCGTTCTTTTGATGCAGGAGCATACAATTTCGACAACCAGTGGAATGGAGCTTATTTTGACGAAGAACTTTCATCAAATGAATCATTTCAAACACAGAAAAGAACTAATTTTACTTGGGGTACTGGAGTAACATATGAATTTCAGCAAGGAGTAAGAAAGCGAGTAATTGCTGGAGTTGGGCTTTTTAATATTAACAGACCTAATCAAGGTTTTTTTGGACAAAAGATTAAAAGAGATATGCGTTTTAACTTTTTTGCAAGGGCACAACAAGAAATAGGGTTTGATTGGGATATTTTACCATCTATTCAACTTAATGTGCAGGGAAAATATTCTGAGTTTATCATTGGTTCGCAGGCAAGATATATCTTAAAAGATAGACTCGGAGAATATCGTGCGATATATTTCGGTGGCTACTTGAGGAGTAGTGATGCAGGCTATTTAATGTTAGGTATGGAGTATCAAGATTGGTGGGCTGGAATTTCTTATGATATAAATTATTCAAAATTGTACGTAGCAAGTAGAGCCAGAGGAGGGATCGAATTCTCTTTGCGATATATTCTTAGAACGTTTAATCCAAAAAATATTACACATCGCGTATGTCCAGATTATATTTAGTAATAACTTTTTGGTTTTTTAGTTTGAGTTTATTTGCTCAACCTGAGTTAAAAAAATATTTGGAGTTTGCAAAAGAAAAATATGAAAGTGGTGACTATGTTTACGCACTTGATTATTATGAAAAAGCAATGAAAATCGATTCAACTGCAGTAAATACATTATGGAATTACGCGCAGACTTTAAGAGCTTACAAAGATTATAGAAAAGCAGAATATTATTACGACAAAGTTTTCGAAAGAGAAGGAGGTAAACTTTACCCTTATAGTCTCTTATATTTAGGATTGATGCAAAAGCAGAATGCTAAATACGATGAGGCAATTGAAACATTTAAACGTGCAAAAAAACACTATAGAAAAGACAGGCGCGGATATTTGTATCTAAAAAGTAGAACCGAATTTTCATCTTGTTTATGGGCGAGAACCAATTATGGTGATTCAATAGACTGGATTATTGAATCGTTACCAGAAGTTGTAAATACTCCTGACGCTGAGTTTGGCCACAGGTTATACGATGGGAAATTATATTATTCTTCTTTAAGAGCTGATTCGATTGGAGAAAAAGAAGAAGTTTATGATCCAAATTATAGTACTCACCTTTATACTTCTAGGGTTGAGGATAGTGCTTTTCAAGAAGGAGAAGTTGTAAAAGATGTCTTTTGGAAAGAATATAACACAGGTAACGGAGCATTCAGCCTAGATGGAAAACGATTCTATTTTAGCTTTTGTGAAGAGGATGATTATAATTATAGCTGTAAAATTTTAGTAGCTTATGTTGAAGGAGATCAATTGTCAGGTATCGATACACTAGGACCAATTATAAATGAGCCAGGCTATAATACTACCATGCCTTTTATAGGTGAATGGGAAGGCGATGAGGTGCTGTTTTATTCTTCCAATCGCGAAGGAGGAAAAGGTGGGATGGATATTTGGTATTGCTTTATTAAAAATGGGAATCAATTTAAACGTCCAATCAATGTGAAGCGTATTAATTCGCCAGACAATGAGCTGTCTCCTTTCTGGGACGCAGAAAATACTACGTTGTATTTTAGTAGTTCTTGGCATGAAGGATTTGGAGGGTATGATGTTTTTAAAACAAGCTATGAAAATCGTCGTTTTGGAGCGCCTGTTAATTTGAAAGAACCAATTAATAGCCCAGCTAATGACTTGTATTATTTCCAAACTTCATCTGGAGACTCCGCTTTTTTTAGTTCAAACAGATTAGGAGTGAACTACAGTAAAAACCCTACCTGTTGTAGTGACATTTTTTTAATTAAAAAACCACTTGGTATTCCACCGCCCACAGTTGAGGAAAGTTTAGAAGATTTAAATGACAGGCTCCCTGTGACACTGTTCTTCCATAATGATGTTCCAAATCCACGGTCGAGAGATAGTACTTCTAATGTTAATTACATTGATAGTTATAATGAATACATTGCAATGCTTGATGAATATAAGAGAGAATATTCTTCAGGACTAAAAGGGGAAAAAGCTGAAGACGCACAAGACGATATTGAAGATTTCTTTTATGAATATGTAAAACAAGGAGTGGCAGATTTAGAATTATTTCGAGATTTATTATTAAAGGAATTAGAGCGCGGAAGAAAAATTCAAATCACAGTAAAGGGATTTGCCAGCCCTTTAGCTAAAACAGATTATAATGTGAATTTAACTAAGAGACGTATTGCCTCTCTGGTTAATTACCTTGAGGAGTACGAAAATGGAATCTTTAAACCATTCATAAATAACACAGCAGAAAGTGGAGGTAGGGTTACTTTTGCTCAAGTTCCTTTTGGGGAATACGAAGCAAATCAAATAACGAGTGACAACCCTAATGATGTGAAAAATTCTGTTTTTTCTCGGGCTGCAGCAATAGAACGTAAAATTGAAATTCAAAGTGTTGATGTGATTCGTGAAGAAGATAGTTTAACTACTGTACTTACAGCGGATAAGCAAGTCATTGATTTAGGAAATGCCAAAGAAGGTGATGTTTTATCAGCTGAATTTACAATAAGAAATACTGGAGAAAGACCCTTGTCAATTAAAAATTTAAGATTTTCTTGTGATTGTGTTGAAGCTACTACGGAAACAAAAACGCTTGCACCTGGGGAAAAAGGAATAGTCGAGATGAAGTTCAATACCACTGGATATAAAGGACATCAAGTTCAGTCAGTATATATAGAATATAGCGGTGCTGAGGAAGAGTTAAGGTTAGCAATTACTTCGGAAGTTAAGTAACTTGAGTTATTTGTACTTGTGTGAAACAAACAAAACCAGTTTATTAAACTCCCGATCTATTCAAATACTTATAACTTTGCGTTTCAATGGTAAGTCAATTAAAATATAACATACGAAGGAGTATTGTATTATTACTACTGCTACTAGCTGTTATAATTTTTGATTTGAGTTTGGGTAGCATGTCGATTTCTTATAATAGTATTTTTAAAGGAATTTTTAATTATAACCCTGAAGTTGTAGAAGAGTTAACGGTTAGAATTTTTCGAATACCTAGAGTTGTAACAGCAGTATTAGCTGGAATGGCTCTTTCTGTCTCAGGGTTATTAATGCAAACACTTTTTCAAAATCCACTTGCAGGACCTTACGTGTTAGGAATTAATTCTGGTGCTAGCTTAATGGTTGGCCTCAGTACGATGACTGGCTTTCATTTTTTTTCAAATGATTTAGGAATAGTAGCATCTGCTTTGGTTGGAGCTTTTGGTGCAGGGTTGTTTATTTTATTTTGTTCTGTATACGTTAGAACAAAAGTGTCACTTCTTTTAGTGGGTATAATGTTTGGAAGTTTTGCAGGCGCTTTGGTAAATGTAGTCCAGTCATACAGTAATCCAGATGATCTAAAAACATTTATGTTATGGAGTTTTGGCTCACTCCAAAACGTCCAATTCGATCAACTCGGGTTCTTAACCTTAATTGTTTTAATTGGAATATTCCTCACTTTGTTTTTAGTAAAACCGCTCAATTTATTAGTATTAGGAGATACAAACGCATCTTTCTTAGGTGTCAAGATTAAAACTACTCGCTTTTTTATAATTTTTGTCACAGCAATTCTTGTAGGAACAATTACTGCTTTTTGTGGACCAATTGCATTTGTCGGGTTGATTGTACCAAATATCGTAAAGATGATCTATAAAACGACTAATCATTTTCATTTGCTCATAGGAACATTACTAGCTGGAGCTTTGATGATAGTTTTTTGTGATATTTTAATGCAGCTTTTTCAACCAATAATCCATTTACCTCTTAATGCTTTGACGGCATTAATGGGGGCACCAATCGTTGTTTGGATAATTATAAAGCGCTTTTAAGATGTTAGAATTTAAAAACTTACATATTGGTTATAAGAAAGTGCTGTTTGAGGTGAAAGATCTTACACTTAATTCTGGTCAGCTAGTTTCAGTAATTGGTAAGAATGGAACGGGAAAAACCACTTTTTTAAATACAATTCTTGGGATAAATAAACCGCTTCAAGGAACAGTGAAAGTAAGTGATAGAAATATTCAAGAGTTAAAACGAAATGAGCTAGTAACTTTGTTTAGTCATGTTTCCTCCAAGTTTGACGGAGTGAATTATCTGTCAGTATACGACTTAATTGCAATGGGACGCGCTCCTTATACGAATATGCTGAATCAATTAAGAGAAGTTGATAGAGAAATTATTAATAGTGTTATCGAGAAGTTAAACTTGACAAAGTTGAAAGATTACTCAACATCCCAAATTAGTGATGGAGAAAGACAAATAGCTATCATAGGAAAAGCCTTGGCGCAACAAACCAAAATAATTATTTTGGATGAACCAACAGCTTTTTTAGATTATACAAATCGTCGAAAGGTCATTAAACTTTTAAAAGAAATAGCAGTAGAACAAGATAAATTAATTTTGATTTCAACCCATAATATAGACTTGTGTATCGAGTGTAGTGATTTAATCATAGCTGTGGATGATACAAAAAAAAGTATAATTTTATATCAAGATAAAATGGATAAAAGCCATTTAATTGAAGAGGTTTTTGGAAACTAGCGTGAGGTAAGGTATATTTACTTTCAGAAATAACCAAATTCTTAGATTTGAAGTCATTTTTAAGTTCTAACCAACAGTTTTTATTCTTAGCTATTCTTTCAGTATTACTGAGTGTTTTCTTAAATAAGGATGATTTTCAAGATAAGTTAGTTGAGCCTTATGATGCAAGAGGTTATTATGCTTATCTTCCTGCACTTTTAATTTATGAAGATCCGAGTTATGAAAAAGTACTTGAAGCAGAAAAAAATCAGTTTCAGGGAAGAGATAACCAATACTATCTTTTTAAATCCAAGAAAGGTCGAAAATACAATAAGTACTTTCCTGGGGTTAGCTTGATGCAAGCTCCATTTTTTATTACAGCAATGACTATTTCTAAGCTTATTGGAAGCGAAGTCAATGGTTACTCCTTTATATTTATGCTACTAACTTATATAGGAGCATTGTTTTATACAATTTTAGGATTGTATTTTTTATATAAAGTGGTAATGAGCTACACAAACAACAAGAATTTAACTGTAATAAGTATTTTTATTGTGTTTTTTGGAACTCAATTATTCTTTTATACTATAGCAAAGCCTACACTTTCACATAACTACTCTTTCTTCCTTTTTGCATTTTTATTTTATGTTTTCCAAAATTATTCTAAATCGCACAAAGCGAAAAGTGCTGTACTGATTGGAGTGATTTTAGGCTTAATTTTTTTAATAAGACCGACAAACATTTTAATCGCTCTATTTTTACCATTTTTTTTGATTAAAAAAGAGACTATAATCTCATTTTTTAAGTTTTATTTTAAACTAAGGAATTATCATTTGTTACTTACGGTTATTTCTTTTTTATCAATTGCTTCGATACTATTATTTTTATCCAAGTGGCAAACGGGTGAGTGGCTAATTTGGTCGTACAAAGGAGAGGTTCTTGATTTGACAAATCCTTATTTCTTTTCGAGTTTATTTAGTTATAGGATAGGGCTATTTGTGCATGCGCCCATTTTAATAGTATGCTTTTCAGGGTGGTGGTTGATGTATAAGAAACAGAATATTTCAGCTTTAATTTGGATGACATATTTTACTATAACTGTGTATGTAGTCTCATCTTGGTGGTGCTGGGATTATGAGTCTGAATTTGGACACCGAGCTTTGGCAGAGCATCTAGTTATATTCGTTTTTCCTTTGACACATCTTTTGAATTTCAAAAAGTTCAAATGGATTACTTATTCGATTCTTCTTGTCGGTTTATTGTATTTATTTATGCGTTTTTATCAGAAACAGTACAGAATTTTTCCACAACAAAAATTCACACAGTTTACTTATTGGAAAAGTATGGGAGATTTTGATCCTTCACCAGAAATCAAGTATTACTCATTAACTCATTGTGCGCCAATTGGAGGTGATGAGAGAGTTGTGAAGAAACAGTATAAAAATGATGAATTAAAATTGGATGAAGGAGCTGAATTTACAAAACGACTAGTGTATCATTTTGATAAAAATCTGTCCCAAGGTCGTTTATTTATTAAGGTTAATTTCGATAAAAAACTACTTGATTTTGAGGATAATTGGCACGATGTCTTAATTGTATTTGATGCTATAAACGAAATCACTGGAGAACGTATTTATTTTGCTTCACCGATTTATGAATATTATAAAGAAGGCCTTGATGGTTGGCATAAAACACAAATAGAACACGATTTATATGCTCAATTCCAACGGATGCAGAAAGTTTACGTTTACATTTGGAATAAAAGTCGCAAAAGAATAGGTATTAAAGATTTTGAAGTAACTTTTTATGAGATTGAGTAGAGAACTTTATTTGTAATCTGAGGGTTAACTTTTCAATTCTTTCCTGTATTTATTTCTAATTTCTATTCGTTACATTAAACTTGAATGTGCAAACATAGTTTTATTAAATTTGCATTTAATTTTAAAGATCAAAAATGAAGTACAATCTAAGTGAGATAAATGCGCTAATTAAAGATCGTAGAACAATATACCCAGAATTTTTTAGCGAGAGAAAAGTACATAAGGAACAAATTGAGTTGTTGCTAAATAACGCTATTTGGGCTCCTTCGCATGGGTTAACACAGCCGTGGAGGTATAAAGTTTTTATGGAAAAAGGCAAAGATCGATTGGGATTATTTATGCGTGATATGTACTTAAAAACAGTGCCTGAAGACAAACAGAAATCGATCAAATTAAATAGAATGACAGATCGTCCTGCAAAAGCTTCGGCTGTAATTGCGATTTGTATGGAACGCCAAAAAAATGAAGTGATCCCTGAAATAGAAGAGGTGGAAGCAGTTGCTTGTTCTGTTCAGAATATTCATCTAACATGTACTGCTTATGGCTTAGGCGGCTTTTGGTCAACACCAAAATTTATTTATACTTCAGACATGAATGAATTTTTAGGATTAGGAGCAAAAGATAAGTGCCTAGGTTTGTTTTATATCGGTTACCCTGGAAGCGAATGGCCTAAAGGGCAAAGAAAACCAATTGAATACGTAACAGAATGGGTTCAGAAGTAGAAAACATTGTTGACTTAGGATTAGTGAATTACGTTCGCCACCCTTCAAATCCAAATTATATTGTATTTAGATTTGCTGATAAAAACAGAGCGGATCAATTTGAAATTGAATTAAAAGAGAAGAAAATTTGGTTTGAAAAAAGTGACGAGCAATCAAAAGTAAAGTTGTATTACCTTTTTGGTATTCACAAAAGAGATTATCCTGCTGTTCAATCAATAAACTTTGCTGTTGAAGGGAAAAATAGATCTTTTTTAATTCCTAATGTTTATTTTCGTTGGATTATGCTATTAATTTCAATAGGGATGGTTGTACTTGCGGTTGTTGGTTATTGTTCACGCCCAGAACTACTTTTGCAACCTGATGGTGAAAAAACTTTAAATATAGAATGAGGAGTGTCTTTCAAAACATTATTATTTTACTAATTGTATTTTATACAGTAGTTGAAACCCCTTGTTTAAGTCAATGGGAGAAAAAAAGTCAGAACTATTTCGGATTTCAATTCAAGCCACTTATTCCTTTTGGGTTTGTAGGTGATCGTCCTTTTGATCTTACAGAAGGAAACTTTGAAACGACAATATCACCAACTTTTGGTTATTCTTATGGAGGTGTCGTTAGAATTGGACTGTCTGAATTACTTGCAATTGAAACAGGGCTTAATTACACCAAAAGAAACTTTAGAGCAGATTATTCTCTTCCTGACTCAAACATTGTTGATACTGATGAAATTGGATTTATAAATTTTGAATTACCAATAAATTTTCTTGTTTATATAAAACTTGGAAACAAAACCTTTATGAATACGAGTATGGGAGCCTCTGCCAATTTTAATCCATCAAATGTGCGATCTACTTCAACTCCTGAAGGCGCTCATTTGTTTGTTTTTGAAGGTAGAAGAAATGCTTTTTTTACTTATGATGTTAACGCAAATGTAGGTTTTGAATATAGAACTGAAAAAGATGGTTTTTTCTATTTAGGAATTTCAGGAAAACTACCTCTAGTTCCTGTTTTTCAGATAGCAACCGAATATCGAAATGATACTCATAGTCAAGTTGCATTCGGACAAGTAGAAGGAGCTACTTTTTCAATTGATATAAAATACTTCTTTCACAATGCAAGAAAAAGGGGGGTTCAACCAAATAAAGGACCGATCGAGCAATAATCTAAACTGTAATCAACACTTTTGACAACATCAAACCATCTAAATCAATTTTCTCAAAATAAACTTTTCCAAATGTGTTTTCAGCTGCTTTATTATAAGGTTGTTTCATTTTGATGTAATTCTCCGTAAATCCATACATCCATCCATCGTTATTCTCACTTTCCCATAAAACGGTTCCTTCTTTACCAACTTGTGATTCGTAAAACGCACGTTTCTTTTTATCCGAGAGAATATGAAGCATTTTACTTCTGTCCTTGCGCACATGCATTGGAACAACATCGTCCATTTTATTGGCAGTTGTATTTGCGCGTTCTGAATAGGTGAAGACATGTAAATAGGAAATGTCCAGATCTTTTAGAAAATTATAAGTCTTCATAAACTCCTCGTCCGTTTCTCCTGGAAAGCCGATAATAACATCTACTCCAATACAAGCATCCGGATTGATGTGTTTGATTTGTTCTACCCGATCAACATATAAATCACTCAAATATTTGCGACGCATTTTCTTTAAAAGTTCGTCTGAACCCGATTGAAGTGGAATATGGAAATGGGGTACAAACTTTTTAGCATCATTCAAGCAAAAATCGATAATTTCATTGCTCAATAAATTAGGTTCAATCGATGAAATTCTAAAACGATCTATTCCGTCGACTTTGTCCAGTTCTTTAATAAGCCCAAAAAAGTTTTCATCACCACCCTGACCAAAATCACCTATGTTCACACCTGTAAGTACGACTTCTTTTATTTCAGTTGCAGCAATTCTCTCAGCCTCGTTTACCGTTTCAGCAATTGTAGCGTTTCTACTTTTACCACGAGCCAATGGAATGGTACAAAACGTGCAGAAATAATCACAACCGTCTTGGATTTTGAGAAAAGAACGTGTACGATCTCCATAAGAGAAAGAAGGTACAAATTCTTTGACTTCCTTAATCTTTCCATAAGCCACAGCCTTCTCTTCGTGCGACTCGAGTTGTTCAATATGTTTTATGATATCAAACTTCTCATTGGCTCCTAAAACAATATTTACGCCTTGAATCGCTGCAATCTCTTCAGGTTTTAATTGCGCATAACAACCGATAATCGCAATAAAACTATCTGGATTAATTTTCCGCGCCTTCTTAACAAGTTGACGACACTTTTTATCCGCATTTTCTGTTACAGAACACGTATTAATAATAAAAATATCAGGCAACTCATCGAATTTCACTTTAGCGTAACCAGCATCTTCAAAGTTCCGAGCAATTGTACTCGTCTCTGAAAAGTTCAGCTTACAGCCCAATGTATAGAACGCTACTTTCTTGTACTGATTCATATCGTGGGTGCAAAATTAAGGAAAACGAATTAAAGCCCATCATGAAGTTTCAATTTATAAACAAAGAATGCAGCAATCAAAGAATTCAATAAACGATTCTTAAGTTTTTTCGAATTTCTTTATGGAATAAATTAGATTTCAGCATCTCCATGAAAAACAAAAGTCATGGAAAAGTTAATTTTAGTGCTAGTCATTACATTGAGTTCATTTGTATCTATAGCTCAATCCACAGGAAGTTTATTGTTGAAATGCAAAGAAAAAGATAGTCTCCATCCGATTGAAGGATTATGCGTAGAAGTCTTCCAAGATACTTTATGTTGGGAAGGAGTGACACAATCAGATGGAAGTATTCGTTTTAATGAACTCAGTCCTGGTTCTGCAAAAATTAATTTCATATTTAAAAATCATTTTGAAGAACAAGAAGTTTTTATCCAGGAGAAGCAATTGTTTCAATACACAGTTTTGTTAGATTCTGCGAAACTTAAATTAAAACATTTAAGCGCGGAAGAATACGAGGAGTCAATAAATGGAAGGGAAGGAGAGCAAACTTCTATTGATGAATATGACCTTCCTATACAAACTTTGAGTGGAGTGAATGTTTCTACTCAGGAAATAGATGAGATTCAGATAGTCGCTTACAAAGCGCCTTTAATTAATAAAGATGGAGGAGCTCAAGCTCAAACAATTACTAGAGAAGATATCATGCGAATGCCTGTCAGGTCGGCACAAGGTGTTGCTTCAACTATTGGAGGAGTAAATTCAAACGCGTCGAATGATGCACTAAATGTAAGGGGAATGAGAGAGGATGCTAACTATTACTATATTGATGGAGTAAAGGTAGTAGGCTCTTCAAACCTACCAAAGTCATACATAGGAAGCATCAAAGTGTACAATCACTCTATCCCTGCATATTACGGAGATGTGACAGGAGGTGTAATAAGTATAGAATCAAAACCAATATCAATGGGTCGTGTTCCAATGCGCACTAATCAACCAAAAACTCAGCGGGCAAACACGTATAATTATGAAGAACCAGAAAGGTTTAATTATGACAATTTCCTACCCATTTATGAAAACGATTTTTTATCTCCTTTAATGCACCCACACGCAACATTTGGTTTAGATGTTGATCAGGCAGCGTGGGAATATTTAAAATATAGCGCAGCAGCCGGAAGAACGATCCAACGCGACGCAATTAAGTTAGAAGAAATGATAAATGCATTTGAGCACAAAGATGTTTCTGTTCCCGAAAATGAACTGTTCAATGTCAACATTACACGCTCTAATTGTAGTTGGAATAAGGATAATGAGCTTGTCTCTGTTCATTTAAAAGCAAGAGATCTTCCCAAAACAAACAAAAGAAAACCACACAATTTTGTCTTTTTAATCGATGTCTCTGGTTCAATGAATTCGAGTAATCGACTACCGTTGATTGTGAAAGGGCTAAGGGATTTCGTTAAAAGCTTACAACCAGAAGATCGAATTGCAATTGTTACATATTCGGGTTATACAGGTGTTGTATTGCCGTCAACAGCTTGTGAGGACAAAAATAAAATAATGAGTGCCTTATCTGGACTTCAATCTGGTGGAAGTACAAATGGAATTGGCGGAATAAAAGAAGCCTATCGCCAAGCGGAATCTAGTTTTGATATCAAATACAATAATCGAATCATTCTCGCTACAGACGGAGATTTCAATGTTGGGATTAATAGTCCAGGTGATTTAGAAAACTACATTAGTAAAAAACGAGGACAAGGTATTTATTTAACCGCTCTTGGAGTTGGAATGGGTAATTATAAGAATAGTACACTTGAAACACTAGCCAAAAGAGGAGATGGAAATCACTTTTATATCCGCTCTTTAAATGATATGGACCGTGTATTGAGTAATGTGGGTAACCTGATTAATATAGCCAGAGATGTCAAACTAAATGTAGAATTCAACCCACGCCTCGTTTCAAATTACCGTTTGATTGGATATGAAAATCGTTTAATGAAACCAAAAGATTTTGCAGACGACACAAAAGACGGAGGAGAATTAGGTTATGGTCATTATGTTACCGCAGTATTTGAAGTAGAGAAAGGAAAATCAAATACAGTTGAAAGCGAATTTGTAAAACAGCGCTCTAAGCTGGGGAAATCAGATTTAGCTTATGTAAAATTACGTTATAAACCACTTGACGACTCGGTGAGTGTTCAAAGAGAGTATACATTATTAGAAAACAGACCTATAGAAGACAATGAATTGCTTAATCTGATAATTGCATTGGGTTTAGAGCTAAGAGATTCAGCGTTTAAAGGAGATCTATCAAAAGCCGCCTTATTGGATCTAGCAAGAAGTTACAGCGCAACAACTGAACAGGAGGTGGAATTAAAGAACTTAACTTTTACTCTATTTAGTGAGGGATGAATCATTAGTAACGACGCTTTAGATTAGTCCCATGCCGACACTTTTTCCACGATTTAACTCTTAAATGCGTTTGCCCTGTCAGTAATGCTAGTATTTTTTGGTTAAATATAAAATTGTGAAGTCATTTTAATCACAGAATATTTGTGGGTTTGAAGAGTTTAGTGTAAGTTTGAAGATAACCAATGCACGAAGTAATATTATTCTTAATAAAGTGAGCGTATTAAAATCGACTTAAATATGATCAAAATAATAGCAAGATATATCTTTTTTGTCGTTTTAATTTTTATCCCATTTTATTCACAAACGCAAATTCTTGATACAAATACTATTTGGTCAGAAAGTAATATAAAATACACTTATATTGCTAATGATACAGTTTCCATAGATGGTAAAGTGTATCATGAAATTAATAGTCATTCTGATACTACATTTCACTACAATAATGATAATAATCAGCCTTATTTGATCAGGGAAGATGTAGATAAAGTGTTTTGGAGAGAATCATTTTTAAATGATGATTATTTATTATATGATTTTTCTCTTTCTGAGGGTGATAGTATTTATGTTACACCGATGACATATGAGTCAATGGATTCCGTTTTATTGTATTGTGACAAAGTGGATACAGTGGAAGTTTTTGGTATAATGCGTAGAAGATTGACGATGATTACAGTTAATCCTAACTCTTTCTACGTTAAAGATACTGAATATTGGTACTACGGCATTGGAAGTGATTTAGGTTTGTTTAAATCAGGCCTTTTAGGAACAGAACCAACTCTTGATCAATCTGTATCTGATCCAAAACTATTTTGTTGCCACAAAGTATTTGATCAGATTTATCAGGATAGTTCGGTTAACGCTTGTCATGAGAGTAGTGCTTCATTAGATGGGGAAATTTCGGAAAACTTAATGAGGATCTACCCCAATCCAACAGACAAAAAAGCCCTCCTTCAAATACCTTCCTTCGAAAAAAACAGCTATATTATTACATTCTTCAATAATGTAGGAAGAGCAGTTGATATTAAGTTAGTTGCAACAGGAACAGGTTGTGAGATAAATACTTCGGGTATTGCATCAGGGGTTTATCAGGTAATATTGCGTCATAAGAATGGGGTAGTGAGTAATAAAAAACTGGTTATTCAACATTAAATAAAAAAGAAATCAAAATGCAGAAAAACATCATCGCATTCATTCTGTTATTCCAATTCTCAATGTTTAGTTGGTCTCAAATGGATATGTTTAATGAGACGTATGATTTTCACAGTGATGAGGTTTCAAACGCTTGGTTAGAAATGCTGATTAGAAATGATTCATTGATTTTAGTCGGAACATCTTCATATAGCACATTTACTCGGTTAGAGGTAGGCTCAATGCCTCTCTCAAACCCGAATTCAATGGGGGTGAGTAGTATATGGAATCCAGTTAATGAGAGATATTACTCTGGAATTGGAAAAAGCTTCTGGAATGATCCTGCAACGAATGATTTATTTATTACTGGACCTATCGAGAGCAGTACCTTTTTGGCTGAAGGATTCATCGCCAGAACTAATGTTAGTGGTGATTCACTAAACGTAATTAAATCAGGAATAGATACAACGGATTATCAATCCTCATTTTATAACCCAACAGAAGGTAGGATTACATTAGCAGGTATAAAAGCAGATCAAAATGAAAGAACAGATGTATGGTTGGTACAGTATGATACCTCAGGTACACTGATTTGGGAAAACACTTTTGGAGGAGTAGAGAGCGATGTCTCTTTTTCTATAGATCGGACTCATGATGGAGGCTTTGTTATAGGAGGTTTTACACGTTCCTTTGGCGCTGGTATGCGTGATGTATATGTGGTAAAAACAGATAGTCTGGGTAATTTTGAATGGCAGCATGTTTTTGGTGGTGTAAATTATGATACAGGTTGGTTGAAAACTGTGGAGAATGGAAATATTTTAGTGTACGGTGGAATAGGGCATGAAACAAGTGGCAGTGGAAAAGGATATGCAAGAAAATTGGATAGTCTAGGTAATATGAAATGGCACAAAGAATATTATTATTCATTAAGTCATACAGATCTTGTTCAAGCGATGACCCCAAGCTCCACTGGCTATCTCTTTGCAGGTTTTTCAGTAGATGAAGCTGACAACAATCCGCTAGGCTGGTTACTTAAAACAGATTTTGATGGAAATGAGTTATGGAGCAGGAGGTACCGCAAACGAGACAGCGATAATTATTTTCGGGATGTAGTAGAACTACCAGATGGCGATATAATGCTGTGTGGCTTTGTATTTTCAGAGGACACGCTCTCTCAAGATGCCTGGCTTGTTAGAACCAATTGTTTAGGCTTTGATACCTTGCCTGAAGCGAATGCAACGGCAGAGGTATTGGCAGACCGAGAAATACGCCTAGAAAACAAGAGTAAAGCCTGGGGTAATTGTATCATCGACTGGGGAGACGGAACCAGTAATTATGTGTATGAGGATTACTCCAGCTTTATAGAGCATACTTATCCCAATACCGATGAACGCACCATTAAAATTACAGCCTTAGCGTGCGGTGATGAGGACACGATGAGTTTATCTGTTCTTCCCTCCACTACAAGCGTAACCAAAGAAACACTAGATAATTTCACACTTTTCCCAAACCCCGCAAGCAATAACGTCACGCTCCAAATACCTGCATTTAAGTCAAATGATTATGAGGTACAGTTTTACAATAATATCGGCAGGCAAGTAAATCTAGAAGAAGCTGCAACAGCAACAGGTTATGAGATAAATATTTCGGGTATTGCATCAGGGGTTTATCAGGTGGCATTGCGTCATAAGAATGGGGTTGTGAGTAATAAAAAGTTAGTAATTCAGCATTGAATCTCTTAATAATCTAGCAAAATATATAAGGTATAGTAGAGCAAAAAAAACTTCATCACCTAATAAATGGATTCATAGCGAGTTAAGAAGACTTAGTCGAAAAACTCAAAAAAACTTTCAAAAACTTCTTGCTAAAGTAAAAAAGCGGAGTATCTTTGCACCCCGCAAACGAGCGAGGGAAT
This sequence comes from Brumimicrobium sp., assembly GCA_040882265.1. Taxonomy (GTDB): domain Bacteria; phylum Bacteroidota; class Bacteroidia; order Flavobacteriales_D; family Crocinitomicaceae; genus Brumimicrobium. Next base: position 313 of record JBBEBO010000077.1, on the reverse strand, counting down.
GATTGAAAAGGGTTGAGATTAACAGTAAGTAAGAAAAGAATTAAAAAAACTTTAAGAAATACTTGCGAGTTAAAAAAAGCGCACTATCTTTGCGCCCCGCTAACGAGCGAGGTGGTTATAGAAAAGCGAAAAAAGATTTATTTTTTTCAAATAAAAGTTTGTAGGTTAAAAATAATTACTAATTTTGCCCTCCCCAAACGCACGAGTTCGGGGTTAAAAATTTTGAAGTAGATAAGTTATTGGTTTAACGATTTACAGCAAAAAAGTTCTTTGATAGATTGAGAAATAAGGAAACAGCGTAAATAAACGAATT
>JBBEBO010000076.1:0-4799 GCA_040882265.1 Brumimicrobium sp. | reverse complement strand
GATCATAGATCTCATTTAATTTTCTGACTTCCGGCAACTTGAGATATAAAAAGCCGAGGGATTCGTTTCTGGATGCGAATTTATAACCATTAACAAGTAATGGTTTACCTTCGCCTTCTCCATATACATTTGCAAGAGAAACAATTTGTCTCAACCATTCAGGACGGACTATATTAATTATTTTGTTATCCTCGGATAAATGGCTGGTAATATAGAATTTAACTTCTTTATAAGCTCTTTGAGGATCGTTCCTGAACTTTAATCCATATAGGAGCCATATACCATTCCAGGTTTCAATTTGCCTGCCTTTCATGCGTGGTGTTTCATTTAAATATTTTCTATAATATTTCCACCCTTGGGAAATAAACCAGTTTATCTCTGGCTCCTGAAACAACAGGTTATAACCTCCTCCAAAACCTACACCAAGTGCTCCCCCAAACCAAGAGTTGAGTAACGTGGCTTTCTTAAGATTAAGCCTAATATTGCTAATCTGCCCAGCTGTAGTACCTTGAGGTGACCCCGCCATATAACCCACACCTTCACTTCCACTTACATCCCGGACCTTGTTCACAATATCATTTATATTGTCCATTAATCTTTTTTTCTTGAAATCCGGTACTGATATTCCTGGGGTTTGATCTTTAGGTGATATTTTTTGAAAAAAGGAAGAACTATGAACATGCATTAAATGCAAATGATCCTCGGAATTAAAAAACAGAGGGAAAAAGTTGTCTTCAAAAAAAATTTCAGAACTTAGACTGCTTCCTGATTTTTCGTTGTATAAGTCTATAAATTTACGCCCTATATCTGTTGTATACATGGTTTAAATAAATTGATTTTGTGATTTAATAATCAACCCTAATTCATCGTACTCGTTCTGGTCATCCATGATAAAAGGTTCGCTGCCCACCTGGTCTACTTGCATTAGCTGGTTCTTTATCTTGCGTATACTGCTGAAAGGCACCGGTATCTCAAGCCATTTTCTTTCTTCCCAGTCAGCATTTTCATACTTCTCACGATCTTCCGCCAAAATACAGTTTATAGAGTCAATATCGAGCAGATCCATTAACACGGCCTTAGGATTATGCGTTAACTTCTTAAGAACAATATCATCCCGAGTAATCATGATCTGAGCATCTATACTTTGCATATCCACTGTTGGGTACACTGCATCAATACGTTCTTGCAGTTCTTTGGTTTTAAGAATTTCACCATCGGACAATTGCTCAAAACTACTTTGCACAATTTCTTTTTTATAAGGAAGGGTATTATCTCCAGGCTCAATCACATATACTGGTTTTATGGACCTTTGATCCGCCGCAAGTCTTGTCCGGTTAATTCTTCCGAAGCGCTGAATCAAAGAATCAAAAGGTGCTGCCTGAGTGATCATTCGGCTGAAACTAATATCAAGGCTTACCTCAACTACTTGTGTTGAAACAACGAAGCATGCTTCATTCAGTTTATTAAAATAATCTTTCAGTAATGTTTCTCTTTCATTCCGGTCCTTTCGGCGAAACCTGCTATGAATAAGCATGGATGGAACATCATTAAACGCTGCTTTCAATACCCGGTAAAACTCCTGAGCCGCATGCACGGTATTAAACACAATAAGCACCTTTTCGCCGTTTGAAAGTCCTTCACGTACTTTGTCAAGAGCTTCATCCTCATTGATCTTGTATATGTTATGCCGATCGTATGTATCCAGTTGATCACCCGTCAAAGCCACTTCATGAACAGTTTTTTTGCCACCCAGAAGATTAAAAAGTGTTTTATACAAAACACCCGGCATAGTGGCAGTCCCAATATGGATACGGCAATTTTGCCGTAGCAAAACATCCACAATAGCAATCACCATTGCCTGACTTATGAAGTCATAGGTATGAATTTCATCAAGAATGACATCACAGTCTTTAACATCAAGCATTACAGCTTCAAACCCCATTGTTCCGAAAGCCAGTGCGGATAGCTGGTGTGGCGTCATAACTTTTACCGAAGCTCCGACAAAAGGTTGTAGCTGAACTTCTTCCTGAGTTTGACCGTGAACAAGACGGGATGATGAATGCAATACCCGGACATCCGTTCCTTTTTCTGTTAATTTTTTTAGCCGTTCATGCATAGCATTGATCGAAGCCTGAAACGGGAGGGTATAAAACGTTCGTCCTCTGCATCTTCTCAAAAGGAAGTCCGTTTTACCGGCCCCGGTAGGTGCGACCACAAGGGTATGTGGGCGTATATCCTTATAATCAGCCATTGACAAAGGATATAGTTCATGGGGGGGATCTATATTGACGTAATTGGGTTTTTTAAAAAGCTTATCTAAATGTGGACCTTGTTTATTCATTAAAGCAGATGACATATGATCACCAGCCATTAAAACACCGCGCCACGGTGACCAATCGAAATCTGTATCTTCGCAGAATTCTGCTACCCAGGTAAAGGCTTTTTCAGCCTGATCTTTATTTACAGAAGTTGCATCTATTCCAAAATTATATAGAATAGATGAAGCCCTTGGTACCCAATCAGCCCAAAATCTTGCATGATTATCAAACACACTTTCCAGGCTATCCTCTTCGAGCAGATCATTCAACCCCTTTCTACGTTTATCATTTGATAGCGACTTATGATGAGCGACAATCATTTCTGTGAGAGCAGGCCATAGAGATTCCGAAAATGCTGGTAAAAACATCAATGATGATAGCTCATGACGATGTACCGCTTCCAATAGGAAGTCTTCTTTTTTGCGATACCCATATACAAAGGCCTGATAGGTTGGGTGGGCTTTACCAATATCATGAAGAAATCCACCGATACGAGCTAGTTTTTTATCAAGCCCCGATGCTTCTGCAATTTTACAGGCAGATTCAGATACATGCTGAAGGTGTTCTGGAAGCGGAAGGCTCCCATATTCCGGACTTTTGGCTAATAGCTCTAACTCATGATATTTCTCAATAGACCATTTCAAAGTGCACTTTCTTTAATGGCCTCATTGGTTATTTCAAGCTTACCATACATAGGCTGAAAATCATCAAAGCGATTATACCCAACTAAAAATCCTTCTGGCTCTTTAGTTGGATGAAGCTCGAAACCAGATATCATATTAAAATTGTCAATGGAATATTCCCTGATACCATGAACTGTGTCTGGGTAAAGTATATCTTCATTGCGGCATAAACATAGATGCTGTTTAAATGCTTTTTCTGCATCATTTTTTTTGGGAAAGGCTAAATATAGTTCAGGGTTTATCATCACTGCTCGTGTAAGAATACTATAATTCTTCCCTGCTTTTTTGATCAACTTAGGCCGCGTTTGTTCTTGTTGCTTATCTAGAGATGAATAGCTCAACCGATGACGCAAAATCTTTGTTACATCCAGTTTTTGTCTCATGCCCTCAATAATAGAAGGTGTCAAAAACTGCTGACTATAAGTTAGTTCGTCTCGAACGGCCGTCCAGGGTTTGATGTACCCAAAGGGGCCCGCATACTTGACTACATATAAGCTCATAATAACCTCGGTCAATTAAGTGAACCAAATCCAATACCGGTTGAATTGCCTACACCTACATCCCAGGCGAAGGAAATGGCATCCGGATCTCCCTTAATTATGACAGGGCAATAATTAGCCCGATTTTTTATGCCATTGTAATCGACTAGTTTCGTTCTGGGTTTATGATAGTTCTTATCAAAACTGACTGAAACATCTTTTTCATCAAAGCCGGCCTTTTTCATTTTGCTCTTCAAGGTCTGCGTTAAGATAAAGTCTGTTCTATCTTCATTGAATAAATAATGCCGTATTCTTTCCCCTTCGTTTGATTTCACAAGGGCTGGACTTCCAAGCAAGAACTTGTGTTCAGTTTTAAAGACCGGATTTTCTTGCAAATGAACTTTATTAACATCCAACCCAAATCGTATTTTAGGAGAATTCGTAACAGTTTCTATTACTTTTTTTAGAAGCTGATTGTCATAAGAGCTAATAAACCAACTCGCACCCTTTGGAAATGAAAGTGCACCATTCTTTACTGTCGCTCCACGGAGCCAGGAGAAGGAATAAAGCGAGATGTCACCATGTATCGTATTAGCACCAATCCATTTGTGCAATGTGCCGACCAGATATTTTAGATGATCAAAAGGCACCGGTTCGTTATTTGGGTTTGTTTTTAAGTGTAGTCGCATAGGGTTTTTTAATTGTAATTGGCACTTTAAACCAATTATGGTTCTTAAATAAATGCAATTTTTGTCTTAGGTGATTTTTTCGCCGCAAAGGTGGGTTTGATGGCACGTCAGATAAAATGGAGTGCAAATAAAAAAATCTTCACTCTTTGGAATTATGACGTTATTTTCAACCAATTCATTAAGAACAGTTTTGCCATTGGGTGCAAATTTAAGGTAGTATAGCATATATTTCCCTTATCCCTTGTCATTCAAGCTTTTTATGAAATACTAAATATTTAAATAAGAAGCAAATTAATAAAATATTTTCAATCAGCAGAAGCACAATTCCCCCGTATGAAATCATAAAAGGTGAAAATTAGCAAATACTACTTGTTCTTCTGATTCGATGAAGGCACAAAAAAACCCCCAAACACACCCCTCCGAAAAGTTATCCACATTCCCAATAACAGATAAACCGTCCATTTCCAGCATAAAAAAGAGCTTAATTCCCATTATTTTGAGGTGCTATCAAAGCTTGCTTAGCTCCATGGAAGAATCTAAACCAGGTTATCCACATTAATGGGACTTGGTTTTTCTGTGGTATTTTGAGTATGATTTGAAATGCAGGTTGCACATTGACCAGGAAGGGGC
>JBBEBO010000075.1:0-4801 GCA_040882265.1 Brumimicrobium sp. | reverse complement strand
CTTGCTATTTTTACTCTCTATTCATTCCAAATTCACCTGAAATACTAATTGTTTCATTCGGATTATCAGAACTTTCTAAAAACGCCACAAATGACCCCTCAAGTACAACTAAATTATTATAAACATTATAATTGCTTATTGTCGTTGAACAATCATTAGAATAACTTTCATCTCTATCAGTAGCCCAATACAATTGATCAATACTTTTATTAGTAAAACTAATAGGTCCCGTGTTATAGCTTGGGTTTTTCATTGGAGAATATGATCCTTCACCATCAAAATCATGAATAGAAATTTTTATATAAGAACTACTACTAGAGGCAATAATTTTTAAGTCACCTTCATTAGAACCACCTTGAAAGTAATAATCACTAAATTCATGAGACATTCCATCAATATTAATTGAAAAATGTTCTTGCACCATTTTATTCTTTTTACAACTAAAAAGTGAAAAGAATATCCCAATAAATAAGATAACAAAAAAGGTGTTATGTACTAATTTGCAATTTAATCTCAACTTAAAATAACTGATTCTCTGTTCCATAATTAACTTTATTAAAATTTACATCCAATAGAAGCGGAAAACGTACCAGTGGTTCCCAATCCATTACCCTCTCCTACTGTATCTCCTCCTGCAGTTAGACCAATATCAATACCAACTGCTAATGCTTTATAACGAAATTTGACTTCAGGGTTAAACAATACCCCTCCATATGGAATTGAACTAGTACTATTAGGCTCTGAAACAGGATTAATGTTAAGCATGACATTTGCATTTATCTCCAATCCCACATCTTCATTAAAAGTTTTAATAGACGTGTAACCAATACCGAAAGGTGATATATTTGCCCAATTAAATCCAAAACCATTAAATGCTACCTGTACACGAGCATACACCAATTGGAATCCGCGTATATAAGAGCCTCCTTTATTATTTTTCAAAAATTTTGTCCCCATTTTGAAACCTGGAACAAAACTTAAACCAGTACTTGAACTACTACCAAATCCTAATAGAGCGTCAATAAAATACCCGTTTTTTGTCAATTTATTCCTATTTGGTTCTGTTTTCCGGGGCTCCTCTTCTCTAACTGGAGTAGCATTTCCCTGATCTTTACTCTGAGCTCCTTTTGGACCAACTCCAAAACAATAGAATTTATCAATAACTTTATAGCCATATTCACCATTTTTCAACGTTTCATCAGGAATAATCTCGTAAATCTGGTCTTTTACTTTTTTTATCGATATTGGAATTTTTATATCTTTCACCTCCCCCGAACTTCCTCCATACGCATAACCACTTGATTCGTAGTACGGCATATATCTGTCTTTGCCATCTTTTCCAGGTTTAAACAATATTAACTCCACCAGATCACGCGGATCTTGACCATTCATTACTTTTATTACAAACGAATTATCATTGTTTTTACGAATCGAAGAATACTCACCGTCTACTTTATAAAATGAAGTTGACTTTGCATGAAAAGGAGAGGCTGACGTCGATGTTTCGATAGTACCTTTTTGCTTTTCCAATGATTCTAGTTCATTGCTATTTTTATCCCATATGTAAACCTGATTTACAAACTCTGGTGAAACCTCCTTGTTTGAACCACTTGGTGAAGCTGTACCATTTAATAACTTACTTTGTAGTTCATCGATTTTAGCACTATCTCCATTTTCCTGTGCCACAATTAACTCTTCAAGTAACTCTTTTTCCTTCTTTAACTCAGCAGCTTTCTCATAGTCTCCAGCATCAACTGCCTTAGATATCTCATCTTCTACTTCATTCAATCTACTTTTTGTTGTTGCTACATTATTTCCTGATGATCCAGTCTCTAATCCTTCTTTTAGATTTGCTGCTTTTTCATAGTCTCCATTCTCTAGTGCTACAATTATAGCTTCGAGTGTTTCTTTTTCCTTTTTGAGAGAAGCCGCTTTTTCGTAATCACCTTTATCCACAGCTTTTGAAATTTCTTGTTCTATTTCTGAAATACGTGCTTTTTCTGAGTTTTGGGTGAATGAACAATGAGGAATTAAAAGAGAAAATACAATTATCAATATCATTAGCAGTTTCATATACTTCTTAATATAATTTAAAACCACAAACCTACATATTTGAACTACTTAAAAATATACTCATTTATGGGTATTTTTGGTGCAGGAATAGATCAAAACTGTGTTACTTATTTTGATTATCTATGCTCTAGTTGTGAGGGTTTCAAAAAATAAAAGTGTATCTTACTGATGATCTGTTTTTAACGTGGACGCAAGGTGTTAACCTACTTATTTGTTTTTGTAAATGAACATCTCTCATTCTAAGTAAGTTTAATCCAGTCTCTCATTGTATCAACCCCTCCACTAAACATCTGGAAATCACTTCAATAATATTACTACATCCCGCTTTTTTGATAATATTTCTTCGGTGAGTGTCAATAGTGTTTTTTGTATTGTTGAGCTTTTCTGCAATTTGAGCCGAATTAAGCCCTTCTGCCATTAACTCAATAACAACATTTTCTTTTTTTGTGAACGGTATGTCTTTAACCATATCTACAGTTGATAGCGCTGGTAACAACTTACCACTCTTATAATTACAGTGATAGTATGATTGACCACCACTCAAATGAATGAAAGAAACGGTCTCTGAGGAAGAAAAATCAAAATGAGATACGTCAGTATGTACTCCCAATACATGCTCAACTTTTCCAGTTTCAGTTACTGTTAAGGTAGTAGCCTGATGCAAAAGTTTTTTCTTAACTCCATCTTTAGATGTAATCTCTAAAAAATAGGAAACCTTATACTGGGACAGCTCTTCAGGACTGAGATAGTTAAACAGAAAATCGGCAACAAATGCTTCTTTTTCTTTAAATTTTTGAATTTCTTCCTCTGAAAAATGATCTAGGAAACGTTCGGTTGTAAACTCTTCTGGTAAAATACCGAGTACCTTTTCAGTCCCGGAGTGTGCATAATCCATTTTCAGGTTGTGAAAATTAACTACATAAAAATAGCAGTCTCCTGGAGAAAATAAATCCAGCATTTTACTGAGTTTTTTATCTAATTGATAGGGGGCATATTCCTTAATATGATCACAAATTTGTTGCTCCCACTGTTTTAAAATTTCTTTTTTTGCTTTTTAACTCATAGGATTAGATTTTCAATAACCATTTAATACAATTATTCTTTTTAAAACAATCCCTCCATCAAGCTTCTTGAAATCAGCTCAGCAGTAGATTTAATCCCTGTTTTTTTTCGGATATTTTTTCTGTGAGTCGAAACAGTACCAGTGGATATGAATAACTTCACTCCGATTTGCTTAGACGTAAGTCCTTTTGATAAAAGTTTTACTATTTCAAACTCACGATTGCTAAGTAAAGACTTTAAAGACGAGTTAGTTTTTAGCTGTGATTGATAATCATAGGGGAGTTGTTCTGGATCTATGTTGAAATAAGATTTGTTTTTATCATTTAGGCTAATGAAGGAAATCAAATCATTTTTAACTATTTTTAAATCTGTTACATCCATTTGAATTCCTATCGTATGTTGTATATTTCCTTCCTCAGATTGAGTTAATGTTGTAGCCTGATGTAAAAAGGTTCGCAAATCTCCTTGCGCATTGTAGGCTTTCAAAAAATAAACCACTTTGTAATCCATCACCTCCTCTTTGTCAATTTCAGTAGACAAAAAGTGGGTAGCGACAGCTTCTTTTTTTTGTAAACTAACCAACTCCTCTTCTGGAAGCTTTGCTAATAAAGTTTCCATGGAAAAATCCTCAGGTGAAATCCCTAACAAACTCTCAGTTGTTTCATGGACATAATCAATAGATAGGTCGTGAAAATTTAGAATAAAGTAATAAAATGGTCCTAATGTAAATAAACTAGCGAATTGTTTGACTTGTTCTGAAATTTTATAAGGGTTGTTATTTTTTATATTAAAAACGGGCTCATCTCTCCAAATTTGTAAAACCTTATCAGCTTCTTTTTTCATTATATAATTAATAAGTAGTTTGCGTCACCTAAGTTACATAAATTTTGTAGCTTAGTGAAAATAAATTATTCATCCAGCTCAATATTTCTGAGTATTTTTTAAATTAATGATTTGTAAATAACACTATGAAGGTAGACAGAGAAGGCATTTTAAAAATGTGGGATAAAAGAATATCTTCACATATAGAGGGGTATAAAAATTATGATTTAACACCCCAACTAAAGAAGATGATTTCTCTTTTCGTTCCTGGTGAATATTATTTTTGGATACTTAACTTTCAGAATTTAGAAATGGATTATGTGCATCCTTCACTAAAAAATATTCTCAAAACCAACCCCGACACCTTTACCATTCAAGAATTTTTTTCACTTCTCCCTCCTGAGGAAATGCATAAAACACAGGTAAAAGAAGATTTTGTAACAGATTTTTTATTTAATTTTCTAAAACCAGAAGAAATCATGAATTACAAAATTATTTATGACTTAAAAATTAACGATACAGCAGGAAACATCAAGCATATTCTTCATCAAGCCACTACACTGTCATTGTCAGACAGCAAAAAGGTTCAGCATGTTATGTCTATTCATACCGAAGTCTCACATTTAAATTTAAACTTTAATGACAGGGTTTCATTTATTCATCTTAAAGGCGGAACCTCCTATTATAACATGGATCCTATTGAGAAAAAGTTCAATCCTAAAAATGCTATTTCAGAAATATCACTCAACCAAATCCTGACCCCTAAAGAGAAAGAAGTAATCAACGAAGTTTCAAAAGGGAAGTCTTCGCAAGAAATTGGTCAATTGATGAATTTATCCAAAAA
>JBBEBO010000074.1:0-4877 GCA_040882265.1 Brumimicrobium sp. | reverse complement strand
AGTAAAATCTCGATCTGACGCGAGAGGTCTTATTTATTTTATTCGGACACTATTGTAATTAATTATAAATTTGAATAAACTGTTTAGAAATAAAATACGAATAAAATTAATACGATGATATATAAACATTTTTGCTTTATTCTTACCACAATTCTCTTTCTGAGTTGTATTCAGGCTTCAACAACGGAAAAAGAGACAAACAATTCTGCGAAATCAGAGCCTAATATAAAGAAAATAGAAACTTATAAGCCCAAGAATATATTAGAAGATTCTACTAATAATTCAATAGATGCAAAGAACTCTACAGAAAATAACAATCACTACGAAGTTAATGAAGACACTTTAGAAAAGTTTCTTACGAATCCACTAGACTTCCAAGAGTTTAAAAAAATTAAAGGTCAATCGAACAGCGGAGGTTTTGATTACCAAGAATATTTATTTAAACCAGATTACCAAGGTTTTTACCTTCGTTTTTTCATTTTCCCAAAGTTTGGAGAGCATGGACCTCGAATAGTGTCTTATCGTAAAGGGAAAAATTTTGGTGACTTTTTTGAAGATAGAGATACAATTATTCAACTGTTCTCAGATAGACCAGATAAGGATTTGAAGAATGCTAATTTAGTACATAAGCACATTGATGAATTAAAGCGTGTGTTTGGAGATGATTTTTTAACTGACGAAGACTTCATCTACTACAGGTGTAATAAAATAAAGACATTGTTAACGATTTATACTAGAAGTAGTCAAAGAGTACTTTGGTTTAAAGTGACTCGTTTAAATAAATCAATTAATTCTATAGATGACATTCCACAAAATATAAAAAATGTAAACGCTAGCTAATTCAGAAAGATAAGTCATTGTTTGTTTAATCCTGTTTTAGCAATTAAATTGTACATTTGAATTAGAACGCTTAAAACATCACTACCAACAAAATTACAAAAATACTACCGATATTACTGCTACTTTTGTTTAGCTGCCAAGAATCACCTCCCTCAAACCAACAAGCCTAAATCAAACCCAATAAATTGTAGGGTAAACGCATTTAAAAATTACAAATTATACTACATTTGCACATCGTTTGAACGTTTATGTTAAAACGAAACAGATAAATGGGGTGCTATGAATTTTTATGGCTGAGAACAGACCCAAGAACCTGATCCGGATAATGCCGGCGTAGGAAATTGAATAAGCAGATTCCTTCTTCTGTGCCTCTTTCGGATCAATAATTTATATATAATGAATGAGCTGGAAGAAAAACGCAATTTTGAATTAGTTACTGGTGATCTTCGCCAATGGCAAGGTCGTGAGGAATGGTTTTTTCATCGTGATAATACAGATACTTACGAGCAATGGTATGAAGGAAGGTATAAACGCGCTGAAGTTTGGCAAAAGAAAACAGTTGGTTCTTTATTGAAAAAAGATGAACGTGTGAAAACACTTCTGGAGTTTGGTTGTGGAACCACACGTTTTACAAGATGGTGGAACGAAATTGGAATCGAAGCTTCTGGAGCAGATATTTCTCCTTTTATGCTTGGTCAAGGAGCTCAGCTTTTTGATGGAGACCTTGTTCTAGCTGATAGCCATCACATGCCTTTTAAAGATAATACCTTTGATGCATTGACATTTATTACAACTTTTGAATACTATAAAGATCCCATAAAAGTTGTTCGTGAAGCTGTTCGTGTTGGTAAATATGGAATCGTTTTTGGCATGATGAATCGAAACTCTCCAAAGGTTGTTCGACGCCGTGTTCAAGAAGTTTTTGGTAAGAATCCTTTTTATTTAACAGCAACTTTCTATACGCCGAAAACGCTTACATCCATCATTAAAGAAGCTTTAATAGATAGAGATTATACAATCGAATGGACAACTACAGGGTTGCCAAAATGGTTCCCTGTCCAACAATGGGGGGTTCCTTATGGCGATTTTTTTGCTTTACATGTAAAACTGAATGATGTATGAGCGACGAAACAGGAAAATTTACAGCTACAACGCTAAAAAAAACCGTTTTGCAAAAGCTGGGCGCACGACGTGAAGAAGTGCTCATTAATGCTGCGTATGGGACAGATACTGCTGTCATCCAAATTAATGAGTCGCTGGGAATGGCTGTAAGTAGCGACCCTATTTCTCTAATTCCAAACTTGGGCTTACGCGAATCAGCACTTTTAAGTGTTTACCTTACAGCAAATGATTTGGCTACTACAGGGTTTGCTCCTCAATATGCTCAGTTTGTTTTAAACTTACCCGTCGACCTTTCAGATGAGGATTTTTCAACCTTTTGGGGACATATTCACGAATTTTGTGAAGACATTGGTGTTGCAATAACAGGTGGGCATACAGGTAAAATACCTGGGCAAGAAAGTACTGTTCCTGGTAGCGCAACTATGTTTTTAACCGCTCCAAAAAATGAAATTTTAACTGCACAAGGTGCAAATCCTGGTGACCAACTTATTATGACGAAAGTTGCTGCACTCACCTCTACTTCAATTTTGGCAAAAAGTTTTCCCGAAACAGTGAAAAAAGAGATTGGTAAAGATTTGTATCAAAAAGCGGTGAAAAACTTTGAAAATATTTCAGTTATACAAGACGCATTAATCGCTTCAAGCACATTAAAAAGTAATATTGAATTAACTGCCATGCACGATGTTACCGAAGGTGGAATATTAGGGGCTGCAATGGAAATGGCTTCAGCGAGTAATTGTGGTTTAGAAATTAATAGCGATAAAATTCTTGTAGGTGAAGAACAACTTAAAATAGCCTCCTTTTTCAACCTTGATTACCGTAAAATCATTGGTTCTGGTAGCATGTTGATGGCTGTTAAACCGAGTTGCACTCAAAAGCTAATTAAAGCGTTAGAAACCAAAGGAATTCCAGCTGCAAAAATTGGTGTTTTTACGGATGAAAAAGAACACTTTTTATTGAATGAAAACGGAAAATCTCAAATGTTGACTCAAAACGCACAAGATCCTTATTGGGCAGCTTTTTTTGATGCATTTCAAAAAGGATTGAAGTGATGGATTTAAGTGGTTTATACATCGTTATCAATCCCAAACAGGACGAAGCAGAATTGTTTGAGAAACTCGGTACTGCCCTAGAAGAAGGTATTGTTGCCGTTCAATTGTACAACGGCTGGCCGAATAACTTTTCCCATCAAGACAAGGTTAAGTTGACCTCGACAATGAGTGCACTTTGCAAAAAATATAACACGCCTTTTTTTATCAATAATGAATGGCAGTTATTGAAAGAAGTCGATATAGAAGGAGTACATTTCGATCAACTCCCTGAAAATTGGTTAGAAAAAAAAGCGACCATTGGACGATCCATTTTAACCGGTTTGACTATGACGAATGATTTATCTATACTTGAAAATGTTAAACGTTTAGAAATTGATTATTTATCATTTTGTGCCATGTTTCCTTCTGCGAGTGTTGGAGACTGTGAAATAGTCGATCCTAAAAATGTTGCATTTACGCTACAAAAGGTAACCATCCCCGTTTTTATTTCTGGTGGCGTTACGCCTAAAAACATGCATCATTTTAAAAATATCCCTGTAAGCGGTGTAGCTGTGATTTCAGGTGTTATGAATAGTGAATTTCCTGCTGAAGCTATTTCGGATTATAAAAAAGAATTAAGTAAAATAAAAAAAATATGACCAAAGAATTTTTAGCAAAGCTATGTGACCCTTATGATAAATCTGACTTGGAGTTGGAAGTATATTTAAAAGACGAAACGGGAAACGTTATTGAAGGTTTGTTAACAAATCCTCATTCCAAGCGCTACTACCCTATTGTTCATGGAATCCCTATCATGACTCCTGATGAATACAGAGAAGAATGGTTGGAAAGAAACTTTTTACAAAAGCGCGGTTTAGATGTGAAAAGAAACGATGATAATAAGTTATTGATTACCAAAGAAAATCACTAAAAATGATCTAAATAATATTGATTTATTGGTGACATAGAGTTTTAACCTGAAAAATTAACTCCGTTAAGCTCCTTTTAGTCAGTTCAACAAATTTTTCACCCAAAGAGACAGGGCTAACTCATACTTTTTTATTTAGCCTTAATTACGAATATTAGGAATGAGTATGCTTTGTAGTTATAAATCCACCTATCATTATTCAATTTGGATCAGTGGTTAAAAGTGCTGTAAGCACTTACAATTTTTAGCGCTGGCATTCATGCCAGTGATTAAAAATTGAATCCCAACCCCTAAGTGCTGTAAGTACGACATATAATACTTACCCATTAAAATTATTGTAGAACCAAAAGTGTGAGTTTGCCCTGCCCAAAGAGAGCCTTGACGAAAGAATTTTGTTATTATTAAGTATTGAGGAAATTAATATAAAACACTTCGTTACCTTCTTTTTTTTCGAAAAGCTCTTATAAACCCAAATAAATCTACAAACTTGTGACGTTCATATTTTTCTGGTTTTTCTGGAGAATATAAGCATACTAAACAGGTTTTATAATACGCATCAACTTCGACAGTATCGTACTTAAACTCTAATGTTTCTTTTTCTTCTGCGGTGTACAGTTTAGTAGAATAACATCGAGAACAATACTCCCCTTTTACCATCGATTTTTCTTCATGTGATTCAAAATAAATATATTGCTCAAGGTTTTCAGGATTCATTTTACGTTGCCTCAGCTCATGTAGAATACTTTGCTTTGAGTTAGGAAGAAACTGATGAAATCGATATTTATAGAATTGAGCCAACTCCATGTCTGTCAAAGAAATTAAGAAATCTACTAAGCGACTCATAAAATCAAAGATACAGGTTTTTTAGGAAATTTGACAGGATCAACAAAATACAAAATCGCTATCTAGCTCTACTACCCTATTGTTCATGGAATCCCTATCATGATTCCTGATGA
>JBBEBO010000073.1:0-30743 GCA_040882265.1 Brumimicrobium sp. | reverse complement strand
TTTATCTCTTTTCCAAAGGCATAATTCCATGAAGCGGACATGTTTTCTGAAATTTGATAAAAATTCATGGTATCAAGTGTAGCGTCGTAAAAAGGGTCTACATTCGGGTTTCTTCTTGTAAATGAAGAAAAGTTGGAATAATTCAGGCTCAGGTTCATCCCTTTGATGAGCTGGGCGGAAAGAGAGCCGTTCGCTACCCATCGAGACATTGCATTTGCCTTGTCATCTGACAAATTGTTTCTTTGAAATCCAGTATTTACAGAGATGTTGACTTTATTATCAAATAGAGAAATGTTTGGGGTAATGGTTATATTTTCCAAATCGTTGTTAAAGTATAATCCTCCAAGCGTTCTATAATCGGGAGCGATTCTTTCGTATTTCACTCCAATTTTAAATTTTTTTAAACTGTAATTCAAACTCCCGTTCCAAGCAATATTTACGTCGCTTGTTTCATTTCCTTGAATGAAAAAGTCATATCCAGACCTTTCGTAGGTTTCTTCTTGATTATTAAAACGAATATTTTGGGTAATAAAACTTGTTGCTTGTTCTAAATCTACTGATAGGCCTGAAAAAACATTGATTTTTGCTTTTCCTGAAACTACAAAGTTGTCTTGGGGAGTCAGTTCAGGATTTTGAGGGTTCAGTTGTAAAGATGAAGGATCATCATAAGCTTTCATCAGAATTATTTCGGTATTCACAATTTTGTGATTGTAGCCCGTCATGAACCCAAACCCCATTCTTCTATAGGAAACAGTATTTATATTATCAACAGCAGGATCATACTCAATTGCTTTTTTTAATCGACCTCCAAAAGCTTTAAACGTCCATTTATCCAATGTGTATTCAGCACCCGCACCAGCAAAATTTAGTCCCGAGTAAGTGTACTGCGAAAAATTCATGGACGTAATCCCAACGTGGGTTTTTAAGTTTTTGTATGATGGATGCAAAGCCACCATATTAAACGGTTGTGTGTATTCGGTTCCCCGATTGCTTAAACTAAAAGTAAAAGGCAGTGCAACACCTAAAATATTCATCGATAAGTTTCCAGACAAAACCTGCGTAAAAGGTTCACGTGCACTAGTTGGCAAGGAACTATTATTAAAGACCATATTAGAGCGAATACCTCCGTTCATAGAAAACCATTCATCGCTTCCAATTTTATCTAGGTCTTGAGCATCTAGATAAGATGAAAACACAAAAGTTGCTATAATCAATGCGTACCGCTTCATGCTAATTTAGGATAATCTGGTTATTTCTTGCGTCATACTCACTGATGATATTTACATTGAAAGAACCTGGAGGCGTTCCTGCAGGAAAAGTAAAGCTTTCATTTACAGCATCAGCATTCCCTGAAACATTCATTTGCGGAATAACTTGACCGTTTGAATTCGTTATAATAATAGAGTACAATTGAGCTATTCCAAACGATAAATCAACCGTAAATTGCCCATTAGTTGGATTTGGGTAAATCGTCAAGTTGGTAATTCCTAGCGTATCTTCATCTTGTTCAAAAGATGGTTTGTAAGGACCAAAATAAATTGATTTTTCGAATCGGAATGAGCACGTATCTTGGTAGGCAACAATTCCAATGTCGTACCAATCTTCATCACCTATACTAAAAACTAACATGGAGTCGCTCACACCAATTACATCTGTATTTCCAGGTAAATCCCAGTAAAGAGAATCAAACCCATTGAAATTAGAAATATTTACTGCTATAACCGTATCACCTACTTCGTTATAGGTAGGAATTAAAAAATTTATATCTGGTGCTTGAGCGCTGTTATTTATTTCAACATCGAACGATTTTTCACAACCGATTCCATCTTGAACAGTGACTGCATAAGTTCCAAAATCTAAATTCGTAAAAGTACCAGAACCATTAAAATTTTGTCCGTCGATAGAATAAGAGTAACTTCCTGCTCCACCTAGAATAGTATCAACAGCGATACTTGCGCTTCCATCCAAACAACCAGCAATGGTGTTGAAACTCGCATTCATCTCTTGATTTACACTTACTACTACTGTATCAACACCTACACATCCCTCAAGAGAAGTTGCAGTAACTACTAGGGTATCATCTACTCCGCCAATTACTGAAATCGTTTGAGAAGTTTCTCCATTCGACCAATCATAATCAACAGGATCCGTATAGTTTATAGGGTTAGCGTTTATAGCTACAGCATCACCAATACAAATCGTTGTATCTAAAGTGGAATTCAGTAATAATTGATTGGATTCAAATACTTCAACCGTATCTACATTTTTACATCCATTGAGAACATTAGCAGTTTCATAATAGTACAGACCAATATCATTAACGGTTAAAGAATCACTTAATGTATTCACGTTTGTTGCATCCAACCAACCTTTAATTTTATTGGCATTAGGTGGATCTGGATGAACTAACATCACCGAATCGACAGAACAATTTAGTGTTGGTGGATTTAAATAATTAGCCACAAAAGGAACTTCAAAGTCAAAATAAATAATAACATTTGAGGTGTCGATGCATTTTGACGAGTCGCTGTAGGTAACGTATTGGTATACTTTACTGTTGTTGATTGCATTTACTGAATCTGTAGTTGTAAGTTGGAGTGAATCTCCAATATAATTCCCATCATAAATCCAACTTATCGAGTCATTTTGAGTTAAATAAGGATCACTGGATAAGATAAGAGGCAACATCAATGAGTCTTGATTACACCTTACAGTGTCCAAAGTACCACCACCGTAACCTCCATAATTAACAACCTCTCCTTCAAGCAATGTGAGATTCTCATCAAACCCATACTGAGTGGTAGTTTTACAACCATTTACTGTATCTGTAGCATGTGCATAAAACGAAGTTGTATCAAGCGGAGAGTAAATAGTAAACGTGTCATTCGCAAAAGTAGTGGAGTT
Organism: Brumimicrobium sp.; assembly: GCA_040882265.1. Taxonomy (GTDB): domain Bacteria; phylum Bacteroidota; class Bacteroidia; order Flavobacteriales_D; family Crocinitomicaceae; genus Brumimicrobium. Next base: position 27,839 of record JBBEBO010000073.1, on the reverse strand, counting down.
AGTTAGTCCCCATTGAATCTCTGCTCCAGGAACATTTCCAGAAAAAGTCATTTGATTCGTAGAGCAATCGAAGATATCTGGAGACCTTGAAAGATCATTTTGCGTAAAAATGGGACCCAAAGTATCAAAATGCACGTAAATACTATCAGTTGAAGTGCAGCCGTTTACTGGTTCTGTTGTATAGCCATAAAAAGTAATATCTGATGAAACTAATGCATTAGGAGGAGAAGTAGAAGAGTTTTTATATACAGTAAAAAGTGAATCTGTACTCAAGGGAGTATTATCTGTTCCTTTCTTCCATTCAAAGGAGTAATTGGTTGCAGAAACCACCATTTCTAAATTGAGACTATCTGAATTTATACAAGTAAATGCCATGGTATCTGCAATCATCGAAAGCGATGGCAAAGGAGCCGTAACCAGATTAATAGACTGACCTTTAGAAGTTATATAATCATTCGTCGAATTACATGTTGAATAAGGCTCCACTGAAAGATCACCGTCAGTTGTATTTGATCCAAATTCTATCGTTATTGAATAAGCATTTATATTATCATAATAAATGGGTTGACCAGGATTCAGCGTATCTGGAGTTATTTGATTTCCATTAATCTCTGTAACACGAGCACCTTGTCCCGTGTAAGTCCATTTATAGCCTTCAGCGTATTTAGCCTCTGGGACTGTATACTCACGAACATTTCCTGCACAAATTGTTGTATCAGCTACAGTGAAAGGTTTTACATCACTTGGTTCAAGACAAAGAACAGCTAGACCTTTATGAGAAGAGCCATCAACGTGAGTTAAATAACCACCCGTAAAAAAAAGTTTATCTTCTTCTACTATCATTTTTTTAGGCTGCCATAATTTGTTAGAAGCACTTGGTAACCAATCATAAAAACTATTCGAGTTACCTAAACCATTGTGATTAAAAGTTAATTGACTTTCAAATAAGGCTTCAGTAAGAGTCCTTTTGTAAGTTTTGAGTCTTGATGGTTGAGAACTTATTCCTGTAACTGTGAAAACATAATCTTTATAGGAAGTTATAAATGTATTTCCAATCCAAGATTCATTAGCCGAAAGCGTCATATAATTACCATTTATATCATATTTTACTGGATAAGTAGTAGAGGAATTAGTATTTTTTCTAGTAACATAAACCAGTGGGTTTACACCTTCATAACTAGAAAGTGTATAATCAGTTGCGTTATAATGATTGGTCGCAACATCAACAAAATCAGTAATATAATTGGAATTAACATCAACAGTAAAGAGTCCATTATCAGTGCCTTCGATTGTAGAAATTAAATATTTATTATCAAAAAAATCGATTGAGGTGAACTCATTACTTGAGAGATTATTTAAATAAGGCACTAAACTATAATTATCAAAAGACTCTGTAAAGAGATCTATGTATTCTTCGTTACTATACCCTGCATTAAATGCTATAATATTAAATCTATTAATATTAATATCATAAGACGGCTGATGAATATAAAAATCACCGGTAATCACCATTGTATCACCGTTTATACTGAAATCATTGACTTGACTGAAATAAGGATTATTAGATGGATCATCATTTTGAATTTCAGCGTTCCAAGCCATTAATCCATAACTGTCTCCAGCATCAGGAGAATAAAAAAATGTAAAACCGAGTCGTGCTAATTTTATACGGGATTGACCATCAACAGTATTAAAATCGCCCCCAATAAATAGGCTATATCTTCCTTGTGACTGGAAACATGAGAGAGGACCAACACCTACACTATTGCAAACTTCTTCTGATTCCTTTTTATGCAACTCAACAGTTCGAATCGGCCCATCAACGTTTATATAAGGTTGTCTCGAAGTAGGAAGCACGTCAAATGTCTCTGCATCGACAAAAGCGATATTATTTATCGACAAACCTTGAATTTCAGTAAAATCTCCAACTACAATATAAGCGTCCAAATAACTATCATAAGCCACATCATAAATCGCACCACCAGGATTTAAATCTAAATCAACATTTTTAAGCACTTGTGAATAAGAAAATTGAAAAAAGATCAACATAAAAGTCAGAACTGATAGGTTATTTTTAAGATTTGGTTTCATAGCAGAAAAATATTTAACAATTTATTTGGAAAAAGATGTTAAAATTAATTAATTTCGTCAAAAATAATTATTAACCTCTGAATGTGCAACATTTTTTATTAACAATTATCTTATTATCACTGTTTTCTGTTTTTTCAAATGGTCAATCATCCGACACCACAGCGATTAACCAAGAAATAGAAAATCTTATAAATAAAGCTATTACATTAGATAGCACTATAAGAAACAACCCATCGATGCAAACTTTGTCATTTAATCCACAAGATTCGACCTCGCTACCCGTCGGAATTGTGAAAGAGATTGGTCAGACAAAGTATATTATATGCATAGACAGTGCCTATTTCACTCCACAGGGTGCTTTTTTTAGTGTATATATGGCATTAGATTTTCCTGATTCTGAACAAAAAATCGCATTCGCTGCTAAAGATGTTCAATTTAATCCAAAAGGAGTCGTAGCTTCAAATGGCGCTCGTTTAAATCTAGTTTCTCAGGTAAATATAAATTTAGGACCTAAATTCGGATTGCTTTTTAAAAACAATGGAAAAAACTTTATTGAATGGGACTGCAATGGTTACAAACAGGCAAGTTTAAGCCTGGATTTTATTTTTGGATCAGATCATTTTATCAACGCAAACGATTCTACAAAACCTATAACTGCAGGGATTGATGTGGTTGTCCAAGACTTAAAAGACATTACTTTTACATTGAGTGATATGGATCCTTTTATGGTGAAAGGCATGGAAGATGTCACTTTCTTCTTAGAAAATATTTCCATTGATAGAAGTGAAACTTCAAATCCTTCAGGAGTTAACCTTCCATCCTATACAAACCAAACGTTAGTTGGTGGAGTTGAAACATGGAAAGGGTTCTACGCACAAAACGCGCGCATTCAACTACCAGAAAAATTATCAAAAAATGGCGAGAGGACAGAGGTATACGCCAACGATCTAATCATAGATGATGCTGGATTAACAGGAGTTATCGGTGCAAACAATGTGTTTTCTGTAAACAACGGAGGCGATGCATCTGGCTGGCCTTTTTCCATGGATCAATTGTCCTTCGAGTTCGAAGCAAACCACCTTGTTGCTGGTTCGGTATCGGGAATAATAGGCGTGCCTCCTCTAGACGACCGAACTTTTGACTACGGAGCTGCTATTCAAGAATCATCTGAAAGTAATGGGTTTGATTACAATTTTACGATTTCACCCCAAGAAGAGGTATCCATAAGTGCATTTTCATCGACAATTAGTTTAGCTCCAACCTCAGTACTCGAAGTGGCAAGTGTTAATAACAAATTTATACCCAAAGCCACGCTTCACGGAGATTGGATGCTAACTGCTGCAAAAGGAGCTGTTGAAGGAATTGCATATCAAAATGTAGTCATTACACATGAAGCACCTTTTTTCCAAAACGGAAGCTTTTCTCTTGTTAGTGAAGGCCCGTGTCAAGTTATGAACTTCCCGATTTCAATAGATAATATTGGAATGACAATAAACCAACAAAGCATTGGGTTTGGAGCTTCTATTGCATTAAATTTAGGTGGTGATAATACTGATTTTTCTGTTGGAACCTCTTTTGAAGTTGTAACAACACTAACTACTCATCCAACTACTGGCAAGAATAGATTAGAATTTGATCAGTTCATAATAAATCAAATAATAATCGATATCAACACCACTGCATTTGCATTAGCAGGTGTTATTGATGTGCGTAATGACGACCCTGTTTTTGGAGATTTATTCTATGGAAGTATTTCTCTTACAATCAATAGTTTGATGGAAAACCCAATGATGGTTTCTATTGGTTTTGGAACAATGCCAAATTATAAATATTGGTTCTTTGATGCATCAGTTCCAGTAAATATTCCAATAGCATCAGGATTCTCCTTGACTTCATTCTATGGTGGAGTTCAAAATCGGGTGAATTCAATATACAGCAGCAATGAACTTCTTGACCGTGTTGTAGGAAATATTGCAACTACTTCAGGAAATGCGATACCATTTATTCCAGATGAATCAAAAGGGTTAGAAATTAGAGCGGGTGTTGGAATTAAAAACACAGATGAAAAAGTATTTAACGGTGAAGTTGTGCTTGCTGTGGCTTTTAATCCAAATGGTGGTTTTGCCTCAATCGATTTAAATGGAAGAGCATATATGATGGTAGATCGATCAGAAAGAGAAGATGAAGATGCTACAAAAGTTTATGGAGAACTCGGTGTTAGCTACAACCATAACGATAAAGTGCTTGATGCTTTTTTAAATGCGAGTATTACAGTTCCCTCGGTATTAAATGGCGGATTAAATATCAAGCTACATATTTCTGAAGACGACTGGTATTTCTGGCTTAACAGACCTTCGCAAAGGGCTTATGTTTCGTTGCTTGGAATTTTAAATGCTGATACATATTTCATGGTTGGAACTATTATCGACCCTATCCCGCCGCCACCTTCTTATGTTACTAATATTGTAGGAGGTGGAACTCTTCAGGATATAGATTATGCTGCTGCTGGTACTGGAGGAGGTTTTGTGACGGGTATGTCATTCAACATAGGTTTTTCAGGCGAGTTCCCGAAAGAAAGCAAATGGCGTGGTTACGTTGACTTTAGTGTCGGTGGTGGATTTGACGTGATGTTAATGAAATTGTCTCCGACTGCACATTGTAGTGGAAGTTCTGATGAAGTAGGTATAAATAACTACTACATATTAGGGCAAGTTTATATCTACCTCAACGGAAGCTTAGGTGCCAGAAAATATAAAGACAACGGTGCTGGAGATTTGAAGAAAGAATATTCACTGGGATCTTTATCTATGGCCGCTCTACTCCAAGGTAAATTGCCTAACCCAAGCTTCTTATATGGAGCCGTTGGTATTCAAGCACAAGTCTTAGGTGTTATTAATTTCAGTTTCGACGCAGAAATGGAAGTAGGAACAGAATGCAACCTTGTATATTAGATATAATGAAAAAAAATATTTTAAACGTAGTAGGACTTTTCTTTTTACTCATCGGTTATTCTTTTAGTCAAACCCCTGTACCCGTTACAAAGATCACCAAAGACTCTATCTCCATAAAATGGTTACCCAATAATTTTGAGCAATTTAAGAGTATGCTAACAAAAGATGTGAGCGTAAAAAGAATGGAAGTTAAAGAAAATACTTCTGTCGATCAACTAGATTTTTCTTCAGCTGAAGTTATCAGCATCGATAATGGTAAAAAAAACTACGACAAGCTGGAGGAAGAAGAGTGGTTTCAAGAATCTTTTGAATTATTGCTCTCCCCTTATTTTGAAGAAAATACAGAAGAAATTGAAGAGAATTATGCTTTTGCCTTAAGTTTGGTCGCTAATTTATCTAAACCAAGGTTTCAATTTATTTGTGGGAATATTTTCATCGATAAAGACTTTGACAGAAAAAAGACTTACGCCTATGAAATCACGACTGGTGGAGAATCTCTTAGAGTTTTGGTTGACCCAAGTCAAATAACGAACTATGGATCAGTAGATTTTGAACTTTCATTGGACAAAAAAAAGACAATTGATATTGAGTGGGAGTCCAAAAAATATGAACAGGATTATTTTGGATTTGAAATTAAAAAAGCAATCAAAAACAAGAAAGACTTATCATATTTAAAAGATGAAGCTTATTTACCCTTTAGGTCTAGCTTTGAAAAAAAAGGGACCAATGATTTTGTTAGAGACGATAGCTTAATTCAAGGTGAATATCATTACTACTCTATTTCTGGAATTGATCTTTTTGGCCATGAACAACCCTCTGATATTGTAAAGAAAATATATGTACCTAAGCTCACAAACGCATGGATCCAGATTGACACAATAGAAGCTGATGGTTTTGACAGAAATATAAAAACTATAGTTCACCCGACAGGAGAAGTTTCAGATATTCATTTAGATAAATTAGATCTTTATCGATCAAAAAAACGCGAATCGGGCTATGAGTTAATTAAATCAACAGATTTTGATAATTCTGACACTTTGGTCAATTTATCTGCTGAAGTTCCTATAAAAACGGGAGATGCGTACTACTATAAAATAATTGCATTCAATAGTGATAAGGACTCGGTTTCTTCTTTACCTCATTATTTTTTCACGCTTGATCAGGAACCTCCAAGCCCTGTCAAATCTCTTTCAGGTAAAATTGATTCAACTGGAATTGTTGATCTCAAATGGGAGGCTCCTGAAGATAACGATTTGCTAGGATATAGAGTTTTTAGAGCAAATGCTAAACACGAAGAGTTTACAGAAAAAACAAAGCGACTCGATTTAAAACTTAACTTTAGAGATACTTTGTCACTAGACAACCTAACTCCTGAAATATATTATTTTGTCATTTCTGTAGATTCTAACTACAACAATTCTATTCATTCGGATACTATTCTATTAATAAAACCTGATACCATCCCTCCTATTCCAGCAGTGTTAAAAAGTGCTAAGCGAGTTGATACAGTTGTTTCTGTTAATTGGATCAATTCAACAAGCGCTGACTTGAAATCTCAAGCTTTAATTAGAACGAATAAAGCGACTGATAAGGTTGACACTATCCTTCGTTGGAGTGACAGCACTTCAACCTTTACAGATCTTAATGCTTTTCAAGGCAATTACAATAGATATCAAATAATAACTTGGGATAAATCATTGAATAGCTCACTTTCAAACGATTTTGAAATATTTTATGAACCTGGTTATCGAAGAAATATTGATTCGTTTCAGGTTGAAGTCTTAAGAGGCAAGAAACAAATTAAACTTGATTGGAAAAGACCTACTGATGAGGTTTTTTCTTATAAAATATTCAAAGGCTCGAGTAAAGATGACTTGTCTTTACTAAAAACAATTGAAAATCCTTTAACAACAACTTTTTCAGATATCGATATTTCAATTAACAATCAATATTTTTATGCAATAAAGTATATAACTAAAGATGGTATCCACAGTATTCCACTTGTTAAAAAAGTGATCTACTAAACATCAATAATGATATCGACAAGCAATAATTAAAAGCACATCATCCTCAAAAGAATATACCAACCTATGTTCACCGTCAATTCTTCTCGAATAATATCCTTGTAAGTCATGTTTTAAAGGTTCAGGATTGCCAATACCATTAAAAGGGTCTCTTAAAGTGGATTTTATCAATTCGTTTATTCGCTTGAGCTTTTTCTTGTCTCTAACTTGCCAGTACAGGTAGTCATTCCAAGCGGTTTTTGTCCAGGTTATTTTCATTTCTCAAATAAATCATGCTCTTCCGACTGACCACCTTTTGCTTCTTTAATAGATTGCATTAGTACATCTCTATTTTTTCCTGACAGTAGGTAACTTGTTTCTTTTAATGAATTATATTCATCCAAAGATATTAAAACCAAATCTTTATTGTTCTTTCTCTTTATAATAAGTTCTTCTACGTCATTAATAACTATATCCATCCACTTTTTTAGATTGACTCTTAAATCTGTATAGTTTACCACTTTCATAATTATGATTTTAAGTAAAGATACGTATTAAGTACTTAAATAAGTACTTTTTTAATATTTTTATTAAAAAAGTAAGACAGAAATAAAAAAAGATTTCGAAGCAACTCCAATGGTTAGAATCTGAAGAAAATATATGGACTTGTAAAAATAGCTTCTTCAAGCTATCGCAAAAATATAAACGTAATAAGAATTAAAAATAATTTTCGTAAATTCGGTTACGGTACAATGATTTAAACATTATGAAGGTATTATTAGACATAAAGGATAACCGTATTAAGTTTTTCATGGAACTATTAAAAAGCCTTGATTATGTTAGTGTATTAAAAGAAGTTAAAAATGAAAAGAAAAGTCAATCTATTTCCGACATGGCTGAAGCTTTTAACGATGTCAAACTTTATGAATAAGGAAAGAAAAAACTAACCTAGGAACTCCAATTGGCAGCGATTGTTATAAAATACGAATCGCAATTAGCAGTAAAGGCAAATGAAAAAGCGGCGGCGCAAGAATGATAACATACGCGCGAATCGTGAATAAAACAGTTTTTTTAATGGACATTTACAACAAATCTGAAAAGTCAACTATTACAGACAAAGAACTAAAATTACTTATTGAATTACTCCCCGATTAAAACCAAAAAAAAGGGAACAACCACTAAAGTTATTCCCTTCAAAATAAGTTATTCTTCAATTAAACCAACATCATCATAGGATTCTCCATGTATGATTTGAATGTATTTAAGAATTCAGAACCTGTAACGCCATCTACCACTCTGTGGTCGCATGAAAGTGTTACGCGCATTACGTTTCCAGGAACCACTTGGCCGTCTTTTACAACAGGTACCTGTTTGATTCCACCAATTGCCATAATACAGCTATCGGGAGGGTTTATAATTGCAGTAAACTCTTCTATTCCGTACATGCCAAGGTTAGAAATCGTAAATGTATTTCCTTCCCAGTCTTCGGGTTGTAGTTTTTTATCTTTTGCTTTTTGAGCGAATTCTTTTACTTCAGCTCCAATTGCCATCAGTCCTTTAGAATCGGCAAAGCGAACAACAGGAACGAGTAAACCTTCTTCTACAGCTACAGCTACTCCAATGTGTACATGATCGTTTCTACGGATTTTATCACCCATCCAAGCACTATTTACAGCTGGATGCTTTCTAAGTGCAACAGCAGAAGCTTTAATCACCATATCATTGAATGAAATTTTAATTCCATCCTGTGCGTTAACAGCTTTTCTTGCAGCGATAGCGTTGTCCATGTCAATATCTAAAGTTAGATAGAAATGTGGCGCTGTAAACTTACTTTCAGCCAATCGCTTGGCAATGGTTTTTCTCATTTGAGAAACATTCTCTTCTGAGTAAGATTCTTCAAGAGATGCTCCTTTTGTAACATGAGCAGGCGCTTGAGCAGAACCTTCTGGACGTTCGTAAGGAACATAATTTTCTATATCGCGTTTCACGATTCTTCCGTTTTCACCAGAACCTTTAACGCTTGATAGATCGATATCCTTTTCCTTCGCTAGTTTTTTCGCTAATGGAGAAGCAAAAATCCTTCCTCCATCACTTGAAGTCACTTGTTGTGCTTGATTTGAAGAACTACTGTCTGAGCTACTCGATTTAGAAGCTTTTTCATCCTTTTCTTCTTTCTCCTTTGCTTCACCTGAAGGTTCAGGTGATTTTTCTTCCTCTTTCTCCTCTTTTTTATCTTCGGTTTTATCTTCCTTCTTAGCGTCTTCTTTTCCGTTGTCTCCGCTCTTTTTCTTTTCCTCTTTCAGAATAGCATCAACATCTTCTCCATCTTCTCCGATGATAGCAAGCACTTCGTTCACAGGTGCAGTTGCACCTTTTTCAACTCCGATATGCAATAACTTCCCATCGTAAAACGATTCAAACTCCATTGTTGCTTTATCCGTTTCAATTTCGGCAAGCAATTCTCCAGATTCAACGCTGTCTCCAACTTTTTTATGCCATTCAGCTACCACACCTTCTGTCATGGTATCCGATAGTTTAGGCATTAAAATAACTTCTGCCATCTGATTTAATTTTAATATTCTTTAATAAATGGGTAATCTTCTGTTTTATACACATCCTCATACAATTCTTCCGGATCAGGATAATCAGAATTTTCAGCAAACTCTATTGCTTCCATTACTTCATTATTTACCCAATCTTGAATTTCCTTGATCTCTTCTTCTTTTAAGAATTTATTGTCTTTAATAACTTTCAAGCAATGCTCAATAGGATCTTTAGACTGATATTCCTTAACCTCATCCTTTGTTCTATACTTTTGAGGATCTGACATTGAATGTCCTTTGTAACGGTATGTTTTGATGTCTAACAATGTCGGTCCCTCACCTTTTCGAGCGCGTTCTGCTGCCATTTCAATTGCATCATGCACTTCTTCTGGTGACATACCATTAACTGAGTAAGAAGGCATTTCATAAGAAGAACCTAGTTTAGACAAATCCATCACATTTGTTGTTCTTTCCACAGATGTACCCATTGCATAATTATTGTTTTCTACAATAAAAACAGCAGGAACTTTCCAAAGCATTGCCATATTGAAAGTTTCATGCAAAGCGCCTTGTCTTGCAGCACCGTCTCCAAATGAAACAAAAACTACATTATCGGTTCCTTTATACTTTTCAGCAAAAGCAACTCCAGCGCCCATCGGTATTTGAGCACCAACAATTCCATGTCCCCCTAAAAAGTTCTTCTCTTTATCAAAAAAGTGCATTGAACCTCCTTTACCTTTAGAACAACCCGTTTTACGACCATAAAGCTCAGCCATTAACTTCCGAACATCTGTTCCCAACCCAATTGGATGCGCATGATCACGGTAAGCTGTCATGTGAAGATCTGTTGGTTTAGATCCACTTACGGTCCCAGCAACTACTGCTTCCTGACCAATGTATAAGTGACAAAATCCTCCAAATTTTTGTTGGATATACAGCTGACCCGCTTTTTCCTCAAATTTACGCATCAATAGCATATCCTTATACCATTTGATATACGTTTCCTTAGGAAATTTTAATTTATTACTCGACTTCGCTTTACGCGTTGTTTTTGTTGGTTTTTTAGAAGATTTCGTTGTCATACTTTAAACGCTTTAATTCAATGAGGCAAATATAGAATTTTTTATTTTGGAAACATTCCCTTTTATGTCAGGAATATGGTAAAACTAACTTTAAGAACCAAATGTGAATGGCAAAAGTTTATCTATTCCATCAAAAACCAAAACACTTCCATCGTGGTTTTTCATGAGTATTTCAAAATCTTTTCCTTGGTTACTAGCTACTTCCGACATCACTTGTCTGCAACTCCCACAAGGGGTGAGCAAATCGTCAGACGAGATTAAAGAACCTTGTCCAACGATAGCAATTTTTTTAACTTTTTTATCAGGAAATTGAGCTCCTAGCGAAAAAAGAGCCACTCTTTCAGCGCAAAGACCTGATGGATAAGCTATGTTTTCTTGATTACTTCCATGAATGTAGGATCCGTCATCTAACAACAGTGCTGCGCCAACTTTAAATTTTGAATATGGAGCGTAAGCATTATTCATCGCTTTATTTGCTTCCTTCATCAAGTTTTGTTGTGCATCATCAAGATCAGTCACAGAAATAAAATGTTCATACTTAAAAGAAAATTCTTTTTTCATTTTTATCTACTTATTACTTGGCAACCAAAGTATAAAAACAACATTTGATTTCATCACTTATATTCACCAAATGAACCGACTAAAATAATAGTATAACTGAACTATTATACATTTCAAGTAAATGTTTTTTCTAAAATTTTATTTCATTCATAGAATAAAAAAGTAAATTTGACGAAATCCATGGAAAAAATAAGGCAAATCTTATCATTATTCTCTGTCATAAAACTTGACGAAATGGACGACGCCAGATTAATGGATCGCGTCGATACTAAATTTGCTTTTCATATAAATGAATTACCTGAAATACTTTCTATCCTTAGAGACAACTATAAAGTTCTAGAGGTAAATGGTAAACGCATTTCTCTATACGAAAGTTTGTACTTCGATAAAGATGCGTTTGATTTTTACAATGACCATCACAACAATAAGAAACATAGGTTTAAAGTCCGCTTCAGAAAATATGTTGACAGTGATTTATATTTTCTTGAAGTAAAAGAAAAGTACAAAGGTCGGATGATCAAAAAACGTATTCCAGTACGAAAATTTGAACATGAGTTGTCTGAGACTTCAAAAGATTTTATTCAAAAATACTTACCCGATAATGACAACTTAGAAGCTAAACTTTGGAATAAATACAATCGAATTACGTTGGTTAGTAATGATAAAAAAGAACGGTTGACCTTTGACGTAGACTTAGAATTTGAATGGGAAGGAGAAAATAAAGACTTTCCCTCACTTGTTATTTCAGAATTAAAACAAGAAAAAAGAGACAGAACCTCACCCTTCTATAAATTAATGCGTTCGAAAGGAATTCGACCATATCGAATTAGTAAGTATTGTATTGGAGCTGTAGAACTTTACAACACTAAAAAAATTAAATACAATCGTTTTAAGAAAAAGCTCCTTAAACTAAAATATATAAATGATGTTACTTGAATCTTCGAAAAGTATAATTGATTTGTTGGATCTTCAACTCTTCAATAAAGACGTATACACATTAATCTATCGATTGATACTGAATTTATTTTTCACTACAATTATTATACGCTTCATTTATTACCCAAAAACTAAACGAAAGGACTACCTCTTTACATATTATTTAATAGGTTTAATTACATTCTTTTTATGTTTTGCTCTTAAAAAACTTGACATTGATATAGGTATGGGGCTTGGTTTATTCGCAATTTTTGGGATCATTAGATATAGAACAAACCCTATTGAAATCAAAGAAATGACCTACTTATTTATTGTCATAGGTATGTCAGTAGTAAATGCTTTAGCAAAAAAACAGATCAGCATCACAGAAGTACTTATATTAAACGCTACAGTTGTTCTTTTAACTGCTGGTCTAGAGTATGTTTGGCTACTTAAACACGAGACGCGAAAAACAGTGGTTTATGAAAAAATTAACCTTATCAAGCCAGAGATGTATAGTGAAATGTTGGAAGATTTAGAAAGTAGAACTGGATTAAAAATCAACAGGTTTGAAGTAGGAAAAATTGATTTCTTAAACGACACTGCAACTGTCAGAGTTTTCTATTTTGCTGATGAGCAAACACTTTCTGATTATAGCGCTAGTGATGATGAGAATAATAATACATAAAAGATGCTGTAAAGTTAAACTTTAGTTAAGTACTGTAAATAGCATGCATTAATGAGGTTTTGGCATATTATTTGAATTTCTAAAATAGTATCCAATTAAAGTAAAAAATGCGTTTGTTCTACTGAAAAACATTAGAAATTATGAAGTTTAAAATTATTTTCCCTGTTTTACTACTTTTCCCGCTATTTATTAAAGCACAAAGTAACCCAATAATTTATTCTTTGATCCCCTCATATTCAGGCTATGTGAATTGTAATCGAGGTGTTTTATTAAGCAACTTAGATGAATTAAATAAATCTGTTGCTGAAGCTTCATTTACTGACGAAAAAATGAAAATCATTAAACAAGCCACAAAGTACAACTGCCTCAGAGTTTCAGACATCGAGGAGCTATCTGAAAACTTCAATTTTGAATCTGATCAACTGACCTTTATGAAGTGGGCTTTTGATAAAACTTACGATATTGACAACTTTTACAAATTAAGTTCTTTGTTTTCTTTTAGCTCGTCAAAAGATGAACTCGATAAGTTTATTGATGAGCAACCAACAGCCCATTTCTTTTACGTATATAGCACTACCAATACAGATGGAACTTTAATCGAGGTTGATGATTTAGAAAAACGAATGGAGGAGGAATCTTTTGCTGACGACAAAATGAAACTCGCAAAACAGGCGCTAGTATCAAGATATATTTCGGTAGCTCAAATTAAACAACTTGCTCCTCAATTCTCCCACGAAAGTGATTTAATGAATTTCATAGAAATGTGTTATCCTAGAACTCTCGATAAAGGTCAATTTTATAAACTCAATGATATATTAACTTTTTCCTCGAGTAAAGATCGACTAGATAAAATAATGGAGTGACTGAAAATTGAGAAGTCTTAATGTTTGGTTTTAAGGTTTAAAGTTCAATATTTTAAGACGTGTCTGCGAGATTTAGTGGTGTAAGGATGATTCGAAACCCATAAAATTAATAACTACTCAACTATAGGGTAATATCGATCTAGTTCAACTCCGGTATTTTCACTTATTTGATTGGAATTGCTGAATTCAGGGAAATCAAATACAACTAAACCACAAGTTGGAAGCAAATAGTTATCATCTGAAATATAATTGCACAAATCGGATAGTCCATCATTATGTCCAATCAATAAAATATCTGAATTCGATACGTTTTGCTTCCAAATAAACAAAAGTAATTCCTGCAAACTAGGCAAATAAATATCACTATGAAAAGTCACTTTATCATAGTTGAGATTATCTTTAATTTCATTAAAAGTAGTTCTAGTTCTTTCAGCAGACGAGCAAAAAACACGGAAAGAATTTTCAAAATAATTGTCTTTTAAATAATTACTCATTAAACCTAACTGACTAAATCCTTTTTGATTTATGTCGCGATCAAAATCCTTTCCAGAAGATGATTGCCTTTCAGTTTTTGCGTGTCTTAAAACAAATAGTTTCATCTCAGTTGTGATATTTAAAACGATATGATGACATTACTTACCTTTAAACTTTTTAAAAATAATTGGAACAGCTATTCCAATTATGCTCATTATCATTGAAGATGAAACACCCTTTCCTTTGGATAAAACAGTGTTTTTTAAAACTTTTAAAGGAGAAAGATTATCTTTTAATCTTTCAGAATTCAACAATATTTTCTCGTGATAAATTTCACGCTCCAACTTTAGAATCTGAAGATCCCTTTCTATTTCATTAAATGAACTGTATTTTTTCTTGTCCATAATTTAATCTTTAAAAAACATATCTGAAAATCTTTTGAGGATTGGCTTTTCCACAGCCTTGTAATTTAAAAGCAGGAAAATCAGCCCTATTACTAAGTATGCCCCAGCAATTATTAAAAAGCCAAGCGCAGTATTTTCAAGCACCGATCCTATTGCAAACCCAGCTGCAATAGAGCCAAACAATAACACAAAAGCAAAAGACAATAAAATCAAAGAATACTTCACAAACATAATCGTAGTCTTCGCTACAATTTTAAATCCGAGCAATTTATAGTATTCGATATTTTTATCTATATACGCCTTTGTGTCTTGTTGAAGATCATCTACATTATCACGTAATTCGCTAAAAGCCATAATAGTTTTGTTAGTTAAAATGCTTACTTAGCAGCTTTTTTAAGCGCTTTTAGTTTCTCTTCCAACATAGAAATTAATTCCTCTTTCTTTGCTCCCTTTTCTGCTAGTGCCTCATCGATAGCTTCATCTATTCCAGAAGATACATCACCAGATTTCTGTTTAATATAAGCTTTTATTTCATCAAACTTATCCATAACATCTTCTTTCGAACTATCAAATTTGTCTTTAATCTTTTGACGAGTGTTAGAACCTTTATCAGGTGCAATTAAAACACCTACTCCAACGCCGATTGCTGCGCCAGCTAATAATGATAATAACACTTCTCCTGTATTCCCTTTGTTGTCTGACATAATATTTTTTTTTATTGTTCACGCATAATATACAATTATCGATTAAATAAATCAAGTATTTACCAGTAAATTAATAAATTTTATGATTTAGTCTTACCCTCTAAATAATGAGAAGTTCCTTAGAGTAATTAGTTCTCGTATTAAAAATTTTAAATGTGTATCGGATACTTTACCAGTAAGTTTTTAACCGCACGCAAAGTACCGACTGTTCGGTAAAGTACCGACCATTCGGTAATGGTCGCTAAGGAGGGGCAATGATCGCAAAGAGGATTTCATGGTGTGCTTTGCGCAAACATGGCGTTCTTGGCGGTTAAAACTGGGGAAAAGTAACAGTTATATTCGTATATCAGTAAATTCGAAGAATCTTTATTTAACTAGTAAACATCCTGATAGGTATTAAATTTTAAATAAAAATTAAAAAATCACCAACGGTTTAGTATAAAATTTCGTTTTTAATGCAAGAGTTAAGGTTACATGACTAATTTTCATTAAATTGCAACAAAATCGTAATATACGAACAATAAGAGACTACATGTACGTAGACGCTGACCTCATAAAGGCTTGTATGAAGAACAAGCGAAAGGCACAAGAGCAACTCTATGAAGCTTGCTTCAAATTTCTTATGCCCGTTTGTATGCGTTATCATAAAAACGAAGAAGATGCACGAGCTATATACAATGTAGCATATCTCAAAATACTAAAAAATCTTAATACCATCGATATTACAGAAACTCCATTTGCTGCTTGGGCAAAAAGAGTAATGACGAATACACTTATAGATGAATACAGGAAAAATAAAAAATACAGAGAACGAATAAGTAAACGTGACAATGAAAGAGAGTTAGAGTTTCACTCAACTGGTGTTCGTAATAACGCCGAAAATGATTTTGGTGAATCTGATATAATGATACTTTTAGATCGTTTAAAGCCAGATACCAAAAGGGTTTTTATGCTTTATGTTATTGAAGGTTACAATCACCGAGAAATAGGTGAAATAATGGACATGTCAGAAGGAACTTCGAAATGGCATCTTTCTACTGCTCGAAAAGAATTAAAAGTATTATTAACTAAACAACAACGTGTTGCATTGTCGAATATAGCTATATGAAATTATCCGATAAAAATATCGACCAATTATTTCGTGACGCTGCTCAAAACAGTGATGCTCCTCGCTATGACCATGCTTATTGGAATGAAGTTAAAAACTCATTAGATGAGCAAGATAAGCAGAAACGTGGGTACCTTTTTTGGGCGCTTGGAGGCTCCGTATTTTCAATTTTATTAATTGCATTGTTATTTCAATATAATTCACCTAATGAACAAGAAGTCCTTGCTCATAATACAGTTGAAAACAACTTGACTAAAAACAACAACAGAGAAAGTAACACCCTAAAAAACAGTAAAGAAGATGGTTTAGCATTAAATAAAAACCATTCTAAAAATCAACAACAAAGCCCATCTGGTCAAGGTATAACTGAATTTAAATCCAAAGATAAGAACAGAAAGGATTTGAATGGAAATAAAAACAATACCATTCCTCTTGTTGTGGAAAATAAAGAAGTTGATGGTACTCATGTTAAGGACAACACGCCCAATTCTGAATCGCCTGATTTAATCACAGAAGAAAAAAGTCAAATCAAAGAAAAGAAACAAGAATTTAACTTAGAGGAAATCCCTACTCGTTCATTTATTTCATCTAACGAAGAAAATACTTCAAGATTAGAGCCTAAAAAGATTTCTCTTAACAATCTTGAAAATGAACAAAAACTGATTGCGTTTAATAATAAAAGGAAGCTAAATTATTACGCTAAAGTCAGTGTTGGATTGATGGAGAATTATGAAACGAGTAGACCGTTTCAATCAGCCGTTTTTGATGCTTCAATAAATGTTGAATTTACTAAAGACAAATTAATAATTAGGTCTGGTGTTGGTTCTCAAATTACAACAAATGCTGACTTAGTAGTCAGTCAACGTGCAAAAGTTTATGGTTTTGGAATCACAAATCATCAGAGTAACTTATCTTATCAATCACTTATGGATATTTACGTTCCATTAGAGTTTGGTTATAACTACAACAACACTTCTTTTGGTGTTGGAGGGCAGATAAATTACTTAGTCTCAACAACTATGAATCACGAAAGTTTAGAAAACTCAACCGTTGTAAGCAAAGAAAAACTTAGAGGTATAAAAGATGGTTTAAACTCAATTTCTACTCAAGGATATATTTGGGTTGAACAAAAAATCAACAATCGATTTAGTGCCGGAGTAAAAATTGGAACAAACTTATCGAGTAGAATAAATGAAGGGAAGTACTTTAATGAATCAGCCACTACAAATCCACTATTCGGACAATTAACGTTAAGATATAATCTATTAAAATGAGGATGAAATATATCTACTATACTGTTTGCTTGATGTTGCTAGGATTTGGAAGTTCTTGTAAGAAAGATGTCGTGGAACCTTTACCTGAAGAAAATTTGCCTGTTTTTAATGTTGAAGGAAAGTTAGGCAGCCAACAAATTGTTTTAAAGGCTGGGGTAGATAATGTTTACATGGATACTGAAAAATCTGAATGGAATAACGTAAGTCAGTTTATGGGAGTTCTAGGAAACAAACAAACTTCTTTTTCCATCCGAATTTTAGAAGGAATGTTAGACTTGCCTACTTTTGAATCAGAAATTACAGACTTTGATGCTTTCAATGTTGCTCCGTATATTGGTAACGAACCTTTAGCTGTTTTCTCTCAACAAAATTTCATCAATAAAGAGTATATTTCTTCAATAGAATGGAGTGTTGATGGTGTTGTTCAAGATAATAGTATTTTAAAAATTTATGAACCTGGTAAATATAATATTTGTGCTACAATCGGTTTTATTGATGGTAGTTCGGGTAAAACATGTAACGATATGTTAATTGGTTACGAAAAAAATTCACATGGATTAATTAAACACATGGTTACTCAATACAATAAAACAATAGCTTTTATTGACAGTCCAAACAAGCCTATAAAATCTGTAAAATGGTATGTAAATGACGAGTTAACTTCAACCGAAGAAAATTTTAAGATGGAAGTAGAGTCTGATGCTTTTGTACTAGGAGCTCATGTTACTTACGAAAACGGCATTTATCGAGAGAAAGAAATATTTATAAATACGTCACATTCAAAATATTTTATTGAGGACCTTACAACTATAGAAAATCAGTCTTCAGCACATTGGGATCATACAGCAACCGTTGAAATAAAATTAAATGGTAAAGACTACATTGCTATCCCTAACTCATCAAATACTAGCTCTTTACAAGTTGAAGATATTATACCATTTGAAACTAATAGTAATGGTAATGACGTTACAATTTTGAAGGGAGCATTAAATTGTAAGTTCATAGATATATCAACTCAAGAAATTCTTGATGGAGAGTTTAGTTATTCTTTTGGCATTGCTCATTAGTTTACATATATTTGCTTAATACTTAGAAAACTAAAACTATGATAAAAACAACTACCTTTGTATTTACATTTTTCTCAATAATTACACTTTTAGCTCAACCTACAATCACTTCTAATGACTTCATGACTGCAAATGATACTGCACGAATTTCTATTACATCTGATAATAGTATTGATTTCACGACTACTGGAAATAATCAAGTTTGGGATTTTTCTTACCTACAAGCTGAAAGTCAGCGGATTGAATTTGCACACGATATTACCCAAGCAGGATTTCTTGTAAATATTCAGTTTGGCCCTAATGCCTCAGCGGAATATGTTTCTGACTATTACAAAAAATTTGAAGGCTTACCTTTAGACTTAGTAGAAGACTTTCTACCTGTAAATATTGAAGATATTAGTCGCGTTTCAAAAATCGAAGACGATTCACTAACTAACACAGGGTACATTATAACTGCTGAAGGAAACGAGGTTGGATTTAAAAGCGATACCATTGAAAGTTTATATAAATTCCCTATGAATTACCAAGATAGTTTTACTTCGCGCAGTTATACACATATTGACTTTAATCCAATGTTTGATGGTACATTCATTCAATATAGACAAATAGAAAGTATAGTAGACGGTCATGGCACATTAATTACACCATATGATACGTTTAACACTTTAAGAGTGCATCATGTTATTGAGGAACAAGATTCGCTTTATGCTGAAATGTCAGGTACAGGCACTTGGATTCCTATTGAAAGAACAATGCATTCTTATGAATGGTGGACAAACGGTGAAAAAAGACCCGTATTGCAAATTCAAACTGAAGAAGTTAATAATACTGAAACTGTAACTGATATTACCTATCGCGATAAATATCTGGGACTGGACGCTAGTTTGAATAATGAAAAGATTGATGTTTCACTATATCCAAATCCTGCTGAGGAGAACGTGGCTATAATGACATCAAAAAACATCAAAAGCGTTTCTGTTTTTTCAAATACAGGACAAAAAGTGATGGATAAACAAGATATAAGCGCTAACCAAACTTCACTTTCGCTGAAAGAAATCACTTCGGGGATTTATTTTGTAAAAACCAGCACCGTAGATGGTACAAATGTTTCAAAATT
Source organism: Brumimicrobium sp. (assembly GCA_040882265.1). Classification (GTDB taxonomy): domain Bacteria; phylum Bacteroidota; class Bacteroidia; order Flavobacteriales_D; family Crocinitomicaceae; genus Brumimicrobium. Next base: position 7,994 of record JBBEBO010000073.1, on the reverse strand, counting down.
AGTTGTCAAATAAATCAGTACCTTTGCAAAAAAGGTAAATCAGCTTGTCGCTGAACGTCATTAGATGTTAAGAGGAAAGTCTGGGCAGTATAGAGCACCGTACTTCCTAACGGGAAGGTCCCAAATTATTGGGAACAGCTAGTGCAACAGAAAATAGGTAGCCATAGCATTTATGTTGTGGTCATAGTGAAAAGGTGAGGTAAGAGCTCACCGTCCCGCGCTGTGAAGCAGGGAGCTAGGTAAACCTTACGGACTGAAAGACCATGTAAACCGGGGCTAAAGGGCTGCTCGCTCAACTCGGAGGGTAGGTCGATAGATCCTGTGAGCAATTGCAGGACTAGATAAATGACAAGTACCCCGAATATTTCGGGAAACAGAACCCAGCTTATGATTTGCCTTTTTTTTATTTTGTTTTCTTAACCCGCATTCTAACCATAAATTAAGAATTTATTTAATGACACTTTTTCTTACCTTTGACTTATGGATTTTTTAGATAGCGAATTAGAAGAGTATATAATCAATCACACCACCAAAGAATCTGAAGTACTATATGATTTAAACCGTAAAACTCATTTAAATGTGCTCCAGCCAAGAATGCTTTCAGGACATCTACAAGGACGTGTCTTAAGCATGCTCAGTAAAATGATCCAACCAAAAAGAATTCTTGAAGTAGGAACTTATACGGGTTATGCTGCAATATGTCTAGCAGAAGGACTCCAAAAAGACGGGAAGTTAATTACAATCGACATAAATTATGAGTTGGAAGAAATGGTTAAATCTTATGTCGATAAAGCAAACATGTCAAGTAAAATTGAATTAAAAATTGGAAATGCACTTGAAATCATTCCAACCTTAGATAAAAATTTTGACCTCATTTTTATTGATGCAGACAAAGAGAATTACTCCAATTACTACGATTTGTTAATTGACGATTTGCCGAGTAATAGCTACATCATTGCCGATAATGTACTTTGGTCTGGAAAAGTCCTCCATAAACACGATCAGCAAGATAGAGACACAAGAGAGTTAGTGCTATTCAATGAGAAAATTCATAATGATTCACGCGTTGAAAATGTCTTAATGCCAATCAGAGATGGATTGATGGTTATACGAAAAAAATAAATACATGGAAATAGTCGATTTAAGATCAGATACGGTAACGAAACCTTCAAAAGAAATGAAGGAGTTTATGTTTAATGCACCCGTAGGTGACGACGTTTTTGAAGAGGATCCAACAATCAATGAATTAGAAGCATATGCCGCAAAGCTTTTCGGTAAGGAAGCAGGGTTATATTGCGCATCAGGCACGCAAACAAATCAAATCGCTATTAATGTTCACTGTAAACCTGGAGATGAAGTAATTTGCGACAAAAACGCACACATTTATATGTACGAAGGTGGTGGGATCGCTAAAAATAGCGGGTGCTCTGTTCGATTAATCGAAGGAAACCGAGGAAGAATCAATGCAACACAAGTGAAAAATGCAATCATGGATCCAAAGAATGTGCATTATCCACTGACTGCTTTAGTCGCACTAGAAGACACTATGAACAGAGGTGGTGGAGCTATTTACTCAATAGATGAAATTAAAAAAATAAAATCCCTTTGCGAAAAAGAGCACCTCCCACTCCACTTAGATGGCGCTAGGGTTTTTAATGCTTTAATAGAAACAAAAATTGACTTCGTAGAATATGGAAACCTCTTTGATACAATTTCAATATGCTTGTCAAAAGGATTAGGCGCACCTGTAGGTTCAGTTTTGCTTGGAACCAAAGCTTTTATTCAAAAAGCAAGAAGAGTAAGGAAGGTTATGGGAGGAGGTATGCGTCAAGGAGGAATCATTGCTGCTGGTGGATTATTTGCTCTTAAAAATAATATTGAGCGATTGCAAATAGATCATCAAAAAGCTAAAGAAATTGAGCAAACGCTTAAAAATTGTAGCTGGGTGGAAAGCGTAATGGAAACACAAACTAATATAGTGGTCGCTAACCTAAACAATAAAAAATCAGTGGATAACGTCATTAAAACACTCGAAAATAATCAAATATTAGCTATGCCTTTTGGTGGTGATATGATTAGAATTGTGACTCATCTCGATAACTCAGATGAACAAATTAGTCATGTAAATAAGGTCTTAAAATCTATCTAAATGAAAAACTATTTTCAGGTTTTAATTGTCGTTTCAATTGCTTGGACATTTTCTTTTTGTTCCAATGAAAAAAGTACTGAAACTGTTAATTTAGATGAGTTTTTACCTAAATCTGAAAGGTCTTATGATTATTCTGAAGATTCAATAAACAATGAGACTAGTTTACCACCTGACTCTATTCAATTAATCATACAGTCAAAAATTCCAAATGCCGCGTTTTTAAATGAAAAAGATACGAGAATAAAAACAGTAAGCTATTTTCCAGACAGATTAGATTACAAAGCAAAGTTTGTCAATCATTGTATAATAGATAGCGCAACTTATCAAATTATCACTTGGGAGTTTGAAGACAGTCTCCATACCGTTAACGCTTTCTACAATTGGATGGATTGTTTCGGTAAAAACTGTGAATCAATAACATTAGGTGAAACTAAAATACTCTCAGAAGATGCTTTTGAATTGTTTATTGATGATATCAGTATTATTTACATAACCAGTAATCAAACTATTTCTCATCGACTATGGAGCTCCGTTTTTAAACCAAAAAGTGGCAGTACTTGGAATTATAACCTCTTACAACAACCGAATAGAAAAGTAAATTGGATTGGTTTTGAAAAAAACTAGGCGTTTACTGTTCGTGAATGAAGATATTTTTTGCATCAGCTAAACGCAAACTAATTGCAAAATCTTTTAATCGAATAGCAATAGGATCTCCAAATGGTGATATTGAACGAATCTCAAAAGGTGTTCCTGGAACTAAACCCATCTCTAAAAGACGCTGTGAAATTGAACTTTGTTCAACTCTAGAAATAATACCTTTCTCTCCTTTTTGAAGCTTGATTATGTTTTTCTCAGCTATTTCCATATTGCAAAAATACCAATAAGGAACCTCTCAAACAATACCACAAACAAGGTATTCAACTAAAATGCTTCACAAATGTCCAAGAAAAATCCATAACTTGATAATTAAAAAAATCGCACATTTAACCAACTATTGCTTCAATACAAACGTTTATATAGCAAAGTGAGTGCTATGAAATCTAAAAACATAAAATCATTAAATTCTGCAGTGTACGTGATGCGTCATTTTGTAGAGTTGAGTGCGAAGTTGTTACCTTACTACGAACGCATCACAAGAAATGAACCACATTCTTTAGATAGAATTGAGGAAAAAGAGAAAATTGATGCGGTTTATGAAGCGTATAATGTAAACCCCAAAACGAGTGAGTTCTTGCTTGGATCAAACATTATTGGTCTTATTAAAAAATCGTATAATACACTTAAAAATCGTTCCTCTAAGGATGAAAAAGTTGCACTCAAATATCTTAATGAATTCAAAACTGAATACAGAAGATTGCAACAAGATTGGTACACCACACTAATGAACTAGCAATTAATAAATAATAAGTTTAAAGTCTAATACACCTCTCAAAATTGATTGTCAATTTCATTTAATTAACGCTTTGTAGAAAATCTTCAAAGGTTTTCACTACTTTTGAATCAATGGATCAAAGTAAGAAAGAAAAGCGTACAAGTTGGCCGGTAATGGAATCCTTTTACACAATTCAAGGTGAAGGTTTTTATACTGGTAGAGCTGCATACTTCATTCGCACTGGAGGATGCGAGGTGGGTTGCGTTTGGTGTGATGTAAAAGATAGTTGGGATGCTAAAAAACACCCTGAGGTATCATTGGAAACACTGATGGGAGCCGTAAATAGTACACCTTCAAATTTTGTTGTATTGACTGGTGGAGAACCAGCTATGTATGATCTAACAAATCTAGTAGATGAATTAAAAGCGCAAGGAAATGAAGTGGCAATTGAAACTTCGGGGTGTTATCCACTCAAAGGAAACGTTGATTGGTATTGTTTCTCTCCAAAAAAATTTAAAGCCCCTGAAGCAGAAGCTTATGACGTTGCCGACGAGCTGAAAGTAGTCATTTACAATACAAGCGATTTTGAGTGGGCTGAAATGCATGCTAAGAAAGTTAATAAAGGGTGTGAACTTTTTCTTCAACCAGAATGGTCAAAACAGGCACAACTTTTGCCTGAAATCATTGAATATGTCAAAAAAAATCCAATGTGGCGTATTTCATTGCAAACGCATAAATTCATGAATATTCCTTAAGTATGATTAGATATATTTCAATTTTAAATTTATTCTTAATTCTTTTATTAACAGGTTGTGCTACAGCTCAATCTGGTTACACCACAAACAATAAAAGGGCTATAAAACTATACAATGAAGCACGTGATACACCAAGAAAGAATATAGATGTTAATACTGGGAAGCCAGATTATGATGGTGGAATCGAATTACTTAAAAAAGCATTAAAAAAAGACGATAAGTTTTTAGAGGCGCACCAGTTAATTGGAGAGTTTTACAGACTTAACGGGAATAGTGAGAAAGCTGTTCATCATTTTAAGGAATCTTTAAAAATCAACCCTTCAGCAGATTTAAATGGATTATTATACCTTGACATAGGAGAGTTGCAAATGCGAAACGGAGAATATGAAGATGCTATAAAGTATTTTGATATGGTGTTAAATAGTAGAAATAATTCTGTAACACCAGAGCTTTCTGCTGCAGCTGAAAAACTAAGAAATAACGCCGCTTTTGCTGTTGAAGCAATGAAAAATCCACTTTCAATTAAGCCTGAGAATATCGGGCCAGGCATTAATACAAAACATCCAGAATATTTTCCTACAATCACTGTCGATGGAAAAACATTGTTATTCACTCGTGAAATTCCAAACAATGATAACTCACCAAGGGGACAGGAAGACTTTTTTGTATCTAATTTAAGTGAAAAAAATATCTGGAAAGAAGCTTTTCCAATGCCAAGTAATATAAATACACCAAACAATGAGGGAGCTCCTACAATTTCTGCTGATGGTAGAACATTGATTTTTATTGCATGTGCTGATAGAACTGGATATAACTACGGAGAAAATAGAGAAGGAAAAGGGAGTTGTGATTTATTCATAACTAAACAATTAGGGAAAAGATGGACAAACCCTAAAAACCTTCCTGGTGATGTTAATACTGCGCAGTGGGAGTCTCAACCTTCACTTTCTGCAGATGGAAAGACACTTTATTTTGTGCGCCGAGTTGGTGGACGAGGTACGCAACGTAGTGACATCTTCATGAGTACAAAAAATGAAGATGGAACGTGGGGAAAAGCAAATCCGCTTCCAGACAATATCAATACCAGCGGAATGGAGTCTTCTGTTTTAATTCATCCAGATGGTCAAACGCTTTATTTCTCATCAGAAGGTCATGTAGGAATGGGAGGTTATGATATTTACATGTCAAGAAAAGATCCACTAGGAAACTGGGGGGATCCAGTGAATTTAGGATACCCAATCAATACAGAAAATGACGAAAACTCTTTGCTTGTTGGTCCTGACGGAGAAATTGCATTTTTCGCCTCTGACAGGCCTGGAGGTTATGGTGATTTAGATATCTATTATTTTGAAATGCCTGAAGAATTGCGCCCAGTGAAAACGACATACTTTGAAGGTCTTGTATATGACGCAACAAGCAAAAAACCTCTTGCTGGAAAATTTGAATTAATCGATTTAGCAACTGGTGAACAAGTAATCGAGTCTGAAGCAGATAAAATAACTGGTGAATTTTTGGTAGCACTTCCAACAAATAAAAAGTATGCTTTAAATGTATCATATCCTGGTTATGCTTTTTTTAGTAAAAACTTCGATATGATTGACCAACCTGAAGAGGCTATTCAGATGGATGTACCTTTAATTCCTTCTGGCGATGAAGGTTCAATTACTTTGGCAAATGTGTTCTTTGATTTAGATAAAGCGACGCTAAGAGAAGAGTCCTTTACTGAACTCAACAAATTAGTAGAATTCTTGGAAGAAAATAAATCGGTTAAAATTGAAATTGGTGGACATACTGATACAAGAGGAGATGACAAAGCAAATCAAATCCTCTCTGAAAACAGAGCAAAGGCAGTTTATGAATATGTAAAAGATAAAGGAATTGAAGAAAGTCGCCTGACATATAAAGGTTATGGAGAATCTGAGCCAATCAACTCTGATGAAGAGATAGAAAAGCTTGAAACTGAAGAAGCGAAAGAGAAAGCACATCAAGAGAACAGGCGTACAGAATATCGTATTGTGAAATGAAGTACTTACTCAGATTAATTCGTCCAGCGAACCTGCTGATCATTGCTGCAACAATGTACAGCATGGCTTGGTATTTTGATAGTATCTTTGAGGTATCCGAAATCCAGTCATATATAGGTTCGTTGGACTTTTTTCTGCTTGTTTTTTCAACTGTGTTAATTGCCGCAGCGGGAAATATAATTAACGACTATTTCGATATAAAAGCGGATCGCGTTAATAGACCAGAACGGATAATTATCTCTAAACATATCAAACGACGATGGGCGATACTCCTGCACTGGATCATTAATTTTGTTGCTTTCACAATTGCAATTTATCTCAGCTATCGAAATAGTACTTTTTGGTATGTGTTCATTCACTTACTCTCTATTAATTTACTCTGGTACTATTCTATGCAGTTAAAGCGAACATTAGTAATCGGAAATATCATCATAGCTCTTCTTACGGCTCTAGTTCCTATACTGGTAGGTATCTTTTACAATCAGCAAGTTGGCACTTCAGATTTGTCCTTTACTTTCCCATTTGAATTGAATAATGCTTACCAATATCCAATCTATCTTGGGTTCAGCCTAGGGGTGTTTGCGTTTCTTCTTAACTGGACACGTGAAATTATTAAAGACATCGAAGACATTAAAGGTGATAAAGTTATTAAAGCTCGAACTATACCTATTGTTTGGGGCGTTCGAAACTCAAAAGGAATGTCTTTGACACTTATGTTAATTACTATTGGACTTTCCTTTTTACTCATTGTAGGAAGAAATTATATCATTGATTTAATGGCGTTTTTACCTTTAGTTCTAAGCGCATTTTCAATAATAATTACTTTTATATTGCTTTTCAAAGCCAAAACTAAAACACAATTCAAAAAAAGTCATGGTTGGGTCAAAATCACAATGATATTTGGACTTTTACTGCCCCTTTACTGGGCAATCATGATTCATTATTTTTAAATTTATATGTTCGACAAAAAAATAATTTTAGGTTCCTCTTCACCCAGAAGAATAGAGTTAATCAAAAACTTAGGTTTTGTTTGTGAAGTCAGAAAAAAAGAGGTAGAAGAAATTCATCCAGCTGACGTAGCAACCGAAAAAATACCAGAGTACCTTTCGGAGTTAAAAGCGCAACCGCTAAAAGATGCCATTCAACCAAATGAAGTATTACTCACTTCTGATACTGTTGTAATTCTAAACGATCGTATTCTTGAAAAAGCGGAGAATGCAAAAGAAGCTAAGGAAATGCTCATGGAGCTTTCAGGTAATACACACGAAGTCATAACTGGTGTTCACTTATTTAATCCCGATAAAAAACTAAGTTTTACGGTAAAAACAAAAGTGTTTTTTAAAACACTAACCTTCTCAGAAATTGATTATTACATCAAACATTTCCAACCCTTCGACAAAGCAGGCGCTTACGGAATACAAGAATGGATTGGTCAAATTGGTGTGCAGAAAATTGAGGGTTGTTTTTACAATGTAATGGGATTACCTGTGAATAAGGTTTGGGAGACGTTGCATCGGGAGTTTTAACCTGCATTATTTGTATTCGAGGGTTCGGGGGATCCGATTTTGTTCGAGAGATCTAATATCATCCGTTGGATTCATTTTCGTTCGGAGGGATTCAATTGCGTTCGGGGGAACCGATTGCGTTCGGGGGAACCGATTGCGTTCGGGGGAACCGATTGCGTTCGGGGGGAA
>JBBEBO010000072.1:0-30810 GCA_040882265.1 Brumimicrobium sp. | reverse complement strand
TCGTACATTAGTAAAATTGAAAAAGCTTTATTTAACTGGTAAACATCCCGATAGGCATTATTTTTAATAAATAAAACTTATCCCAGCTTTTAGATACCAAGTTGAAAACCTTAATCCACGAGAGTGGGGGATGATTGTGTTTAAACGCCACTTAGGATTAGTGACGTCATAGTGATAACCTCCAAGAGCAAACATTCCGAATGAGCCAAATTTTAGCCGAACACCAGTCTCTAAACCGAAATTGAAGTATGGGTTTCTGTATTTAGAAACAATTTGTTTTGAGTCATACGTGTATTCTGATTCGACGAATCCTCTGTCTTCTTTTACTTTAGCAAATCCAAAAGTCATATTGTAGTTTGCAAACAAATCAAAATGTTTACGATAGATGATGTTGTAACCAATGTTGCTTCTAACATACCAGTTAGTATATCTGAAATCTACACTATCTGTACTCTTATTTATAGGACGAATTGTATTAAATGAGAAACTTTGTTGCCAGCCTTTATCATCAATATTTTCAAATCCAATACCATAAAAAATATAATCTTCTGGTAATAAGTTAACCCCTAAATCTTGATTTATATTGTTTTGGAACTGCATATAGTTTGATGTCAAATAAAAATGTTCCTCTGGTCTTTTTTTTCTTTTCGCTTGTTGCTTGTTATCGACATTATTTTTTTCTAGAATATCATCCATCGACATAAATGACCAGTATGAATTTATTAAAACAACACCAGAATCATTTTTAACCCCCTTTATTTTAAATAAACTGTCATTTGAGTTGTAGACGTAAAGTTTATGACGTTTAATTAAATCATTTAATTTTTTATCTGAAACCTTTTTGTTTACTTTAATTTCAGTGTTTTGATTGTAAAATATTGGTATTGCTAAAATTTTACCCTTAAGGGTTGAATCTTTTTCCATTCTCTCAATCATCGAATTCATGCTAAAACTATAACAATCATCGTTGTATTGATCAGTTCTGACATGGCATCTACCAAATTGACCAGCTATTTTTGCAGTGCTATCACTTTTTAAAATTGAAGTGATGTTTTTTTCCAAATGACGCTCTCGCTCAATGTGCATTTGAATATTGATACCATCACCTGAGTACCATTTTACTGTTTCATCTAATTCGGTAATTATTTTGTGAATAGAAGAGTAGTATTCACCTAAAGCATTTTTAAAAACAATGCTATCGTTTTTAAAGTCATTTACTATATTCCTTACAGATAATTCAAACAATCTGTTTCGATAACTTTTGAAGCCGTATCGAATGTCAAAATTCTCACTTGAAGGTTCGCTTAAACTTGCGAAACCAATCCCATCTGTACTTAAGTCAATAGAGCTTACAACTTCAATGTCTTCATAGAATTGTGCTAATTCTTCTTGGCACTCTTTTAACTCAATAATTTTTGCGATAGCCTTTAGAGAGTAAACAGGATACCTTGTGTAATCGACACCAACAATTTTTATTTTTTCATCAAGGGGTTTATTTTCATTAAATCGTTTAAGAGAGTGAAGTAGATAGTGCATTGAGTTTTTTTCTTCTGGTGGTCTTCCTTGATTTAACAATTCAAAGATCGTTTCATCGCCAGTTTTGATATACTCATTGGCTAGATAGCCTATCCCAGCTCCTAATTCTATTGCCATGTAGCGAAACCCTTTATTATAGAGGTAAAGAATAGATTTCAGTTTTGTTAGTTGGTTTGAATTAGTGAATTTATGATTTTCACCAAAAAACACCATTTTTTTATCTTTAACGGCATTGTCAAGCACAGAAAAATCATGTGATACTAGCGAAGAATCGAGTGTAATAGATTGAATTTGAGCACTAACATTCGAAGTTAGTATAATTAATGAAGATATGAAAAGTAAAATCTGTTTTGTCATTCAATGCTAATTCTTCTTTTTCCCTAAAGATACTGAATAATCATCAGCATCACCTTTTATGATAATATTAACGAATCGGTATTTTTTTTCTGGGTCGTATTCACCAATCTCATTTGTATCTTTAGATTTATTTCCAAAAAGTTTATTTCCTCCTGCTTTAGTTACCATTTTCCATGGCACACTAACATAATACTCCATGTTCATGTCCATATCTTGTCTGCCTGACACTTTTAAGAAGCCTAAGTTCGTATTGATAACCATTTCAGGTATGGTCATTTCTCCATTGATCATGTCAACATGATTTTGTAATGTGTCAAATATTACTTTGTGAAGCTGATCATCTTCAAAATATCCAGACAGTGCATTTAAAGGAGCATAATTTTCAACACTTCCACCTGTAACTTCCATGTCCATATGAATTTCAGAATCGTCAATAATGGGAACTAAATCTGCATGCATATGAATTTTACCCCAAAGCTTTCCTGTAACTCTACCGTGAATGTTGTCCGATACAATCTCATCTTGACCGAAATTGTCAAATTTAACCATGAGTTGGTCTAAATCAATATTGTTTATTCCTATTATCGGAGAGAAATAAATTTGTGTTCTATCAGCACCGTTGAAGTAGCCACTAATATCCATGTGACCATCTGCAATATCCATTTGTAAAGTGTCGATATAAAGCATGTGATCATTAGTGGTTCTAAGATCAGAGTTGATATTTGTAATTCTGTATTTATGATAATTCATTTTTCCAATATCAATATGATAGCGCATGTTTGGAAAAGGAATATCAAAGACACTAAAAACGCTGTCGTGCTCTACAGTTTGAGAATCAGTATTTTCGTTTGCACTCGTTTCATAACTAAACAATGCATCAAAATCTAAATATGGTGCATTAAATTCAAGATAATTTTCTTTTAAGCCTGCTTTATCTCCAAAGTAATAACTGAGGTTAGTTGAAAATGAGGATTTCCCAAGCTGACCTTTGAATTTATCCATCGTGAGATGCTCGTCTTCAATGTGTACCCTACCTTTAAAATCTTTAAATGCAAGCGGATGAATTTTCATTTTACCTCTTACTTCAGTTAATGAAATATCTGTTGTTACAAGTTTTTCATCTTCAAAATGTAATAGTACATCACCGTGGAATTTCATATTGCTGAACTCTTCATGTCGATAGTCTTCGGGAACAAAATTTTCACCTTGATATGAAAAAATATCTTCAAGTTGAAAGAGGTTACTTGTTAAGTCATATTCAATTTTAGTATCTCCGTCCAGCTTTTCTTGAAACCACATTGGATATTTTTCAACTTTGCCCGTAAAATGGAAGTCGCTTTTATCTATCATTCCTGTAAAATCGACTACACTTAAATTTGTACTGTCTATTAATATATCAGCATGAAAATCGTGAAGTCGATGTGGGTAAGTAGTCATGTCAGCGTAGAAATCTTTAACAAAAAACTCTCCAACTGGCAGGTAAGGAGATTCTGTTATGGCTCTTGCGGAACTATGAAACTCAAGCTTCATACTCAAGTCACGAATATCTTCATCAACAACATTTTCTCCTTTAGCACTTGTGAGTTGATTAATATCAATTTCGTTTGAATTGACATTTAACTTAGCAATTACAGGTATGTTTGTATGGTGAAGAATAGCTGGTAAATCACTTATTATCCCATCAATAGTTACGTCAGAATGACCTACTTTAATACTGAATTGATCTAGAATTGCTTTGTGTCCGTCCATGTGTAAATCAACATTGATGTTTTCAAACTTTTCATCATATCCAGGGATTATAAAGCTTAAATCATCTACATCTAAACGTGTGTAATAGGATTCATTTAATTTTTCTATGCTTTTTTCTGGTTGATTTAAATCGATAACATCGTGAAAATTCATTTCTAATTCAACACGACCTTTTAATTCTTGTAAGTCTTCAACTTCTAAGAATTGTGCTAAATAATCCAATTCGAAAAGTGTTTTTAATTTTAAGTCTATGTCTGGTGAATCGAAGTTTACAACAGAAAGGTTTACATCGAAAATTCCAGTTTCAGGTTTGGCTGTGAAATCATTTATTGAAAGGCGCATTGTTTCAGGACCGCCATTTAAATCATTTTGAAAATGACCAACAAAATTAAGTTCTTCAAGCGTTTTATCTGTAGTAGGGTTTCTAAAAAAGCCATTTTCACAACCGAAATCTGCTGTGATTTTCGGAATATTACCATTTACGCTAGGTCCTTTTATTTTTGATTTAAAAAACACATCTCCTTTATTCTCGAAAGAGTTGAATAATGGAATTAGGTCATCAGGAGATAAAGCAATCAATAAACTAAAATCAGATTTTTTACCTTGAATATTTAAATCTAAATCGAAGTTGTTTAACACATCAATATCACCGTTAAAATTAAATATAGAATTCATTATTTCAATTTTACTAGGCTCAATAGTTAAATGATCTGTTAGCTTTTTGTAATCTAAATTGGCATCGATCAAAAGGTCTTTCTTTTTAAGAAAAGAAGTGTCTTTATCTTTAACAATACTGATGTTTGCATCCATTTCAATGCCAAAAAACAAATCTTCTTTTTGATTGCTGAAATTGACTTTACTTTCTTTAATGAATCCTGAAATAGCTAAACTATCAGCGTTTGTCTTAGAAACCTCAATATTAGAAAATTCGAGTTGTTTAAGGTTAAAATGAAACTCTTCTTCTACATCATCAATCTCTTTGTTTGTTTCAAAAGCTTTTAAGATATCAAATTCACCGTTTTCATCCTGATAGGCATGCACATACCCTTCGTTTAACTTTACTAGACTAATATCAAACTCTCCGTTGACAAGTGTCCAGAAATCAAATCCTAGGTATAAATCTTTAAGATGAATAATTGGTAGTTTAGCGTCTTTGTTTTCGAATAATTCAAACCCTTCGAGGTCAATAGAAATATAAGGGAAGTTAGCAAAAGGAGCTATATGAGAGTCGTTTAATTTAATGACCCCTTTAAAATCTTTATTTGCTGTTTCAATGAAATGTTGAACAATTTTATCTTGGTTGTAATATAAAATACCAACAAGTATCGTAGTTAATACAACAGGAATTATTACAATAACTGCAACAATTCTTTTCCAGAATTTTTTTCGTTTAAACATAGTTAGCTAAAATAATCTAATTCAATAAACTTTCAGTTTATTTTAGCAGTTTAATAACAAAAAAAGAGACTGCCCTTTTTAAGACAGCCTCTTTGAAAGGGTAATTGTAAAAATAATTATTTCAGTGTTACTTTACGAGTGAAATTACCTTCTTTGGTTAGAAAAATAAAAGTATAGACACCTGTTTCAAATCTAGATAAATCGACTAAGAATTCATTTTCTTCAACCGATTTAGAGTCTACAACGGTTCTTCCAACAGCATCAATCACACTAAAGCTTAAACTTTCACCAAATCCATCGGTTTTAATGCTTACACTACCACTTGTTGGATTGGGGTATAAAATCAATTGAGAAGCGAATTGATTGTCATCAATACCAGTATCATCCATTTCAAAATTACCTGTGTTACTGGCAGTACAGTCATCTTCATTAGAAATAACAGCAGTGTATTGACCACTTTCAGTCATTGTTATTGTGCTTGAAGTACCAATTAAATTACCATTTAAATACCATTCTACAGTTTCCCCAGCTTGTAAATTCACGCTTAAGTCGTCTCCAACTTGTGAAATCACAGGGTTAGATGGACCAGGAGTAACATTGATTGTAACTTGTTCAGTAGAGGTGCCGCAACTATTTGATCCATTTACAATATAAGTTGTTGTAGCAGTAGGACTAGCTATGACACTAGAGCCACTAGTTGAACTTAAACCTGCGCCAGGAGACCAAGAATAGTTTGAAGCTCCATTTGCACTCAATGTTGCAGATTCTCCTTCACAAATATCAGTTTTAGAAGCTGATATATTTGTTGATGGTGTATCCTCAACGTTTATAACTATCGTTGCCGTATTTGTACAACCAGCAGCCGAAGTTTCACCAGTGACTTCATAAACTGTACTTGAGGTAGGTGAAACAGTTTGGTTAGCACCTGTTCCTAGTCCATTATCCCAAGTATAAGTGTCTGCTCCGTTTGCTGAAATATTTGTAGACTGACCAGTACAGATTGTAGTTTGAGTAGCTGAAGCTGTGACACTTGGAGATGGGTCAACAATAATAGTGATTGACTCATTATCATCACATCCAGCACCATTGGATCCAGTTACTGTATACGTTGTTGTAGTGTTTGGCGAAACGTTCTTAGAAGAGCCATTTCCTAATCCGTTATCCCAACTGTAAGAGTTTGCACCACTGGCATTTAATTGAACTGAACCTTCTTGACAAATCGTGGTTATAGGAGCTGAAACGCCAACATTCGGTAGTGAATTTACAGAAATCTCATTTGTCATGGTAATCGTTTCTGTCCCTTGAGGGTTAGTAACTTCCAGTATTACGTCATAGGTTCCAGAAGTATTATATGTAACACTTGGGTTTTCATTTGTAGAAGATGCAGGTGAACCTCCAGGAAAAGTCCAATTCCAACCCGTAATATTTGAAGTTGATTGGTCTGTAAAGTTTACAGTTCCTCCTTCACATATTGAGTTATTATCTGTAGAAAAGTTTGGCGTTGGTGGGTTAGCATCAGGTACACCATCAATATTTATGTTATCAATATAAAGGTTGTTCCCAATTGTACCAGCATTAAAAGATTCAAACTTCACAAAAATATCCTCTCCAACATAGCTGTCAAGATTTACAGTAAAACAGTCAGCACCTACTCCTCCAGAGAAACACCAATCGTCGGCTATATTTGGTGTGAATTCGTTTGAGCTCGTTACCTGAGTAGCAAATGAACCAGTGCCATCTTCAGCTTCTTCAAACACACGTTCGTAAGTTGCACCACAATCAGTTGAAACATAAATCACTAAAGAATCTGCAGCGGTTTGATCGAACCTTCTGTAGGCATGATCAAAAGTCATTTCAGCAGATGAGTACCCATTAAGACTTATTTTTGGTGAGATAAGTCCATCTCTTCTATTAGGTTCTTGATAGTTAAAGAAATCGATTTTAGCTGCGGTATTTCCAGGTGTAATTCCAGCAACAGTTTCTAACTCCCAAGTTGTTATTTTATCAGGATTAACCCTTGACCATTCACCTGATGTGAATACATCATTTTCAAATGTTTCATCGAATGGTAAGGAAACAGTATTTGTGTAGACATTTAAATCAACGTTTTCCTCATCATTGGATTGTTGATCATCAGTTGTGCCGTTTGGATTTGAGGTGTAAACATTAAGTGTTACTAAACCATTACCAGTATTAATTACAGGAAGTACAACTGATTCCGATTGATTTGTAGCTAAATTACCTGTCCAGTTAAACGTTTGAGTACCACCAGTTGTTTGGTAATTAATTGTAACACTAGTTAATGGATCATTACCAAAGTTTCTTAATTCTACTTCAGGTTGAAAGGAATTATCACATAAAATACCCTGTGGAGAGATAATGTCAGTTATCCCAGCGTCATTTAAATTACTTGGGTCAGTAACGCAGAATTGATGAGAAGTACTGTTACCATAATCTGAATTGGTTGCTGTCATTTGAACTAAAACACTACCGTTTGCATCTGTCAAGCTATAATCACCATCTACTGAACAACTTTGCCATTGACTTCCATGCATGCCATCACCATATTCATCATCAATGGTAAAAGTGTAGCACCCGACAGCTAGACAAAGTGCTTCATTAATCGTTTCTCCGCCTGTCGTATTTGCATAGTTATCTCCAGAATAAATAGTATTTCCATTATTATCGTCTGTTATCTCCCAAGAAACTTCACTTCCGAAACAGTCCAATATTAACTCAAGATCAACAATTTGACCATTTCCAATCACATTAAAGTTTTGTATTCTCTCATCATTAGATGGATTTTCATCAGGAACACTATTTGGTTGGCTTGTATTTGCTATGAAAGTGTAATTACCATTTGAAGTTGTTTGATTCGGTAAAGTTACTGTTTCTGTTAGACCTGTACCAAGACTTCCCGACCAACTATATGATTGTGGGTTTCCATCCCATTCGTACTCTATAGTTACGTTCGTTAATGTGTTTGATCCAAAATTTCGGAGTACAACTTCAGGGGTGAAAGTGTTATTACAGATTGTACTTTTTGGACTTAATATTTCCACAATAGCGGCATCATTTTGGGCAGAAAAACTATTTGCGCAAACCATAGAGTTGTATGCATTAATTCTACCTGCACCTAGCTCACCAATATAACCACCGTTTTGAGCATCAATATCATCAGCACCACTATACAAACAATTTATAATATCTGTATTTGTAGCATTTGTAGCTTGAGATTTTATAAGTCCTACCAATCCTGCCACAAGAGGAGAAGCCATAGAAGTACCAGATGTACCTTGATATCCACTACCTTCATTAGTACTTAATATATTTGATCCAGGAGCGGAGATATCAATCCAAGTTCCATACTGCGAAAAACCAGATTTTTGGTCGTTATTATTAGTTGAAGCTACTGATACAACATTGTTGTATGCTGCAGGATAAAACTGTGTTGATTGATCATCATTTCCAGCTGCAGCAATTAAAATTGCGCCTTGATTCCAAGCATCAGTACAAATATTTTGACCGTATTGTCCTGAAGAACCACCTCCCCAAGACATATTTATGACATCAGCACCATTTGAAGCGGCCCATTCTATTCCATCATAACCTGCAACTAAAGCACCAGTATTACAATCGCCAATCTTAACTGGCATAACGCTCACATCCCAACCTATAGAGGCAATTCCTAAGTTGTTATCTGTTTCAGCTCCAACTATACCAGAGACGTGTGAACCATGAAAACCATCATTTCCACCACAAGGTCTAGGGTCATTGTCATTGTCAACAGCATCCCATCCTGCTACCATTTTATTTGTTAAATCAGGGTGGTCAACATTTATTGCATTGTCTGTAACGGCAACTACTACATTTGCATCACCAGTAGAAATATCCCAAGCATCTTCAGCCTCAATTTGGAATAAACTCCATTGATCAGCTGCAGAATAATCTGGGTCGTTTGGTGATAAAGTAGAATAGTGTAACTCCTTGAGCTCTGCATATTCTATAATTGGATTATTAGACAATTCGCGGACTACATTATCTACTTGATGTATGTCTCTCAAACGAATTTGATAAGTTCTGTTTAGTAAGTCATTTTTGCTGTTTGGGTGAAGCTGTAAAACTTCTTCTATTTCAAAGTTACTTAACTCTTCGGTGAATAAAAGGTAGTTTTTAAAATCAACAACCTTGTTTTCGGAAAGAATCTTTTTTGCAGATAATTTTAACTGAAAGACAACTAGCCCATCTTGATAATATTTATATACAGTTTGTGAAAATAATGATGTTCCAAATAGGAATAGCGTCAAGAATAATGACAGTAATTTTAATTTCATTTTTTATAGTTTTTGGTTAAAATAACAAGGTGTATAAGTAGAAGATGATTACACAAAAGAAGAGTTACATCTCATTTAACAAGTAGAACATAATCAAGTGCAAGTCCTTAATTTTTTTCATAGTACCCCAATTTTAGTGATAATTATTTGAATAAAAAACTTTATATATCAAAACATTTATGATTTGAATTATAATTGACAGATATATTGTCTCTTAAGTTTATTATAACAAAAGAAAGGGTTCGAGAACAAAATTTTTATTTTCGTGTTAAATACTTAAATAATATTGTCCGAGATAAATAGAGAGGTTTGATTTACTTTTTACGGATAATAGTGATGTTTAAACTTATTATTATGAAGACATTAGTACTTATTTCATTCTTATTGTTTAGTCAATTGATTACTTATTCGCAAGAAAATAAAGATGTTTTTTTGAGAGAAAAAAACAAGATTGAAAAAAAATCCATGCTTGCTCTCACAACTTGGGCGGGAATTAATATTGTGTCAGGTTCAATTGGTTGGGCGACAACAGAAGATGAAAGTAAATACTTTAATCAAATGAATGTTGCTTGGAATGTTGTCAACTTAGGTATTGCTTTACCTTCTTTATTAAGAAAACACCCTACAGATTTATCTTCAGAAGAAATTTTAAGGCAACAACATACAATTGAAAAAATATTACTCTTGAATGTAGGACTAGATGCCGCTTACGTTACAAGTGGCTTTTTACTTCGAGAAATGTCAAAAAATAACCCCGAAAACTATCATCGTTTTCGAGGTTTTGGTAATTCTTTGTTAGTTCAGGGTGGATTTCTTTTAGTTTTTGACCTAATTCAGTTTGGAATCCATCAAAAACACCGCAAAAAAGGTTTTTCTTCAGATACCAGCGGACTTACAATGAGTAAGAACGGAATTGGGTTGTGTTATAACTTCTAATTACCTTCCACCACGAGGTGTACCACCAGTTCTTGGAGTTCTTACATTTCTATCTGGTCTTGGTTGTGTTCTTGGAGTTCTCGGAGTGATAACTGGTCTAAATACACCCGTTCCAATTCTAATTTGAGGAGCTGTGTTTCTATCATTTTGATTGTTCTTATTCGCTTTATCCTCCTGGTTTTGTGGAACATTATTTTCTTTTATAACATTCTGAGCTAGATACGTTGGATGTTTTATAGGTTCTAAACCTACGTATCCATAATCAAATGCACATTCAAAGAGATCTTCTTCAGCTACACCAGCTGCTCGACATTTGTCTAGAGCTTTTTCTACCTCTTCATCTTCCATTTGAGCAAGAGTTAAATGTTCAGTTGGATACCTAGCACTATCAGATAAATTGACCATTGGGTTAGTAAATCTAGAGGTTTCTTCATCTAACATATATTGATCCCCAAAATTCCTAGCTATATAGTTTAAATCAGCTTCTTTTCTTTCACGTGTATTTTTATTCTTGCGATCTTCACCAAATAAGTTATCATATTCTCTTTCTACATCTTCTCTTGAAGAAACAACTTCACCTTTTTCATCCTTTACCGTTAAATCATCATTTCTATTTCCATTATTATTACCCATCAATCCTTCATAATTAGATCTACATTCAGGAACAAAAATGAATAAATCCAAGAGTTTTGAGTTTTGAAATGATCTTACTGAGAAATGTACTTGTTCTCCAGTTGGCCAATTCACAACATTTCTACCATTTTGATAACGAATTACACCTCCGTGTTCTAAAATTATTTCTGATCGTTCGTTTTCTACGACTTGACCATTAATACGCATTGTTTTATCCTTGTGTTCATCAGGATGATTTTGCGCATATAACTCGACTACATCTCCATTAACATTTAGGTGAGCAGCTCCGTTAACAGAAATATTTTCGTTGTGTCTAACTTGTTGTGACTGAATCAAGAAATTTTCGTCCTCAGATGATGTTAATAAATAATCACCAGCAGTTTGAAAATCATATTTTTCTCCGTCATAAGTTTTCATATGTGGGTCTCCGTTAGAACTCGACTCGCTCATTTCACAATTTGAAGCGCGTAATAACTCTAGCCATTCTGCCCAGTAATATTGACCTGCACTATCGCGAGCTCCATTTTGTTCATTTTCGAGTTCAGTTTCTGCTATTCGCTCAATACGTTCTTTACGGTTATTATCCATTTTTTGGAGTAACTCATAAGTTGTATTATTTACATTTAAAGGTCTTTCTGGATGCTGTTCATTCATAACGATTGCCCCCATGCTTTCATAAAGCCAAGGTCCTTCATTTTCATCCCAAGCAGTAAATATTTCTTTAATGTGTTCGCTTTCGCCTTTATCATAAGATTTTTGTACATCAGGTTCATTTATTGCCGAGACAAGTGTCGGAAGAACTAAAGCTAAAATCAATGTGTATAATAATCGTTTCATAACTCTTAATTTAATAATTTAATTGAATATTAACAATTATAATACCAAAAAAGCCGATTACTTGAAAATAATCGGCTTTTTATCTTTTAAGTGTAAATAACTTTATTTTACAAGTACATTTGGTGCGGCTTCTAATATCTCTTTAGAAGCATTACTTTCAAAAGTTTCGAAGTTTTTAACAAAAGATTTAGCTAATGTATTCGCCTTGTTATCAAAAGCTGCTTTATCTTCCCAAGTATTTCTAGGGTTTAATATTTCATCTGGTACATCCTTACAAGTTGTTGGCATTTTTAGACCAAAAATATCATCTGTTTTATACTCAACATTGTCAAGTTCACCTTTCAATGCTGCAGTGATCATAGCTCTGGTAAATTTAAGTTTTATTCGACTACCAGTTCCATATTCACCACCAGACCATCCAGTGTTGATCAACCAAACATTCACGTCGTTTTCAGCCATTTTACTGCCTAACATTTCTGCATACTTTGTAGGATGCAAAGGCAAAAATGGTGCGCCAAAACATGCGGAAAATACTGTCTGTGGCTCTGTAACACCTGCCTCAGTTCCAGCTACTTTTGCAGTATACCCAGAAATGAAGTGATACATTGCTTGACCTGGAGTTAACTTTGATATTGGAGGCAATACACCGTAAGCATCACAAGTTAAAAAGAAAATATTTTTAGGGTTCTTACCTATTGAAGGAGCCATAATATTATCGATATGATCAATAGGGTATGAAACTCTTGTGTTTTGAGTTATTG
Organism: Brumimicrobium sp.; assembly: GCA_040882265.1. GTDB lineage: Bacteria > Bacteroidota > Bacteroidia > Flavobacteriales_D > Crocinitomicaceae > Brumimicrobium. The sequence continues at coordinate 18,269 of JBBEBO010000072.1, read as the reverse complement.
TAGCATCTTCATAATTTGGTGTTGAAGTTCCTTCGTGAAAACCAATGTTTTCTAAAATTGCACCAAATTTAATTGCATCGTAAATTTGTGGTTCATTTTCTTGTGAAAGATTGATTGTTTTAGCATAACATCCTCCTTCAAAGTTAAATACCGTTTCTTTTGCCCAACCGTGCTCATCGTCACCAATTAAACGTCTATTTGGGTCTGAAGATAAAGTTGTTTTACCTGTTCCTGATAGACCAAAGAATATAGCAGTATCACCATCTTCACCAACATTTGCTGAGCAATGCATCGACAAAACATCGTGTTCGTGTGGTAGAATATAGTTTAATACTGAGAAAATACCTTTTTTAATTTCACCTGTATATCCAGTTCCACCAATGATAATCATTTTCTTAGTGAAATTAATTATTGCAAAGTTGGCCTGTCGGGTTCCATCTAATTCAGGATCAGCTAAAAACCCAGGGGCACATACAATATGCCACGAAGGATTAAAATTTTGGATTTCTTCGTCTGTTGGTCTCAAAAACATATTATTGGCAAACATGTTTGACCATGGATATTCTGTCACAACACGAATGTTTAAACGATAATCATCGTCTGCGCAAGCATAAGCATCGCGAACATACATGTCTTTACCGATCAAATAAGCTTTCATACGATTGTAAAGCGCATCAAATTTATTTGTATCAAACTTCTTGTTAATGTCGCCCCACCATACTGTATCTTTTGTTTTATCGTCACAGACAACGAAACGATCTTGAGGAGATCTCCCAGTGAATTCACCAGTTTCAACAGCAATTGCACCAGTATCAGTTAAAACCCCTTGCCCAAGTAGGACAGTGTCTTCAACTAGTTCTGCTGGACTTAAATTCCAAAAAATAGTGCCTAAGTTTTCCAGACCAATGTCTGATTTTAAATCGGTATTTGAACCTTTCTTGCCAAATTCGTTCATGAGAATTTATTTTTAGCTTAATCTTTAATTATTATACAAATTTAAACTATCTAGATGGGTTCACGTAAAAATCGAATTCCTTTTTTCCACAAAAAAAATGATTGATTGTTGAAATCTTTATTATTGAGAAGTATAAGTCCTAAGAAATTTAATCATTAAAGTGAACCAGCCAAATATCATAATCAAACCACCAATTGGAGTTACAGGACCAATAATATGGCTTATTTCAATGTTTATTAAAGGTAGTAGTACTAGTGCGAAAATGGATGATGAGAATAATATTGTACCCCAAAGGATTCCACGATATTGTGGTTTAAGTGTAAAATCTAATCGATCGAAAACTCCAGCAATAGCAACTAACCCTAATCCATTGTAAAATAAATATTTCACACCTACTTCAAAACTTTCAATGTGTTCTTTTTGAACTCCAAATGATTCAAGTGCATGAGCAGTAAAAGCTCCTAATGTAATAGCGAGAAAAATGAATGTTATTCCGCTTAAGATTAATTTATTTTGCATTTATTCAGCCATTAAGTTTTTAGCATTTTCAATAGCGGCATTATTTATTTCAGTGCCACTCATTAATTTTGCTATTTCATTTATTCTTTCTTCACCACTTAGTGAATTTAATACAGTTTTTGTAGTATTGTTTTCATCTCGTTTTTCAACCCTAATATGAGATGTTCCTTTACTTGCAACTTGCGGTAAGTGTGTTATTGCAATCAATTGCATATGGTTCCCCATTTCTTTTAAGTGCTCTCCAATTTTTAGAGCAACTTCTCCTGAAACACCCGTATCAATCTCATCAAAAATAACTGTTGGTAACTGTTGTTTTTTTGATAAAATGTATTGAATGACTAGCATTAATCTTGATAATTCTCCACCAGATGCTGATTTTTCAATGAGCTGACCTTCCATTCCTTTGTTTGGAGCAAAATAAATTGCAAGCTCATCATGTCCAGTTTCATTGAGTTTAGTTTTGCTTAATTCAATATTTATTGTAGCATCTGCTAATTTTAGTCGTGTTAGATATGTGCTGACTTCACTTTCAATTTTTGGAGCAATATTTTTTCTTTTCTCTGAAATTATATTTGCTATATCATTTGTTTTTTGTCGTAATCTTTCAATTTCTTTTTTCTTTTCTTCTATTGTGATTTCGATTTGATCACTAGTGCTTGCTTCTTCAGAAAGTTTATTTCGGAGACTAATTAATTCTTCCTGACTGGTTAGATTATGCTTTCTCAAAGCACTATTGTAAGCATCAAGCTCATTAATATATTCATTAAGCTTTCCAGGCTCGAGATCTAAATCACTTAAATCATCTTCAGCTATGGATGCGATGTCGTCTAATTCAATACGAGAAGTTTCTATTCTCTGGAGTAATTCATTTAATTTATCATCATTCACTTGAATGTTCTTACGCAACATATTCAAATTGGCTAAAACACCATTTTCGCCATTGATTATTTGAGCAATTTGTTGATACCCGCTTTTTATTTCTTCAAACTCTTCACCGCGAATAACTTCTTGTTCAATAGCACTATAATTTTTTTGATCTAGTTTGAGTTTATTTAACTCTTCAAGTTGAAACTGATTGAATTCAACTTCTAACTGCAATTGAGATTTTTTATTTTCTAGTGCCTCAACCTCTTTTTGAAGGGAATTTAAAGATTTGTAATAGCTTCTAAAATCAACTAAATTTTTACCGTTCTCGGCGATTGTATCTATCAAATTTAGTTGAAAATGCTTATTTTTTAATTCAAGAGTATGGTGTTGAGAATGAATATGAATTAGCTTTTCCGTAAGAGTTTTTAACAAGTTTAATTGAACAGGAGTGTCATTAATAAAAGCTCTAGACTTGCCTTTCGCATTGATTTCTCTTCTAATTATAGACTCATCCCAGTAGTCTATTTCGTTTTCTTCAAAAAATGGTTTCAAATTTAAATTAGTGATCTCAAAAGTTCCCTCAACAATTGTTTTTGAAGCATCATCTCGAATAACGCTGTAATCTGCTCGCTCACCTAAAATTAACTTGAGAGATCCAAGCAAAATAGATTTTCCAGAGCCTGTTTCTCCAGTAATAACAGTAAATCCTCTTTCGAAATCAATAGTAGCGTTTTGAATGAGGGCAAAATTATTTACGGTTAGTTTTTTTAGCATTATTCTAAGATTTCTTCATATTTGGAAGAGTTTGCAGGATCTAATCGCTTTAAAAGATTCACAACATCTGATTTTTGTCGTTGGTCTGCATCTTGATAAATTCCTTTGATTTCTCTCACCTTAGACTGTAAAAAATTCAAAAGATTAACAGTTCCAGGACGAGCGCTATTTACTTTTAATAACTTTTTAAGTGCTTCGTGCATAGCAACTCTAGCTTCCTCTTGATCTTCGTGCATTTTATCAAGTCCTTTTCGGTGGTATTCATAAAAACATACTCTGAGTGGTTCAAATAATTCCTGGAGTGAATTTTCTACTAACCAATATCTATTTCTTCTCCCTTTTTCATTAGCGCGCCACCCTGAACCACCACCACTTTGTGCAAGAGAAACAATGTTTTGTGCTTTGTTTAAGTATTTAGAACCCCCTTTGAGAGAATATGTATCCATGTCTAATCCAATAAGATAGTATGCGTAGAAAGCTAATATTGCAGTTAAATTATCACCAAACTGGTTCTCTGTAAAAATTAACATTGCATCACGCTGGAAGTTGAATTGTACGTCCTCATCTAAAAAGTTAAAAAGTGTAGAATTGTATGTTGTGTTATAAACAGGCCGTGTAGATTGGACTTGAACACTGGCTTCATACTTACCCGTACTTGGTATTCCCGTGATTGATATTTGGATGTTACAATTGATGCGTTCCTCAACTTCAAACTCAACATCTGTCCATGAAGTTCCATTCATAAGTTCAAAAACTTTCTGTTCAATTTGCTCAAAGATTTCTTTCTCTGTCGTAGTCACATCGAGGGCTGGATTTGATTGCACTGAAACCTGACAGTTAAGTTCTTGAGCTTGTACAAAAAGAACTATTAAGAGAAACTGTATCGTTAGAATTATTTTCATGCTAAATTATTCGTTATAAAAGCCAAAATATTGTCAGCTACTTTCTTTTTAGAAGTTAACTTAAAATTAGTTGAATTATTGTATTTGTCTAAGATCGTAATTTTATTTGTATCATGACCAAATCCAGCGCCTTTATCTTCAAGTGTATTAACAATAATTGCATCTAAATTCTTTTTCTTGAGTTTTATCGAAGCATTTTTAATAGCATCGTTCGTTTCTAACGCAAAACCAATTAACCATTGTTGAGTCTTTTTTTGCTGTCCAGCCCAAAATAATATGTCTGGATTTTTTTGTAGAGTGAGCGTGATTTGCTCGTCAGATTTTTTGATTTTTTTATCAGCAATTTCAACAGGTCTGTAATCAGAAACAGCTGCAGCAAATATTCCTCCATCACAATTATTGAAGTGTTTTTGAACTTCACTTAACATATCTTCAGCTGACTGAATATTAATTATTTGTAAATTCTTATGTGACAGTTTACACTGTGTAGGCCCAGAAACAAGTATAACCTCAGCACCTCTATTTAAGCAAGCTTTAGCAATTTCGTATCCCATTTTCCCAGATGAATGATTTCCAATAAAACGAACTGGATCAATAGATTCATAGGTTGGGCCAGCTGTAATAATAATTTTTTTACCAGTTAAAATCTCAGCATTATTAAAGTATTCTTCTATATGTTTTAGTATAGTTTCTGGTTCAGCCATACGACCTTCGCCTTCTAATCCACTAGCAAGAAACCCTGTTTCTGCAGGAATGATTTTAACTCCATGACTTTCAATTTTAGAAATGTTGGCTATTGTTGTTTCGTGAGCATACATATCTAAATCCATAGCTGGAGCAACGAGTGTTTGACATTTAGCAGATAGGTAAGTTGCAAGTAATAAATTATCACAATAGCCATTTGCAATTTTAGCCAACGAATTTGCCGTAAGTGGAGCGATGACCAATAAATCTGCCCAAAGAGCAAGATCAACATGGTTTGTCCATTCACCATTTTCTTTATTCCAAAAAACTTGATAAGCTGGATTTTCAGATAATGTAGAAACGGTTAGTTGAGATATAAAATCAGAAGAGGCAGGAGTTAAAATACATTTAACTTCTGCCTCATTTTTCTTTAAAAGTCTTATTAGGAAAGCAATTTTATATGCTGCAATTCCTCCAGTAATACCTAGGATAATGCGCTTTCCTTTCAACATTGAATAGCGTTTTATTCTTCAATTTTACGCTGATAAATTTTATCAAATTTCATTTCATCTAAGGCCATTGCAACAGGCTTTGGAAGGCGCTCGTAAAATTTTGAAATTTCGATTTGTTCTCTATTTTCAAAAATCTCCTCTAAATTGTCAGTAGAAGAAGCAAATTCTTGTAATTTTTGAGTTAACTCTTCCTTGAGTTCAACATTTATCTGATTTGCACGCTTAGAAAGCATAACAATTGATTCGTAGATATTATCAGTACCTTTTTCTAACTCAACTGTATTTCTTGTTATCGTTGTGCGTTCCGCTTTACTAGTTTTAAAGCTCATAATATTCGTTTTATTAAATATTGATTAATTCCTCCTCAGCTTTATCCTTCAAGTTTTTAGCTTTTTTTAGATATTCTGACTCTGGATATTTTTTTGCAAAGTTATCATATCTTTTCAATGTTTCCTTAAGATTTGCTGTTTTTTTCTTTGTTGAAGAAGATCTTGATTGTTCATACGCATGAACAAGCTCATTATAAGTGTGTCTTTCATCAACTCTAAGTAATTCTTCACCAATTTCTTCATAAAATTTTGAAGCTTGATTTTTATATGATTTTCGCTTAAACTCTGGGTAATATTTAGTGTAAAGCTCTTGGGCTTCCTCTAATCTTTTTTTCTGTTTTTCAAAAACACTTTTCATACCTAAATGGTATGCGTTTTTTAATGCTATAAAATTCACATCTTCTTTATAGCTAGATTGAGGATACTCCTCCAAAAATGACAAAGCTGAGGATTTTGCAGCTCGATATTTTTCCATCCTATCATATAACTCAACAGAATTAAATTCTTTTGTTTCTAATTTGAAACGTAATCGATCCATTACGTTGTTGCAGGAATCTACTAAATGACTATTTGGGTATCTCTGAACAAACAACTGAAAGTCGTTTAAAGCTAAATGCGTTTCCTCTTGATCCAGCGATGGATCTGGGCTGCTTTTTACAGAACAAACTGCTGTCATGAAAAGACATTCCTCAACTTTTTCACTGGAAGGGTAACGTTCAGAGAAATTATTAAAATAATATCCTGCCATGTAGTAATCTTCTAGTTCATAATAGCTTTTTGCTAATCTATAATAAGCCAGCTGACCTCTCCCAGATTGTGGGAATCTTTGATAAACTTGTTCGTATAAAGATAAAGCTCTTGAATAAGATCCTTTGTCATATAAACGATCTGCAGTATTTGCTTTTTCTTCGTAGTCATCGCCTTTAACTACCTTTTGATAGTCACTGCATCCAGACACGAATGAAAATATAAATACGATAAAAAATATACTCTTAATTTTCAACATTAGCACAAAAGTACAATTTTATACTTTCTTACTTAATAATATTAGAAGACTTTAATATTTTTTAGCATATTCTACACAAAAAAACACGGTAAACAAGTTTAAGAAAAACGCTAAGGTCAAATCTAACCTTATATTTGTGGCGATTATGACAAAGGAATACATAATGTCAATTTAACGAAACAGAAGATAAATGAAAACAATTGCACTTAGAAAGGGGAAGGAAGCATTTTTATACAGAAAACATCCATGGATTTTCTCGGGTGCAATTTATTCCGATACCAAAGATATCGAAGATGGAGAGCTAATTAAATTGACCGATAGTGAAGAAAACTTTTGCGCCATTGGGTTTTTTCAACCTGGATCAATAGCTGTTAGAATACTCTCTTTTGAAGATATTGAAATTGACCAAGCTTTTTGGGTTAATCGTATTCGATCTGCTGTAAGTTTGAGAAAAAACCTAGGATTAATTGCTGAAGACACGAATATATGTCGTTTAATTCATGGTGAAGGGGATCAACTTTCAGGGTTAATTGTTGATTTTTATAACGGTGTTGCAATTATTCAAGCGCATGCAGTTGGCATGTTTAAAGTTATTGATGTAATAACAAACGCTTTAAAAACGGTACTTGGTGATGATTTAAAAGCAATATATTCCAAAAGTAAAGAAACCTTACCTGAAAGGTTAAATATCGAAAATGAATATCTTTTGGGAGAATGCAAGGTGCCACATATAGCCAAAGAAAATAATCATGAGTTTTCAATTAATTGGGAAGATGGTCAAAAAACTGGATTTTTTATAGATCAAAGAGAAAATAGAAGTTTATTGGCGAAATATTCAAAAGATAAGAAAGTATTGAATACATTTTGTTACTCTGGTGGGTTCAGTATATACGCATTGGCTGCTGGTGCAAAAGAAGTGTACTCTTTGGATAGTTCAAAAAAAGCAATTGAGCTAGTTGAAAGCAATGTTGCGCTCACAGAATACAAAAAGAAACATAATTCAATTGTAGCTGATGCGGTAAAGTATATGAATGATATTGAAGCTGATTATGATGTGATCATCTTGGATCCACCTGCCTTTGCTAAACATAAAAACAAACGTCATCAAGCGATTAAAGCGTATACACGATTAAATGCAAACGCCATAAGACAAATAAAACCCGGAGGTATAATTTTTACATTTTCGTGTTCACAGGTTGTAGATCCATTTCAGTTTCAAAAAGCAGTTGTCAATGCAGCAATAAAAGTTGGAAGAAGTGTTAGAATTTTGGAACAGTTACATCAACCTGCAGATCATCCGATAAATGCATTTCATCCCGAAGGCGAATATTTAAAAGGTTTAATTATTCAAGTGGAATGAAATTAAATAATACATACCCAGCATTGATGAGAATGGCTTTGCCTTTAATGGTAGGGACATTTATTCAATCGATTGTAATGATCACCGATGCTGCGTTTCTCAGTCGATTTAGTACTTTGAGCTTTGATGCTAGTGGGAATGCAGGGTTGATTTATGTGACATTATTCATGGGGCTGACAGGTTTTGGTGATGCGGCACAAATTGTAATGGCACGTAGAGCAGGAGAGGGGAAGAATAATCAGGTCAATGGGTTAATGCAATCTTCACTACTAATCAATCTTCTTTTTGGCGCTTTGTTTTTTTTGGTCATCACGTTTTTAATTCCAGGAATGTTGATTGATTACTCAAAAAGCAAACCACTTGCTGAAGAACAAATTAGTTTTCTTTCTGTACGCTCATTTGGTTTTTTTATGGCTGCTATTATGTTGAGTATGAATGCATTTTTTATGGCTATAGGTAAAACTTGGGTAATCATGGTAAGTACTTTGGTTTTTGCATTTTCAAATATTATTCTCGACTGGACTTTAATATTTGGCGCTGGCTCAATTCCTTCAATGGGTATAGAAGGAGCTGCGTTGGCTTCAGTTATTTCTGAAGGAATAGCTATACTTTTAATGCTTATCATATTGTTGACTTCTAAAGAAAAAGAAGAATTTCATTTGTTTTCAAAGTTAGAGATTAAAGTCAAATCAATTTTTAAATTATTGCGCGTCGGTTTCCCGTTACTTATACAAGGCTTTTTTGCATTAGCAACGTGGACAGTATTCTTTATTTGGATAGAGCAGAAAAGCACCTATGAGCTTACAGTTTCGCAAAATATCCGTGCTGTATATTTCTTGGCATTTGTTCCAATATTTGGATTTGGAGCAACAACAAAAACTTATGTAGCACAATATATGAGTGTTGATCAACCGAAACTGATTGGTGTAACAGTTAAACGGATTCAGCTACTTACGGTATTGTTTTTACTCCTTTTTTTTCACGGAGCACTTATATACCCTGAGTTTTTGATAAGAACTATAAATCCTGAAGAGGTATATGTAGCAGACAGTGCACGAATCTTACAGTTGATTTTTGGATCGATATTAATTTTTGGTTTTTCAACACCTTATTTCCAGACTATAAATGGGTCTGGTAATACGAGAATAACTTTATTTATTGAAATAATTTCTATTATTGCTTACCTTGTTTTTGCTTACCTGTTTATCAAAGTATGGGAATGGGATATTTTTTCTATTTGGACAGTAGAATATATTTACTTTGGTACAATAGGATTATTATCAATACTTTATTTAAATTTATTTAACTGGAGAAAAAAACAATATTAAATGAATTCTAAACAAAACTTCAGCATTGTATTTATGGGAACTCCTGAGTTCGCTGTAACCATATTGGATAGAATAGTAGATGAAGGCTATAACATTAAGGCAGTTGTCACAGCAACAGACAAACCAGCTGGTCGCGGTAGGAAAATCCATGAAAGTGATGTGAAGCGTTATGCAGTGAAGCAAAACTTAAAAATACTTCAACCCGAACGATTGAAGGACGAATCGTTCTTATCTGACTTAAAGAACCTCAATGCAGATTTATTTGTCGTTGTAGCTTTTAGAATGTTGCCAAAACAGGTTTGGGAAACGCCCAAATTCGGTACGATTAATCTACATGGCTCATTGCTTCCACAATATAGAGGTGCTGCTCCAATCAATTGGGCTGTTATTAATGGTGAAGAAAAAACGGGTGTGACTACTTTTTATATCAATGATAAAATTGATACTGGAGATTTACTGTTGCAAAAAGAAATGTCGATTAGTGAAAATGAAACCGCTGGTGAAATCCACGATAGGATGATGCACCTAGGAGCTGAAGTAGTTGTAGAGACAATTCAAATGATTCGGTCTGGAAAAGATGAAGCGGTGCCACAAGAAACAAAAGAAACTAAATTAAACCCAGCACCTAAAATTTTTAAACAAGACTGTAGAATAAACATTGAAGATGATATTGAACAGCTCCACAACTTTATAAGAGGAATGTCGCCGTATCCTACGGCTTGGATGTTGGTGAAAAGAGCCAATCAAGAAAACCCAAAAATTTTCAAAATATATAAGTCAAGTATTGTAAACTCAAAACCCAATCCATTTATAGCACTTGTAAAAAGAGAAGCTGAATTACATTTAATCACTAAAAAGGGGACTCTAAATTTGACATCGGTTCAGCTAGAGGGCAAAAAGCGAATGGATGCAAAGCAATTTCTTACGGGTTTTGATCCAGATGAGTGGGATGTGGTGGTTTAGTTGATGACTTAATCTGTGAATGAATCGTGTAAAAGCTCTCATTTTAATTGATTAGTTTTTCGTCAATAACTTGATTGTATAGTTATAAGTTAAAACTTTATTTTATACGTATTAATCGATGGATTTGATTGATTAATCAGATTTTTAAGATGAGTGACTGGAAACTTTTTCTAAAATATTGTTGAAAAAGTACAGTAAAAACGTTGTTAAAAGGGGTACTTTTCCACATTTTGACAGTTTTATCAACATTTTTCCATATTTTTTTTGTGAATTGCTTGCATACTGTAGATATTCATATATATTTGCTCGTATAATTTTTTAACAAACAAAAACCAAAACTATGAACAAAGCAGAATTGATTGAGTCAATGGCTTCACAAGCTGGATTGTCAAAAGCAGATGCGAAAAAAGCTTTAGACGGATTTATTAATGCAACAACAAGTGCGTTGAAGAAAGGTGATCGCCTTTCACTAATCGGATTTGGATCTTTCTCTATTTCTAAGCGTTCAGCTAGAACTGGAAGAAACCCACAAACTGGTAAAGAAATTCAAATTGCAGCTAAAAATGTTGTTAAATTTAAAGCTGGTGCAGAATTATCAAAATCGGTAAACTAGTATCGGTATTGTTATTTTAGGGAGCTTTCGAGCTCCCTTTTTTTTTTACCTCATTTTAAATTATGAGAAGGCGTTTATTAGAGGAGCTTTATAAAATTATCACTCCCTCAAAGATCGAAAAATTTGATCGTATTGCTTCTGAAAGAACTCGATACTTAACTGTAGCCGTAGAGAATCTATTTCAAGAACACAATGCTAGTGCTGTAATGCGATCGTGTGACTGCTTTGGTATTCAAGATTTACATGTTATTGAAAAAAGTAATAAGTTTAATGTAAATAGAGAAATAGCCATGGGCGCTGGTCAGTGGGTAAATCATTATAAATATACAGACGAACTTTATCCCACAACTAAATGCATTTCCTCATTAAAAGAAAAAGGATATTCAATCGTTGCGACTACTCCTCATACAAATGATGTTACGATTCACGAATTGCCGTTAGATAAACCTTTGGCTCTGCTTTTTGGTACCGAACAAACAGGGCTTTCGGAACAAGCGTTAAATATGGCTGATGCTTTTGTGAAAATCCCCATGGTTGGTTTTACAGAAAGCTTTAATATATCAGTTTCTGCTGCACTTTGTATGCATACGTTAAGAAATAGACTCGAAAACCAATCTGAAATAAACTGGAAGCTTTCAGAGGAAGAGCAAGTAGAGTTAAAAATCCAGTGGTGTAAAAAGATTATTAAAAACCCTGAAATTGTGGAAAGAGATTTTTTAAGGAGACTTAATGATCAAAGTGAGAAGTCAAAATAATAATCAGTGGTAAAAAATAGTTATGTACTATTTAGGAGAGCCTCACAAACAGGTTAAATTCAAATGCGTTTGCTCTGGCCGCACAAATTTTAGAACTGACTTATAATCTCAACTGACCCTATAATCAAACATGATGTAAATTAATCTTGTGTATTTTCTTTGTGGTCACTAAACTAATTTTTATATCTTTATGCTGTAACCAATAATAAAAATATAGACACATGGGAAAAGGAGATGTGAAAAGTGAAAAAGGAAAACGTTTTAGAGGATCTTACGGTAAGACTCGTTCACGTAAAAAAAACAAACCTTCAGTTATAGAAGGAACCACTAAAAAGAAATCCACTCCTAAGAAGGAAGAATCTAAAGAAAAAGTAGCTAAGAAAACTACTGCTAAAAAAACTACAGCAAAAAAAGCCCCAGCAACAAAAAAAGCTACAGCTTCAGATAAAAAGTCAACAACTGCTAAAAAAGCAACAACGAAGAAAGCAACAACTGCAAAAAAATCAGATGATGCTGAAAAGAAAAAAGCTCCAGCAGCCAAAAAGACAACTACTAAAAAGAAAAAAGAGGAAAAATAATTCTCAGAACTATATACACTAAGTCGATCTAATTCAGGTCGACTTTTTTGTTAACTTTAGCTAAGTGTAAAAATTAAGTTTTTATTAAAGTATAAAACTTTTATAGCAGACTTTTTTTTTCAATATTTGTAATCGAATAAGAATAATAAAAACAATAATGATGAAACATAATTTTGGAGCTGGTCCGTGTATTTTACCACAAGCAGTATTTAAACAAGCGGCAGAAGCTGTGCTTGATTTTAACGGGTTGTCAATTTTAGAAGTATCTCATAGAAGTGCGGACTTTGTTGCAGTTATGGAAGAAGCACGAGAAAATGTCAAAAAAGCATTGGACGTTCCTTCAGGATATACAGTTTTATTCTTACAAGGTGGTGCTAGTCTTGGTTTTTTAATTAGTGCAATGAACCTAGCAGGTAAAAATAAAAAAGCAGGCTATATAAATACTGGAACTTGGGCAAGTAAAGCAATAAAAGAAGCTAAAAATACTGGGATTGAAGTTGTAGAAGTGGCTTCTTCTGAAGACAAAAACTTCAATTATATCCCTGATGTTAATAACATACCTTCTGATATTGATTATTTACATTTTACTTCAAACAACACAATTTTTGGAACACAGTTTAAATCGTTTCCAGAAACAAATGTTCCGCTTGTTTGTGATATGTCTTCTGATATTTTCTCCAAAAGAATTGATGTTTCAAAATTTGATTTAATTTACGCTGGAGCACAGAAAAATTTAGGACCAGCTGGCGCAACACTTTATATTGTGAAAGATGAGGTGCTTGGAAATTCTAGTTTGAAAAATATTCCTTCATATTTGGATCTAAATGTTCACGCTAAAAAAGACAGTATGTTTAATACACCTCCAGTTTATTCTGTTTTTGTTTCTAATCTCAATTTAAAACATTTAATGGATAACGGAGGAGTTACTGCAATTGAGAAGCTGAATAACGAAAAAGCTGAAATGCTTTACAACGAAATTGATTCTAACCCGAATTTTGAAGGAACTACAGCTACAAAAGATCGATCAAATATGAATGTGACTTTCAAACTCACTGATGAGGGGAAAAAAGACCGTTTTGATCAATTGTGGAATGACGCTCAAATTATTGGACTAAAAGGTCACCGCTCAGTTGGTGGATATAGAGCCTCTATGTACAATGCACTCGGCATTGAAAGCGTAAAAGTTCTTGTAAACGTATTAAAAAGCTTATAATAAAATGAAGATATTAGCAAACGACGGGATTTCTCCCGAAGGAATTGAAAAACTAGAACAGGCAGGGTTTACTGTTATCACTGATAAAGTAAATCAAGAAGACCTCGTTGAAAAGATAAATCAAGAAGACTATGTAGCGCTTTTAGTTCGTTCTGCAACTACCGTAAGAAAAGATATAATTGATAATTGTCCAGGTCTAAAATTCATTGGTCGTGGTGGCGTTGGAATGGATAACATTGACGTTGAATATGCGCGCTCAAAAGGTATTACTGTTGAAAATACTCCTGCTGCATCTTCTCAATCTGTTGCAGAACTTGTAATGGGAGCATTGTTTTCTGTTGCTCGTTCAACTTACGACTCATATAAGGAAATGCCCAGTAATGGAGTTTCTTCTTTTAAAGAACTTAAAAAGAAATATGCAAAAGGAGTAGAGTTGAGAGGTAAAACGCTTTTAATAATAGGCCTTGGACGAATAGGTGAATCGCTAGCAAGCTACGCACTTGGTTCAGGAATGAATGTTATTGCGATGAACAGATCCTCTAAGAAAGTAATAATTCCAATTCAAATACAGGGTGTTGGAATGGTGAATTCTACTTTGGAGACTGTGACAGATTTAGATAGTGTACTTGGTAAAGCGGACTTTATTTCACTTCATGTTCCTAAACAGGAAGACGGAAGTGCTGTGATTGGTAAGGCTGAATTTTCAAAAATGAAAGGTGGCGTTCGCATTGTAAATGCAGCTAGAGGAGGTGTAATTGATGAAGATGATTTGATTGAGGCACTAAACAATGGTAAGGTTGCTAGTGTTGCACTTGATGTATTTGAAAACGAACCAAATCCGCGTAAGGATTTATTGACTCACCCTTTAATTGCTTGTACACCACATATTGGTGCTGCAACATCAGAGGCTCAAGCAAGAATAGGAGTTGAGTTGGCTGATAAAATTATCAGTACTTTAAAATAGGCATCTAGCTATACTCCACAATAACCAAGGCGTCAAACTAGTTTAGTTTGGCGCTTTTTGATTTCATCCATTTTTTCATAATCCAAGCAATCAGCAATGTTGAGAAGAATGAAAAACCGCCATACAAAACAGCTATTATAGATAACCCATCCATTTGAATGACATTGTTGGCTAAAAATATGGCTAAGGCTGCGTTTTGAAGTCCCATTTCAATAGCAATTGTGTATTTTCCTTCGTGGTTGATCCCAAGAAACCCAGAAGTGAAAAAACCTAAGAACATTACAAAAATGTTCAATATTAAGGCAGGAATCAACAGGTTCCAATATTCCATCATAGACTTATCGCCATTGTCTTGTTCGTCTAATAGAACTACAGAGAATACAATAAATAATATTCCTGGTAAAATATATCTTAAGGAGTTTTTTATTTTACTAACGGTTAATGGCATGTAGTGACTTACAATTACACCTGCAATCACAGGTAATAACACAGTGAAAATAACTTCACCAAAAGTTTGAGACATCGATAAACTGATGTTCTTTTCCGTGTTCATAAATGCGTAAAAAGCAAGGTCTAAAACAATTGGAATACTTAATACGATTAAAAAACTGTTGAAAGCTGTAATTGAAACAGAGAGAGCTACTCTTCCCTTTAGCATGTAAGTAACAATATTAGAAGAGGTTCCTCCAGGACAGGCTGAAATGAGTACAATTCCTAATTGATAAACGGGTTCTAACGGAAAAATAAAAGCAATTGAAAAACCAACAATAGGAAGTAAAAAGAGTTGACCGAATAAACCAAATAAAACAGCTTTGGGAGCGATAAAGACACGTTTAAAATCCTTCCATTCCAAATTTAAACCAATACCAAACATAATGATACCAATTGCAATAGGAAGGAGATAATTGAGAAGCAATTCCATTTGTTCTTAAAATTAAAATTCCTTCTTTATGCGGTCAATTGAACGTTTGTCGTCTTTCGCTTTGAGATCCTGACGTTTATCGTAGAGTTTTTTACCTTGAGCTAAAGCAATTTCAAGCTTTGCTAAGCCTTTGTCATTCATGAAAAGTCTGAGTGGTACAATTGTGTACCCTTTAGTTTTCATGTTTTTATCGAGTTTCTGAATTTCTCGTTTATTGAGTAATAATTTTCTATCAGCACGAGGTTTATGTTGATAAAAAGACGCATTTTCATATTCCGTAATATGCATGTTTCGAATAAAAACTTCACCGTCTTCTACAACACAGTAAGCTTCAAGAATACTTGCCTTTCCGTTGCGAATACTTTTTATTTCAGTACCACCTAATTGAATTCCCGCAACAAATTTATCGAGTATATGATACTCAAACTTTGCACGTTTATTTTTAATGTTTACGGGATTGTTTTTTGACATAGTTTAAATCTTTTAAGCTAACCAACTTGTCTAAATCAAATTGATTGAGTTTAACCACCCCAAAGTAAAAGAAAATAATGGTTGCTGCCATTAAAATATGACTCAAATCGTCTTTATTAAACCAGATATGTGGATTAAATTTTAAAGTGAAAATAAATATTGAAGGAAAAAGTACCATTACGGCAATTACCGTGTATTTAAATGATTTCAATCCTTTTCTCCAATAATAGATTCCAAGTCCCATACAAAAGAACAAATAAGTTGCCACAGCATCAACCATAATAAACACAAAGCTTTTGAGGAATAATGCTAATATCAATAGCGTGACAGCTTTAAAATAGAGTACAAAAAGTAGCTTTCTCTTTAATGACTCTTTCATTACATTCAAGCTAATCATGGCCTTTCCAGCGTGGTAAGCAGCAAAAGTTCCTAAAATCCATGTAGGAAATTTCCCATAAACTTCTGTATAATTAAAGAATACATGTCCAAAACCAGCGAAAAATGTACTTATACCAAATGTTAGGAAAAACAACTTCCAATGCTTTTGAAAATCGTTTTGAACAGGCTTAAATTTTAGGTATATAATCAGAGCAGTTATTGAAATGATTAAGTTGGTAACCATTGCCATAGGCTCTTGAAGGCAAAGACCAAACATGCTAAAAGGTAGTTTTTCAACGGGTAGGTCACAAATATTCTCAACAGATAAAAACATTCGACAAAAATAATTCATTCAAATTAAATATTTATAAAACTTTAGAAAAAACCTTTCAATTTAATAATTAAAAGACATAAAAATTAATAAAACAATCCTATTTTTGCTCTGTGGATTTACCCTCAAAATATTTAACTGAAGCTGTGGAACAGCTCGCTTCGTTGCCCTCTATTGGTAAGCGAAGTGCACTTCGTCTAGTGATGGATTTACTTAAGCGTTCTCCCGAAGAAATTGAACGTTTCTCAAAAGCTTTCACTGAGATGAAGAAAAATATAAAATTTTGTAAGCAATGTGGAAATATTTCTGATATTGAGCTTTGCGGGATATGCGCTAATCCCCATAGAGAATCGGGATTAGTTTGTATTGTTGAAGATATTCGAGACGTTATGGCAATTGAATCTACTGGGAGTTATAAAGGTGTTTATCATGTTTTAGGTGGTGTGATTTCACCTATGGATGGGTTGGGACCAGATGATTTAAACATAAGTAATTTAATCTTTAGAGCACAAAACGAATCTATTGAAGAAGTTATCTTCGCTTTAAGTTCGACAATGGAAGGTGATACAACTAATTTTTATTTATATAAAAAGTTAAAACCGTTCAATATTAAAGTCACAACACTTTCAAGAGGGGTTGCAGTTGGAACAGAGTTGCATTATGCAGATGAGCTAACTTTAGGCCGTTCAATTTTACAGCGTCTTCCATTTGATTCTACTTTTCATAGGTGATATTCTGAATTCTAAACGATAAACTGTAATTACATCATTCAAATTAGCTATTTTTGAAAAAACGTACAGATGTTCAGTTGGATTGCATATCATATTTTTATTTACCCAGCTTCCTTGCTTCCTTTGCGCGTGATGTATCTTTTTACCGACTTTTTCTATCTCTTATTAATAACTATTCTTCCCTACAGAAGGAGTGTTGTCAGAAAAAATATTGATAACGCCTTTCCTAACAAATCAATCAAAGAAAAACGTAAAATTGAGCGAAAGTTTTATCGCCATTTAACGGACTTGCTCGCTGAAGGAGCCAAAAACCTGAGTATTTCTGAATCTCAATTAAAAAAACGATTTCATGTGGCAAATCCTGAGTTAATGGAAGAGCTATATGGCCTTAAGAAAAGTGTTTTACTTGTATCTGGACATTACAATAACTGGGAATGGTTGATAACAGGGCAAAACCTGTTGTTTAAACATCAAGCAGTTGGAATTGGAACGCCTTTGAGTAATGGATTTTGGGATAAAAAACTAAATGAAAGAAGATCGCGCTATGGAATGAAAGTGATCTATTCAAAAATTGTACATGAGTTTTTTAAAAATAACACAGAGACAATAGCAACTTTAGTCCTTGCTGATCAATCACCTGGCGACTCTAAAAAATGTTATTGGATGGATTTTCTCAATCAAAAAACAGGCGTTGTTTTCGGACCAGAACTTCTTGCTCATCAATATGGACATGCAGTTGTGTTTTTTTATTTAGAACGTGTGAAAAGAGGTTTTTATAAAATGCATCTACAAGAAATAACACGTAATCCTTCAGCAATGAAATGGGGCGAAATTACTGAAGCTCACACAAAAATGTTGGAAGAAATTATAATAAAACGCCCTGAACACTGGATTTGGTCACATAAAAGATGGAAAAGAGAGGTTCCGGCAGATATTCCATCTCTGAAAGAAAAACAGCAGAAGCAATTTCATGAAAGGTTTGCAGGGAAATAAGAAAATCGCTTTTGTATAGTGAGATTTTGTTGTGATTAGCGCCTTAATGAACCTTAATCTCTTAATGGGTTTTATACACGAACTGTGGGGGATTTTGAACCATTAAGATTAAGGGGAAATA
>JBBEBO010000071.1:0-4956 GCA_040882265.1 Brumimicrobium sp. | reverse complement strand
TTGGCGGAGCAGTTTGGCTTTGGAATAGGAAATTCATGAATAATGCAGGTTAAAAAACGATTTAAATTACCAATAAATAATAACTGTCTTCTTCTCAACACGTTCAGTAAATAATAAAATCAACGAAGAAAGAAGCATTCAATTTGAAAACACTATTTTTACCTTTCTCAAGTTAAGATATGTGCGGAATTGCTGGAATAAGATCATTTAATAAAACCGTTGAAAAGCATCAATTAGAGACGTTGAGCACTGCAATTGCTCATCGAGGAAATGATGCATCTGGTATTTTTTTAAATGAAACTAAATCGTGTGGCTTAGCACATCGACGCCTTAGCATTATCGATTTATCAGATCAGGCAAACCAACCGTTGGTTTCCCCTTGCGGGAATTATAGACTCGTTTTTAATGGAGAGATTTACAATTATGAGTCGTTGAGGGATGAGTTAGAAAAAAACGGTGTAAACTTCACAACAGTATCGGATACAGAAGTTGTTTTGCAAGCTTTTATTCATTGGGGAGAGAAATGCGTAGACCATTTTAATGGCATGTTTGCATTTGCTGTGTGGGATGAAAAAAGCAATGTAATGTCTTTATTTCGAGACCGACTGGGAATTAAGCCACTTTATTATTTTTGGGACAAAGAGGTTTTTGCGTTTGCGTCAGAAATGAAAGCACTAACTCAATTTGTTGACGAGTCAAAGCTAAATGCTACAGCTATTCATCATTATTTTAGACTTGGTTATATTCCTGAACCTTACACGATATATGAAGGTATTCATAAGTTCCCAAAAGGAAATAGAGCAACAGTAAAATCAAATGAATTTTCCATTAAATCGTATTGGAATATTAATGATAACATCAAAGCTAAAACACTGAAAGATTTTTCCAAAGCAAAAACTGAATATCATTCTAAACTTAAAGAAAGTGTTCGAATTCGTTTAAAAAGTGATGTCCCTTTTGGTGTTTTTTTAAGTGGTGGAATAGATTCCTCAACTGTTGCTGCAATTGCACAGTCTCAATCAAAAGAAAAGATAAAAACGTTTTCGATTGGTTTTAAAAACACAAGGTTTAATGAAAGTGAATGGGCACAAAAAGTCGCTGACCATTTGGATACTGAACATTACGAGTATATTTTATCAGAAAAAGATGCGCTATCCCTTATAGAAAAAATTCCTTCTTGGTATGATGAACCTTATGCTGATGCTTCTGCTATCCCTACATATTTAGTTGCTAAAATGGCGAATGAGTCTGTTAAAATGGTGCTTACTGGCGATGGTGGAGACGAGCAATTCATGGGGTATGGGATGTACAATTGGGCAAAAAGACTTTCAAATCCATTCATTAAAGGGTTAAAATCGCCTATCGCCCTTGGATTAGGACTCACAGGTAAAAATAATTTAAAACGTGCAAGTGAATATTTTAAGTTCGATTCAGACACAGCAATTCAACCTCATATATTTTCAGTTGATCAATATTTGTTTTCGGAAAGAGAAACAAAGGAGTTTTTTAATTTTAATAAAGTTTATAAAGAATTAAAACTTCAAAAAACGAATCGAAAGCTATCTTCACATGAAAAGCAAGCTTTATTTGATTTGAATTACTACCTGACAGATGATTTGCTCACTAAAGTAGATCGCGTTACCATGCAAAATGGAGTAGAAGCAAGAGTTCCCTTACTCGACCACAATTTGGTGGAGTTTACATTAAACTTAGATGAATCATTAAAAGTTAAAAAGGGCGTTTCAAAGTACTTGTTAAAAGAAGTTTTATACGACTACGTCCCAAAAGCGCTTTTTGATCGTCCAAAGTGGGGATTTGGAATTCCACTTGGCAAATGGTTGGCCAATGAATTAAAACCATTGTTAGATAAATATGTAAACGAGGAGGTTCTAACGAAAGCGAAAATTTATAAGGTTAACCAAATCATGCAGCTAAAAGAACGCTACCTTAATGGTGAAGAATACCTTTACAATAAACTTTGGCTAGTAATTGTTTTTAATATGTGGTTAAGCGAGGGAACAACCCCTTTTCAGAAAAGCTAAACTAAAACACAATTGCATAAGAGCTTTTCACAGCTATAAATTTTAGTAATTCCTCTTTTTTTTGCTGTTTTTAGCAAAAAAACCGTCTTATTAACACTTTTTAAGATATAAAAATTAAATCATGGCACTGTGGAATAATAATTGAGTATATTAGAAGTGTTAGGTTTCATAAGTAGTAGTGTTAGGTTGGAGGAGAGGACGCCCGTTTTCTCCTCCAACTATTTTTAATACAATCGTTTTATTATTTGCTCTCTTATTTCATTCTCATCTTGATCCATCATACATTTAAAATGTTTGTGGGGACACTTTTTAAACCCAATCTTTGAACAAGGGCGACAAGACAATCCTTTTACTTCGTGCATACTATATAAAGATGGGTCTTCAATAATATAAGGATACATTCCAAATGCTGGAACTGTGTTCCCCCAAACGCTAACGATAGGTGTTTTAAAAGCTGCAGCAATATGCATCAAACCAGTGTCGTGTGTAAGTATAACATTTGCTTGCTTAACAACAGATGCGGACTGATTTAAATTAAGTTTACCGCACATATTATAAACAGCATCAGTGTCAATCATCGAAATCAATTCATCAGCAATTTTAAGGTCTTCTTTTCCCCCAAGTAAAACAATTGTGGCACTTATGTCATTAAGTATACCTGACAACTTTTCATTTGGCAGTCGTTTTGTCGCAAACTGAGCCCCTAGAGCGACGGCTACAAATTTATTGGTTTTAAATGTTTCTAAAACATCAACATTATCTTCAGATGGAATAAAATAGTCTAGTCCTTTCTTATCGTTAACAACATCAAGTTTTTTTACAGCTTCAAAATATCGATCTACAATATGAATATCGGGCAACTTGTTCCACTTAAAGTTAACATAAAGCCACTTTTGAACATTAAGTTTCGGGAATGCCGATGATTTTGTCCTTAAAAAAGTTTTGATTTTTTTCGTGCGGATATTGTTATGTAAATCAACTACATAGTCAAATTGTTCAGCGATCAATGCTCTAGCGACCTCTTTATTGCCTCCTCCCCACTCATGGGTAACATCTACATTAGGATTCGATTTAAAAAGCAACCCATATTGATGTTTTGTCAATACGTGCAACTGCACATCATTTATTTGTGCTTTAATACAACGCAAAATTGGCGTTGTCAAAACAATGTCGCCTATTGAACTAAAGCGTATGACAAGTATTTTGGTCATGAAAACAAAAGTAATAGAAATCGTGAATTTTTATCGATAACCTTGTATCACATTACCGATTTAAACCAAAATAATATATCTACCTTTGTGATATGGATTATGCCATTGAGATAAAATTTAAAGAATTAGTTGTCGAATTAGAGAAAACTTTCGGCGGTGGACTTGACGTTCAGTCTATTTTATTCCTTATCGGAGTTCAGGAATTAGGGAAAGGACATCAAAATTTTTCTAAACGTCAAAAAACAGAGTTAATGCATGTTGCGATTTGTACTCTACTTGAACCTTATGGGTTTTATAAGACAATTGGTAGAGACGAAGACAACTGGCCACATTTTGAATTTGTTAAAGAATTACCTCCGCTTGATGATCGCCAACAGCAGCATTTAATGAAAGAAGCAATGCTCGAATACTTTGATGCTGAGAAGAAAGAAGATTCAGACAATATTAAACTTCCTGAGGTGCTTCGCTATAAAAATGAATAATGTTGTCGACCTTTAGTTAAGCTTCAACAGTTTCTTTCAAACAGCTCATTGCTTTTTCGACCATTTGTTTAGATCCAACAAAATAGCCACAACGTTGGTGCAACTCTGTAGGCTCAATATCTAAAATGCGACGGTGTCCATCTGTTGCTAATCCACCAGCTTGTTCGGCAATAAAAGCCAAAGGGTTGCATTCATATAATAAGCGCAAACGACCTTCTTTCCAATTGTTAGTTGTAGGATAAATATAAATTCCCCCTTTCAATAAGTTTCTGTGAAAATCAGCAACTAAAGAGCCGATATACCTCCCTGAATAAGGTCTACCAGTAGCAGGATCATCCTCACGACAATACTGCACATAATCTTTCAGTCCTGGATCACAACGATCTAAATTCCCTTCATTCATAGAATACATTCGTCCTGTTTCAGGCATTTTTATGTCGGGATGAGAAAGGCAAAATTCACCAATTGAAGGATCTAACGTAAATCCATTTACTCCTTTACCTGTCGAATAAACCAACATAGTTGAAGAACCGAATATCACATACCCAGCAGCAATTTGATCAGCCCCTTTTTGTAACATGTCTTCTTTGGTTGCCAAAGTTCCAACCTCTGATTTTCTTCTGTAAATAGAAAAAATAGTTCCAATTGAAACGTTTACATCAATATTTGAAGAGCCGTCTAGCGGATCAAATAAAACAACATATTTGCCTTTTTTAGAAAAATCACTTTCAAATGCTACGTAATCATCATTTTCTTCTGAAGCTATTCCACAAACTTCACCGCCATTTTTAAAAGCATGAATAAAAGCTTCATCGGCAATAACATCAAGCTTTTGTTGGTCTTCACCCTGAATGTTTTTCTCTCCTTTAGCTCCAATTATGTCAACCAAACCAGCACGATTTACATCGCGATTAACAATTTTTGAAGCAATAGAAATATCGTTGAGTAGACTAGTTAGTTCACCCGTTGCAAAAGGAAAATCTTTTTGACGTTGCATGATAAACTCACTGAGGGTTACAATTTGTGACATAATTCTAAACTTTAATGCAAATATCGTGAATTGTTGGTGAATTTCTACACATTTTCATTAAGAGTTGAGGTTATTTCAATAAACATACATAAAAACTGATGGTTTTGCTGTGAAAACTCGACAGGGTTTTAAAATTATAGGGCTATCCATTTAAGTCGCATTGCATTTAATTGATTTATAAGTAATTGGTG
>JBBEBO010000070.1:0-31239 GCA_040882265.1 Brumimicrobium sp. | reverse complement strand
GGAATGAGGACTATTTGAGAAAACTCTTAAAAATAAAAGTGTGAGTTTGCCCTGACCGTTCGTAAAGTATAATTTTTAAGTTCAAATACATTTTGTAACTTTACGAAAACACTTTGCTATGCTTATAAAATATTTATTTTTACTACTAACCAACTTATTTATTTTTACAATTTATGCTCAAGAAGAATATTCACGAGCAAAAATTTGGACAGACACAGAAGGTTTGCAAGAACTTTCTGAATTAGGTTTAGCAGTAGATCACGCTAATAGAAAAAAAAACACTTTTATCATAAGTGATTTTTCTGATACAGAAATAGAAAAAGCAAAAAATGCAGGATTTAAGGTTGATATATTAATCAAAGATGTAAAGAAGTATTATGTTGAGCGTGCCTATGAAGGAGCTTCAGACCTAAAAAATGCAACTTGCTCTAATGATGATGGTATCAATTATAATCCAACAGTTCCTACAAACTTTCAACTAGGTTCAATGGCTGGTTTTTATACTTACCAAGAGTATTTGGATAATCTAGATGATATGTACAGCCAATATCCAAATTTAATTTCAGAAAGGGCTGCTGTTTCAGATACTCTAACGCATGAAGGTCGTGAAATATACTTTGTGAAAATGTCTAATGATCCAGGTATTAATCAAGGGAAGCCAAGAATCCTCTATACCTCCCTACACCATGCTCGTGAACCAGGCTCTCTATCCGAAACAATATTTTTCATGTGGTACATGCTGGAAAACTACGGCACTGATCCAGAGGTTACATACTTGATGGATAATTTAGAAATATTTTGTGTTCCAATGATAAACCCAGACGGCTATATACACAATGAAACAACTGATCCTAATGGGGGCGGAATGCACCGAAAAAATAAAAACCCTAATGTTGGAACAACAAATCCTGGTGTTGATTTAAATAGGAATTACTCATATCAATGGGGAACAACAGGTGTTGATTTAGGAGATGAAGACAGTGATGTTTACCCAGGTTCTGGACCTTTCTCTGAACCAGAGACGCAAAACATGAAAAAAATTGCTGAAAACTGGAATATTGAATTTGCCTTTAACGCACACACTTATACAGGACTTTTACTTTACCCAATCGGTGCAACATCGCAAGAATTTGCAACTGATCATGATTATTTTCATGCTTATACAAGCCATATGGTTAAACACAATGACTATACAGCTATGAAAAGCTCTGGTCTATATCCAGCTTCAGGTGATTCTGATGATTATATGTATAAAGACGAAGGAATTTTTGCAGTCACCCCCGAAGTTGGCTTTATAGGTTTTTGGCCACAAGTAAACCAAATAACAGACGATTGTATTGATATGCTGTTTCCAAACTTAAAACTTGCTCATTTAGCGCTTGTTTATGGAGCCACTGAGGAAACAGATCCTTCTTCTACAATTGTTGACATGTCTGGGGATTTTAATCATGAAATACAGCGTCTTGGTCAACAATCTGGACAAATTACTGTCAGTATTGATCCTGTAAATGGAATTCAATCTGTCGGAAATTCTGTTGATTATAATTTGCAATTAGAAGAAATCGAAACTGGTGCTATTTCATATACTTTAGATCCAGGAATTCAATATGGAGACGAAATAAAGTACGTACTAAAAACAGACAACGGGTCTTGGGTAAACACTGATACAATTGTTAAAAAATATGGAGATGCAACGCTTCAATTTAGTGACGAGGCTTCAAATCTAGATAATTGGACTGGAGATTGGGATTTAACGACTGAAGATTATTATTCTCCAAACAACTCCTTTACAGACAGCCCTAATAGCGAGTATTTTAACGAACAATTTAGTATATTTAATTTTAAGGATACTATCAATTTGACTAATGCAACAAGTGCATTAACTAGGTTTCGTGCAAAATGGAATATTGAAGATGGATACGATTATGTTCAATTTCAAGTGTCAACTAACTTTGGTAGTTCATGGATTCCACAGTGTGGTAAATTTACAAATCCTGGGGTCCAAAATTGGGGAACACCCCAACCTGTTGACGAACCTCTTTATGATGGAGTTCAAGATGATTGGATTTTAGAAGAAGTAAGTCTTAGTGACTATCTTGGGGAAGAAATCATGATTCGCTTCATCCTTGTTTCTGATCAAGGAGTTACTGAAGACGGTTTTTACTTTGATGATTTTGAGCTACTTTATGATATTGATGATGCAAGTTTAACAGAAAGCAATTTATCAAACTTTAAATTAATTCCAAATCCATCAAATGACAAAGTGCAAATTGCATTAACTAATTTTGTAAGTGAAGGAAGTGTCTCAGTTATTGACGCTACAGGTAAATTGGTAAATAAAACTGAAATCTCTCAACAAACCAATTCAGTTTCTCTTGATGTTTCAAACTACAACCAAGGTATCTATTTTGTAAGCGTTACCATCGAAGGCAATGTTTCTCAACCACAGCGTATGGTTGTTGTGCATTAGAAATCTGGTTCAGATTAGTGCAGGCTAACAGCAGTAGAGCATTAGAATAGTGGCAAAACAAGTTTCAAACAAACTGACAAACAAGTGTTCTGGCAACCACGAGACACAGTCTTGCGGTAGCATCTCTTGTTATTCGAAGCTGTCGCATGACTGTGTCTCGTGACCTTCGGATTCAATTCCAAAACTTAAAAAAACTACCTCAATAAATTAACATGACCAACAATCTCTTCTTTATTTCCTGAAAAGTCTTTATAGATTATCTTCCAAACATAAGTCCCTTCAGGACAGGGCTTACCTCCATATGTACCGTCCCATTTACCATTGAAATCATGAGATTCAAAAATCAACTCTCCCCAACGATTAAAAATTAACATTTCGTATGTCTCTATATTTCCGCCTTTTGGATAAAAATATTCGTTAAAGTCATCTTTATCTGGGGTAAATGTATTTGGAACATAAATCAACGCTTCGAAATGAATCGTTAAATCATCAGTTGCTTTACAGCCGTTTACATCTTCAAATTCAACAAAGTAGTCTATTGATTTGGGAGCAGTAGAAATTGGGTCTTGACAATTAACACAGCTTAAATAGTCTGCTGGACTCCAAGTAAAAGTTCCTCCTTCACTGCTTGGGTTAGCTTCTAATTGTACCTCATCCCCTGAAAACCCATAATAATCAGGACTAGTTTGAACATAAGGCTCTTGGAAATGATCTATTATAACATCAGTTTCAGCAGAACACCCATATTTATCTGTTACTAAAACAGTATATGTTGTAGCATAATTTGGCCGAGCGGTTGTCACAGATGCTGTTGAATTACTTACCGACTCAGCTGGAGACCATTCATATTCAACTCCGCCTGATGCCCAAAGGTTAACGGGCTCTCTTGGACAAACAATTGTATCATTTCCAGCTTCTGGAAAAACTTCAATTACATCAATAAAAACACTGTCTGGAACAGTACCACAAGGATTAGTAAAATCAACGTAATACCATCGATCAACAATTGTATTTATCGTAACTACAGGACCAGTGTTAGGATTAATATTTTGATTGGGGGACCAATCATAAAAAGGAGCTCCACTTACAGTTACCTCTACAGATTCATTTTTACATAAAGGAATTGTATCATCAATAACTGGTTTAGGAACTTCCTGAAAAACTTCTACAAAAATATTTTTTTCAATTTCGCAACCCTCAGCTGTAGTAACTATAACCGTATAATCTGTATCAAAATGAGGTGCAATAACAACAGTATCTTGATTTGGGTCACTTAGGATATCAGCTGCATCACTCCATTGGTAAGAGACTCCGCCAGCAGCCCATAGCTTGACAGTATCGTCACGACAAATCATCAAGTCATCTTCCGACTCCACATTTGCTCCGTAAGTATTTAGTGTTATAGTCAATGTATCTGCACCACAGCTATCAGATACAATCACTGTAAAGTCAGTTGTTTGATCTACAGTAGCTGTGGGGTTTGCAATATTTGGATTATCGAGATATTGAGCAGGGCTCCATTCATAATCCGTACCTCCTGAAGCCTCTAGTTGAAAAGGATCTCCAGGACAAATAAAGTCTGAAGGGTCTACAACAGCTCCTTCAAACAAACCAATAGTAACCTCAAAATAACTTGAATCAGGCTCAAAACATGAGTTCGTATTACTGACAACCAACAATATTTCGTATGTTCCTGGAGAAGTGTAATTATGAGATGGTTCAAAATCAGTACTTGTGTTTCCGTCGCCAAAGTCCCAGAAATATTCATTGCCATTTTCTGAGTCGTTTATAAAATTAATTGCATCTGGGATACAAACAAAAGGTTCAGGTACTGAAATCGTAGACTCAATAGTACTAAGTTCAAATTTAAAAGCCGCTAGATTACATCGACTAGAGGTTCCATTTACATTAGAGTATGCACCAGGAGTTGTAGTGAACCCATTATCACTGCCATCACATGCAGCACAGACTGCGTGATAAATTCTTCCACCTTTATCAAAACGACTTGTTCCACCATCAACATGATTGGGATAGCTATTTACACCACCCATAAATGTTGCATAATTCAAACCAGATGCATTATCATCCAAAACAGCAACGTAAAAATTATTACCACTTGTATTCGAGTCATAGGCATCATTGGTTGTCGGGAAATTATTTGTCGTACTACCTGTTGCTTGACTAGTTTGATTAGTCGATCCCCCCCAGCCTGCATAATAAATTTCATTACAATTTGAAACAAGAAAAGCAGTAGGAGATATTTCAACACTTCCATTTCCACCGCCAACAACTGTTGACCAACTCAATGTACTCAGTGCAGTATTGTATTTTCTAATGAACTGTCCAGAATTCGGGTTATTGTAAACACCAGGTGAAATGGTTATATTTCCTTCCGATTGTCCAAATACATAAACATTATCATCTAAATCAAGTTGAACAAAAAAACTTTGATCATATTGTGGCGTTCCAATATAGGTTCCACTTATAGGGTTTGAATTCGCTCCATCTAACTGCATTACGTAACCATCAATACCTCCGCTATTTGCAGTAGACTCCCCATTAGAAAAAGGCATATTATTAGAAGTCGTGCCACCTGTAACATAAATATTTCCAGTTGAAGAGGTTTGTAGTGCATAACCAGTATCATTATTACTTCCACCTATATAAGTTGACCAAACTAAGTTGTTCAAATTAGGAGAAAATTTTGAAACAATACCATCCTGTGCTCCTCCCAAAGTATTATCAAATCCATTAGGAGTAGGGAAGTTTGTGGAATTAGTTGAACTTGCTATTACAATATCATCATTTGAATCTACAATTATCTCACCTCTAAATTGGTCGCCATAATTATAACTTAAGTTTGATAAATTTAAACCATCATTCCCACTTCCTCCTAAGTAAGTACTTGACAACATATTAGTTCCGTCATTACTCAACCTAAACACAATAATATCAGTTCCCGAAAAAGTTAATCCGTTTTGTGTAGTGGAGTTTCCACCAGCATAAGAAGTTTGATAAGCGCCTGCTGTAATAGGGAAATCATTTGAACTTGTAACACCCAAAACATATAACTCACCTTGATCGTCAGCAACAATTGAATGAGGCGTTTCATTTTTACCTCCTCCAACGTATGTAGAGTAGAGAAGATTTGCACCATCTGCACTGAATTTTGAAATCCCAATATCAAATCCCATCGATCCATCTCCTCCGTTATATGTTCCGTTGTAAGCACCCGTTGAAACTGGATAACCTGATGCAAATACAATTCCACCAGCAAACAAATTTGTAGCATCATCAGGAGCAGCAGTAAAGCCCCAATTATCTGCACTAGAACCTGTAAAAGTAGAAAAAGTCAAATCTGGATCAATAATTAAGCGTTGAGCTTCATCATAATTATCATCTAAATCAAAAGTAACAATTGAATCAGTTAGTTTAAAAGCTGCATCAATCATCGTTTTCTCACCTTCGACCGTCTCATTCCAAACTGATAAATTTTGCTCCTTGATAGGGCCAAAACGCGAATGTATATCTATTACTCCATCATCTAAACTTAAACGATCCGCTCCTTCATGGACAATTTCAATAACTGAGGGGTCAGCGCCAGGAGCAACATCAAATGAATATTTAATTGAGTTAGATTTAGTTTCAATAATTAAGTCAATTTGAGGGTAAAAATCCTTAAGCCTCACATAGTTTATTGAACGAACCTTACTTTTCCAGTTTGTGGAGTCTTCACCAATAAAATAATTTCTATAAAAGTCTGAAGGATTCTTCTCTTCAACCTCACCAGACCATGATGAATTTTTAAAAATTGAATGAATCGTATGCAGCTTCAGTGTTTCATGATCATGTCCACTATCCTCTTCTCCAGAATGAGCATGATTATAAACTTCAGAGCCGTTATTGAGTGCATAAGTAAATCGATCTTGTTCTATTAGAAGTTCTCCTTGACCTAATTCAATTTTGTACAGAATTCGATCATCCCATTGACCTTTGTTGGGGTGCATCCATACCTCATCTTGCCCAAGTAGTCTTAGGGAAGTCAGTAGGATTATAAATATTAAACACCAGTTTTTCAACATAAATCAAATTTACAAAAATAGACATCAACAACCTGATCGATTCTGTTAAAAGTACGAAACGAAAAACTATATTTTGTAGTATAATAACTTGTTTAAATATAAATAGTTGCCTTTTCATCTATTAAAAATTGATGTTCGGCGTAAAAAAGACTGTCAAAACAGATATAAACCCTATTTTTGTAAAAGAAAAACTATTGTCCATGAGTGATGCTATTAAGCATGAGTGCGGTATTGCACTTCTTAGATTAAAAAAACCCCTTGAATATTACGTAGACAAATACGGTTCGGCTTTCTATGGTCTAAACAAAATGTATTTGTTAATGGAAAAACAGCACAATCGAGGTCAAGATGGTGCGGGTATAGCAAATATAAAACTCGATATGAAACCTGGGGAAAGGTACATCTCTAGACATAGATCTATTGATCAAAAACCCCTTCAAGATATTTTTACTAAAATCAATAAAAAATTTGAGTTTTTTGAAGAAAATTCTCCAGAAAAACTCTTAGATCCAGATTTCCTTAAGAAAAATGCCGGTTTTACAGGTGAGCTTTTTTTAGGTCATTTACGCTATGGAACTTTTGGTAAAAATAGTATTGAAAGCTGCCACCCTTTTCTTAGACAAAACAACTGGATGACAAGAAATCTAGTTGTTGCTGGTAATTTCAATTTAACTAACGTAGATGAACTTTTTGATGTACTTCTTAACCTAGGACAGCATCCAAAAGAAAAATCTGATACCGTTACCGTTTTAGAAAAAATAGGTCATTTTTTGGATGAAGAAAATGAACGATTGTTTAAATTATATAAATCTCAAGGATATAGCAATAAAGAAATTTCTGCTAAAATTGCTGAGAATTTAGCAATTGATGAAATTCTCAAAAAATCCTCCGAAGATTGGGATGGTGGTTATACAATGTCAGGATTAATAGGTCATGGTGATGCATTTGTTCTCCGAGACCCTTCTGGTATCCGACCAGCCTTTTGGTATGAAGATGATGAAGTATGTGTTGTGACTTCAGAAAGACCTGTTATTCAGACTGCTTTTGATTTGAGAAAAGAAGATATTAATGAACTTCAACCAGGACATGCATTAATCATTAAAAAGTCTGGAAAGGTTAGTGAAATCATGATTAATGAACCTAGAGAAAGAGCAGCTTGTTCTTTCGAAAGAATTTATTTTTCAAGAGGGAATGATTTAGACATTTATAATGAGCGAAAAAAACTCGGACAACTTTTAGTTCCTCACATCATAAAAGCTATAGATAACGACTTAGATAATGCAGTCTTTTCTTTTATTCCGAATACGGCTGAAATGTCTTTTTATGGAATGATGAAAGGGCTTGAAGACTACTTAAATGAAGAGAAGTTAGAAGCCATTCAAGCGTTAGGCAACGATGCCAAAAAAGAAGATCTTCAGAAGATACTTTCAAGAAAAACTCGCTTTGAAAAAATTGCAATAAAAGACGCTAAATTAAGGACGTTTATAACGCAAGATGATTCACGTGATGATATGGTAGCTCACGTTTACGACATTACTTATGGCACAGTTGTTAGAGGGGAAGACAATCTAATCGTTATTGATGATTCAATCGTTCGTGGAACAACTTTAAAACAAAGTATTTTACGAATTCTAGATAGACTTGAGCCAAAAAATATTGTCGTAGTTTCATCTGCGCCTCAAATTCGCTATCCTGATTGTTACGGGATTGATATGGCGAGAATGGGAGATTTTATTGCTTTTGAAGCGGCAATTGAACTTTTAAAAGAAAATGGTAAGGCATTTATCATTGACGAAGTATATCGCAAGTGTAAAGAACAAGAGTTAAAGCCAAAAGAGCAGATAAAAAATTACGTCAAAGAAATCTATGACCCTTTCAGTGCTGATGAAATTTCTGCAAAAATTTCAGAATTATTGACTCCAGTTACTATGAAAGCAAATGTTCAAATCATTTATCAAACAATAGAAAATCTTCACGAAGCTTGTCCAAACAACAAAGGTGACTGGTATTTTACTGGAAATTACCCAACCCCTGGTGGAAATAAAGTTGTAAATAAAGCATTTATGAACTTTGTAGAAGGAAGTTTAGATAGAGCTTATTAAGTATGAAAAAACAAACCGCCATATTTTTCTATGTATTAGGAGCTTATGTCGTTCTGCAATTTGCTTGGTGGGGGTATCACTTAATTGAACTATCACAACTTCTTGCTGAAGATGGCGATGTGTCTCACAAACGTATATTAATGATTGTGGGTGAAGGTAGTGTCTTCTTTTTAATCTTACTGCTAGGTTTATGGAAAATTAGAAGTTCTATCCAAAAAGATTTACGACTTTCTCAAAGACAAAGCAACTTTCTTCTTTCTGTTACTCATGAACTAAAAACACCACTCGCATCAAGTAAATTACTACTTCAAACACTATTAAAAAGAAATCAACTAGACCGTAAGCAACAAGAGGAGTTACTTGAGCAAGCAATAAATGAGAACAAAAGACTGGAAGATATGATAGAAAATATTCTCACAGCAACGCGTATTGAAAATCATAGACTTAAATTAAATTTTGAAACCGTTCAATTAGATCAAGAGGTTAAAAAATTAGTTGAAAATTGGGCGAGAGAGAGAACCTCAGTAAAACTAGACCTAGAGGAAAATATAACTGCAAAAGTAGATTTGTTTGTTGTTCAAGTTGTACTTTCAAACTTATTAGATAATGCATTTAAATACGGAGGGAAAAACCCTGAAATTAATGTTTACTTAAAAAAACAAGGCAATCAAATTGTTTTAGGTGTAAAAGACAAAGGAATTGGTGTGCCAATTAAGTTTAAATCTGCAATTTTTGATAAATTTGTTCGTATTGGTAACGAAGAAACTAGAATTCAAAAAGGTACTGGATTAGGGTTATATATTGTCAAAGAATTGTTAAATATTCACGGTGGTTCTATTGTTTATTCTGCAAATGAACCGAGTGGAGCACATTTTAAAATCACTTTTTCTAATGAGTAACAAAAAAGTAGGGTTAATAATATTAGATGGTTGGGGAATTGGTGATAAAAGTTCCTCTGATGCAATTTTCAACGCAAACACTCCTGTATTTGATCAACTAATAAATGTGTATCCTACTGCTGAGCTTTTAACTTCAGGTGAAAATGTTGGACTTCCTGACGGACAGATGGGGAATTCCGAAGTGGGACACCTAAATATTGGCGCTGGTAGAATAGTATATCAAGAACTTACAAGAATAAATAAATCCATATCAGATGGAAGCTTTTTTCAAATCCCCGTTCTTAAAAATGCTTTTCAAAAGGCAAAAGACGAAGGTAGAAAACTACATTTCATAGGACTTGTCTCCAATGGCGGAGTACATAGTTCACAAGACCACTTGCACGCTCTTTGTGATATGGCAAACGAATATAATTTAAAAAATGTATTTATTCACGGTTTTACTGACGGTAGAGATTGTGATCCTAAAAGTGGTCAAGCGTTTTTTAAAAATTTAATCCAACATATTGACGGAACCAACATAAAAATCGCAAGCATTATCGGAAGGTATTTCGCAATGGATAGAGACAACCGTTGGGAAAGAGTCAAAAAAGCGTATGATCTCATTACAAGTCTTAAAGGAAAAAGCTTTAGTAGCGCTTCTGATGTTTTTGAGCATTGGTATAAAAATGGTGTGACTGACGAATTTATCGAGCCTTCTACTATTGAAAACAATGGAGTTAAGGGAAATATTGAAGATGGTGACATTGTAATTAGTTTTAATTTTAGAACAGACCGACCTCGAGAAATCATTACTGTTTTGACTCAAAAAGAGATTTCAGAATATAAGATGAAACCACTTTCACTTGATTTATTGACTATGACTTCTTACGATGAAAAGTTTGAGGGAATAAAAGTTATTTTTGAAAAAGACAATTTAAGGGAAACACTTGGTGAAGTTATTTCTAAACAAAACAAGACACAAGTTCGTATTGCTGAAACAGAAAAGTACCCACATGTTACCTTCTTTTTTTCAGGTGGACGAGAAACTACTTTTGCTGGTGAAAAAAGAATATTAGTTGATTCACCAAAAGTTGCTACTTATGATCTTCAGCCTGAAATGAGTGCACCCGAAGTAACAGAAAAGATTATTGATGAAATAAACACTAATCATCCAGATTTCTTTTGTCTTAATTTTGCGAACCCCGATATGGTTGGTCACACGGGAGTATACGATGCAATAATCAAAGCAGTTGAAAGAGTTGATTTATCGCTAGGTAAGGTTATAGATAACGCAATGCAAAATAACTATGAATTAATTGTTATTGCTGATCACGGAAATGCAGATTTCGCAATAAATCCAGATGGATCACCAAACACTGCACATTCTTTAAATCCTGTGCCTGTAATTTTAATCACTAAAGAGAAAGATGTTAAACTATCAAAGGGAATCCTTGCTGATGTTGCAGCGACAATTCTAGACAGAATGGGGATAGAAAAACCAAGTTTAATGTCAGGTAAATCCTTGATAAAAAAATAAGTTAGAAAATTTTTCAAAAAAAATGGAGCCCATTAAACCAGACTCCATTTGTAATGAATTATATGTTATTTATATTATTCTCTTACCAGTTGAACAAAACCGTGTTCTTCAATTTCCTTTCCATCATCTCCAGTTATAGTAAACTTGTAGAAGTATGTTCCATCTCCACAATCAGCCCCAGAATTTTTCACACGACCATTCCATGCAGCATCAACATCTGAGCTTTCAAAAACTACGTTACCCCATCTATTTAGAATAACTATCTCCAATGATTCCGCATTTTTCGTATTAAGTGTAAACTCATCGTTACTTCCATCATTGTTAGGAGTAAAAACATTGGGCATATCATATTCTAGAGGGAAATCAAGAATTACTACAATTTCCTCAGTTGCTTCATTGGTACAAGAACCTTGAGTTATCAATAAAGTCACAGTATAAGTTCCTTCTTCTTCATAAACCGTACTTTGATCACTTAAATCGTTAACAGAAATACTGTCACCATTCCCGAAGTTCCAATCGTATGTATCAGCATTATCTGATTCATTTGTGAAATTTACTGTAAGCGGCGGAGCACCTAATGTTGGGTCTGCTGTAAAGTCTGCGTTTGGCGGTGGTTCTTCTTCTAGCAATATACTGTCATTGACTTTACACACATCATCTTCAATTGAAAAATAATACCAACCAGCAGATAATTCGTCCCAAACTGTGGCATCTTCGTTTGCTGGATTGTTTGGACCAGGACCAGACCATTCATAAGCTGGTGTACCTGTAAAACCAGACCCTTGACCTGAGACTGCGCCGTCACTTTCACCACAACTAGCCATGTATTGTATTAGGGTGTCAATCGCTAAAGTTTGATCCATTTCAACTGTCGCGGTGTCGAGATACGTGAAGCCACAGTCATCAGTAGATTCTACAACAATCTCATTAGTTCCTTGCTCTAAATCAGAATACCATATATCTTGTCCAGTATACCCTGTTGTTCCATCGGACCATTGATATTCATAAGGGGCAAATCCCCCAGTGGTTTCTGCATACAAATATGCGGAATCCATAAGACAATATAATGTAGTGTCATTCACATTAAGAGTTGAATAAGGTTCGTCATCAATGTAAAAGGTTATATCAGAATAGACCGTATCACCACAATCAGTTATAGTCATAACAGAAATTGTTAAATCTTCTAACCCTTCATTATTTCCATCAGCGATAGGATCAATCGGAACAAATAAAGTATCAACTCCAGGTAAAAGAACAACAGAATCGCCAGGCACTAATTGATCAAAATCACTTCCCTGAGTCGCTGATCCACTAAACGTCAATGGAGCTGATATCGTGTCATTAATGTCAACACCATCTGGTCGAATGAAAGTAAGCACTCCTTCTGAACACCCCTCAATAAGTATTGAATCTAATACGTTTACGCTAGAGCCAGCATCGCTACCAATTTGTATCGCATTTGATGTAAATGATTTTGCTTCTAGAAATACTCCTGAATCAAGTCCAGAGTCAAAATCGTTTGCAATTGCTAATTTAATGTGAAAAGTATCGCCACAACTGAGTGTTGCATTCGCTGGAAGTACTACTGTTCCACCATTAAACCCACTCATTGGAGCTGCCGAATTTGAAAACAACGTATTATAGCTGGTTGTAAAAAACACTGAGTTTGCTTGCCAATTAGGATCTGCATTGTCACAAGGAGTTTCATCTGGACCACTTGCTGAACCAGAATTAACAGTATTAATAGCGACAGGAACAGTTGTCCCTGGAATTGTAGCAATGTTTTCAGCATTGTTAGTAAAAGGACCATTAATTCCTGGACCTGAGATAAAAAACCCAAAAACGTCATTATAATTTGAACACGTAAAACTTGTGTATTCAGTTGAAGCAAATATATAGTTAAATGAAAGTGTATCTCCTGTTGGAACAAAGTCAAACTCAATGATAGCCCCATTTGTAGCAGAACCGCCAGTAATCGTATTTAAATCTGGATCATTCAAATTAGCTGTAGGTCCATCCGTATGCATTAAGACTCCTTCTTCTATTGGAAATGTTGTACCAATAGCATCAAACTCTTGTACAGTTTGTTGTGCTACATTAGCATCTGCTGCACTCGTGTTATAAGTTATGTTAAAAGCATTTATACCAGCACCTAGTAGTATATCTTCAACGGCTTGTACTGGGGTGATATTTGGTGTTGTAGTTGTTATTTGTTGGGAATTTACAGTTCCAGCTATTAAACATAGTACCAAAAGTAATCCCTTATAAGTCCAATTTTTCATATCTGTATAGTAATTTTTATAATATTTACAACTCCTACTTATTAATACAAACTATTTTAAAGTAATAAAAGTTGCATGAAGTTAAAAAAATATGTTAGCGCAAGCCTTATTTCAAGTGTTTAAAATTAATAAAAAACGATATAATGATTACATTAGCCAAAATTTATTTCAATGCAAAACACACAAGATTTTATTAAAGAAAACAACAAACGATTTTTAGAAGAACTTTTTAATTTATTGAGAATACCCTCAGTTTCTGCTGATCCAAAGCACAAAGGAGATGTGAAAAAAGCAGCGCAATCTGTAGCCAATTATTTGAAAGAAGCAGGTGCTGAAAACATAGAGGTTTGCGAAACAAATGGACATCCAATTGTTTATGGCGAAAAAATTATTGACTCAAACTTACCAACTGTTTTAGTTTACGGGCATTATGACGTCCAGCCAGCAGATCCCGTTGATTTATGGGACTCACCAGCTTTTGAGCCCGTTGTTAAAAAAACTGATGTTCATCCAGAAGGTGCAATTTTTGCACGTGGTGCTTGTGACGATAAAGGACAAATGTTTATGCACATAAAAGCGCTAGAAGCTATGGTTAAATCAGGTGAAATGCCTTGCAACGCTAAATTTATGATTGAAGGTGAAGAGGAAGTCGGAAGTGAAAACCTCGGTATTTTTATTAAAGAAAATAAAGAAAAACTTTCAGCTGATATCATTTTGGTTTCAGATACGGGTATCGTTTCAAATGATACGCCTTCTATAACAACTGGTTTGAGAGGCTTAAGTTACGTAGAAGTCGAAATTGTTGGCCCAAACAGAGATTTACATTCAGGTTTATACGGTGGTTGTGTTGCTAATCCTATCAATATTTTATCTGAAATGATTGCAAAATTGCAAGACGAGAATAATAAAATAACGATTCCTGGTTTTTATGATAAGGTTGAAGTTATTAGTGAGGAAGAGCGACAAGAAATGGCAAGAGCACCTTATGATGAAGAAAAATATAAAAAAGCACTAGATATCAAAGCTGTCCACGGAGAGAAGGGTTTTACTACACGAGAAAGAGGTTCTATTCGCCCAACAATTGATGTTAATGGAATGTGGGGAGGATATACTGGTGAAGGAGCAAAAACGGTTATCGCATCGAAGGCGTTTGCGAAAATATCCATGAGATTGGTTCCTCATCAAGATCCAGATGAAATCACTCAACTTTTTAAAGATTATTTTGAAAGTATTGCTCCTGAAGGAGTTCGCGTTATTGTTAAACCTCATCATGGTGCACAACCTGCAGTGACTCCAATAGATTCTACTGGATATCAAGCAGCAAGTAACGCAATGGAAAAATCTTTTGGTAAAAAACCTATTCCTTTGAGAAGTGGTGGCAGTATTCCAATTGTTGCTTTGTTTGAAAAAGTACTTGGGCTTAAAACAGTTTTAATGGGCTTTGGTCTAGATACAGATGCTATCCACTCCCCCAATGAAAATTATGGCTTATTTAATTTTAATAAAGGAATCGAAACAATACCTTACTTTTATGAAGAATTTGCTAAACTGAATAAATGAAAATGAAAATGAAAATGTATCATTTCAAAGCGCTTGTCTTATACTTAGTTGTACTTTTTTTATTTACTGGTTGTATTGAAGAACCAGAGTTTAAAGGGGCGTCCGATTTTAAATTAGATGAGATAAATAAAGAACATGTAATGTTTAATGTGGACGTTTCAGTTTTCAACCCAAATGGTTATGCTTTAAAAGTTAGAAAATCAACTTTCGATTTATACATTGACGACCTCTATATTGGGGAAGCTAAACTTTTGGATAAGTATAAAATGAAACGCAAAAGTACAACACTCGGAAATGTTCCAGTCGAGATCGTCCTTCAAGATGGGATGATGTTGAAATTAATGCGTTTTGTTTCAAAAAAATCAGTCAACTTACGATTAAAAGGCACGCTTAAAGCTTCTGTGCTTGGTATTCCAAACAAACAAGAGATTGATCAAACAAAAACCGTTAACTTAAAAGATTTAAACATAAATTTAGGAGGAATGTTGGGTAAATAAAAGAATGTTTTATGGATTCAAATAAGCATACCAATGATTTAATTCACTCT
Organism: Brumimicrobium sp.; assembly: GCA_040882265.1. GTDB lineage: Bacteria > Bacteroidota > Bacteroidia > Flavobacteriales_D > Crocinitomicaceae > Brumimicrobium. The sequence continues at coordinate 15,781 of JBBEBO010000070.1, read as the reverse complement.
AACAGCCCATATTTATTACAGCACGCTCACAACCCTGTTAATTGGGTTGAGTGGAGTGAGAATGCTTTCAAAAAAGCAAAAACTGAGGACAAACTAGTGCTAGTTAGTATCGGTTACTCCGCTTGTCATTGGTGTCATGTTATGGAACATGAAAGTTTTGAAGATGAAAGTGTCGCCAAGCTAATGAACGACAACTTTATTTGTATCAAAGTGGATCGTGAAGAAAGACCAGATGTTGATCAAGTTTACATGAATGCAGTTCAACTTATGACCCAACAAGGAGGCTGGCCTTTAAACTGCTTTGCGCTAGCCGATGGACGACCAATTTACGGTGGAACTTATTTTCCAAAAGAACAATGGATTAATGTTCTAAAAAGCCTACATGAAACCTATGTCAATGATAAACCTAAGGTTTTAGAATACGCAGGAAAACTTACAGAAGGGGTTCAACAATCTGAACTTATCGAAAAATCTAAGGTCAATGAAGTATTTGATAAATCAAAAATAGATTTGCTGATCCAAAAGTGGAAACAAAACTTTGACTTTGATAATGGCGGATCTAAACGCGCACCCAAGTTTCCTTTGCCTAATAATGTTGAGTTTTTGTTGCGTTACGCTTACCAAAAAAATGATTCTACGGTAAGAAATCATGTTCGATTAACTTTAGAAAAAATGGCTTTTGGTGGTATCTATGATCAATTAGGTGGTGGATTCTCACGTTATTCTGTTGATATGCTCTGGAAAGTTCCTCATTTTGAAAAAATGCTTTACGATAATGGACAACTTTTATCGCTTTACGCACAAGCCTATCAATTCGAAAAAAATCCACTCTATGCTTCTGTTGTTGAAGAAACCATTGAATGGTTAACTCGAGAAATGAAAGATGAGGAGGGCGGTTTTTACGCTGCACTTGATGCCGATTCTGAAGGAGTTGAAGGAAAGTATTACACTTGGAGCAAAGGAGAGCTTAAATCTATCTTAGACAATGACTTTGAATGGTTCTCAGAATTATATAACGTTAATGAACTTGGTTACTGGGAAGAGAATCAATACATATTAATGCGAACAAGTACTATTGAAGATTTCGCCAAAAAATATGGGTTTAAGATTAATGAATTTGAAAAAATATTGACCGAAACAAAGAATAAATTATTAAAAGTTCGGGGAAAACGAATTAAACCTGGACTTGATGATAAAAAAATAACTTCTTGGAACGCTATGACTATTAAAGGTCTTGCTCTGTCAGGGTTAGCTTTAAATAATCAAAAGTACATATCAAAAGCTAAAGCTGCGGGTGAATGGATAGTAAAGCATCAAATGAAAAATGATGATAGTTTGTGGAGAACACGCAAGGGATCTGTCTCAAAAATAAACGGATTTCTTGAAGATTATGCACATACAATCGATGCATTTCTGACACTTTATGAAGTAACTTTTGATGAAAGGTGGTTGACAAAAGCGATGGCACTTTTAAAATATTGTCAAGCTAATTTTCAGGATTTCGAAACTAAAATGTTTTATTTTACTGAAAAAAATACTGAGTTAGTTGCTCGTAAGACGGAAGTAAATGACAATGTAATACCTGCCTCCAATAGTGTTATGGGTAATAATCTTTTTAAGTTAGGTAAACTCTTCCGCGATGAAATCTTAATCTCAGAAGCAAAGCAAATGCTTTCAAATATGTATGAGTATATGCCTCAATATGGCTCTGGCTATTCAAACTGGGCTTTGCTAGCATTAAATTTTAATGAACAGTTTTATGAAGTAGCAGTAATGGGTGAAGACGCATTAAATCAAAATTTAAAATTAGGTGAAGAATACATCCCTAATAAAATTATTGCTGGAGGTAAGTCTTCTCCCCTTCCGTTTTTACATGATAAACCAACAAAATCAGAAACACTGATTTATGTTTGCGTTGACTATGCCTGCAAAGCACCAGTTCAAGAGGTTCAATCTGCAATTCAAGAAATTCGCAAAGAATGAGTAGGTGGTAGTCTTCAAATTTTTACTAAACTAGAATAAGGTGTTGAGGTATTTAGTGAGTTTTAAAAGAATTACGCTTTCGGATAGTTCAAAAATATTAGCTCGTTCACTCAATTAATTTTTAATGCCTATTGGTAAGTTTTAGCAGTAATAAATTCTAGATTGATAATTGTACTGAGAGCTGGTGTGGATATTGGGAAACCGTTGAAACGGCTAAGAAAATGGAGGGATGAACAGAACGTCCTAACTTTTTGCCGACAAAGAAACCGATAAGCATTTAATTTTTAAACAATAAAACTCATTTAAAACAGTTATTTATTTTAAGAATATGTACTATTTTTTATATCTTAGTAAGTTAAAAGACGAAATATGAAAACATACACTTTATTATATGCTTTATTGTTTTTTGTGATTTCACCTACCTTCTCTCAAGAGGTAGAAGAACCTGACAATCACGTACTATCTAAAAAAAATCATCTAGGTGTTAACATGGGATCAACAACTGGTATGGGTTTATCTTACAAATATTTTGGCAGAAAACTAGGTGTACAGATCACGGGAATACCTGTTTTCCAAGGGAATGGCTATTACTTCGTAAGTACTGGTTTAACTGCCTTATACAGAATTAAAACATCTGACCATATTGATTTAGTAAGTTATTTGGGAAATCACATGATTTTTTCAAGAACCAACGGCTATCAAAGCGCTAATGTACAACCATTTGGACCATCAACACCTGTTTACCCAGAAGATCCAGAAGCTACTGTTGAGAGCACTCATTACAACATCGGCTTAGGAGCTGGTGTTGACATACATTTAAGTCGTTTTTTAGACATGAGTATTAAGGCTGGTTACGGGTTATACGATTTAAATCACGGTAGTAATGCCTACACCTCAATTGCTTTAGAATTTGGAATGTACTACAGGTTCTAAATCAAATGTTAGTCTGAATGTTTGTTTTAATCACTGATAAAGTTTTTTTCAAGCTTATCATTATATAACTTTGCAGTCTAAATTTCAAAGCACATGAAGATAGTTCAATTCACATTCAATCCACTTCAAGAGAACACATTTGTAGTTATTGACGATCAAAAAAATGCGGTAATAATAGATCCTGGGTGTTATTTCAGAGAAGAAAAAGAATATTTGGCAAAATTTATTTCTGAGAAAGAATTAAAGCCAGTTGCATTATTAAACACACATGCTCACCTTGACCATATCATGGGTAATGCGTTCGTGAAAGAAACTTATGATATTGATTTATATTTACATAAATTAGATCTTCCTGTACTTGAAATGGGAGAAAAGAGTGCTGAAGTTTACGGATTAAATCAGTTTGAAAAATCCCCTATGCCTGATAAATGGCTCGAAGAAGGGCAAGACTTAAAATTTGGCGATATTGAGTTTACAGTTATTTTTGGACCGGGTCATGCACCTGGACATGTTGCTTTTTATAATGCAGCACAAAATATATTGATTAATGGAGATATTGTGTTTAAAGGTAGTTATGGAAGAGTTGATTTACCAGGTGGGAATTTCGAGGATTTAAAATCTACAATTACAAATAAAATCTTCACACTCCCTGATGAGACAACAATCTATTGTGGTCACGGCCCTGAAACAAGTGTCAAAAACGAAAAAAATTCAAACCCTATTCTTTGGTGAAGATAAGTTATAGCTTTCTCCAGCTACAATTAGTGGAGGATAAATAGACCCTCCTGCAAGGATAATACGATTTTCTTTTCGAGCAAGATAACCTTGTATTTTGAAAGTGTGAGTTTCAATTTACAAGGTTGAAACTTTCTCTTTAATCAACTCAATAAACTCGATTAAACCAATTACTTCAACATTATTTGGTAAAGGATAACGACCCTGATTCGAATTAACGACCCACTTATGCGTTGCTTGAATGTCATTACAAGCTTCATAAAATCCGCGACTCAACTTTGGAGCAGATGCACGTTTTACTTCTATTGCCCAAACTTCTTTGTCTGGAGTGTGTAAAACCAAATCGATTTCCACCTGTGTAGCTGTTCTAAAATAACTGTATTCCCATCTGTCGTCTAAAAGAGTTAAGGTGTTTTCAATAACAAATCCTTCCCAGCTCGCACCCATTGAAGGATATGTAAATAAGGCGTCCATGCTTGTAAGTCTGAGTAAACTATGCAAAATACCCGTGTCTCTTATGTAGATTTTAGGAGACTTAATCAATCGTTTTTTTATATTTCCTGACCAGGGTTGTAATTGACGAACCATATAAAAGTCGGTCAACACGTCAAGGTGGCTTTTAATTGTAGTGTGACTGAGCTCTAGACTTCTGCCAATTTCGCTGAAATTCACTTGATTTCCATTGTAATGCGCTAACATTTTCCAAAATCGTTTGAGTTGGGCGGGAGCAATACCAACACCCATAGAAGGAAGATCTCGTTCCATATACGTTGATATGAAATCACTTCTCCAGTTCCAACTTTCTTCATTGTCATCGGATAAGTAACTATCGGGAAAGCCACCATTTAACCATAGTTTGTCAAGATCAAACTTATTTCCTTCATTTGTTACGAGTTCAGAAGCAGTAAAAGGCGTTAACTCCAAATATCGAATACGACCAGCTAAGGTCTCAGAAGAGTGCTGTAATAAATCTCGGGAGGCGGATCCTAGAAGCAAAAAATGACCTGCACGCTCTCCATTTCTTTTTCTTTCGTCAACAATTCCTCGAATTACACGAAATAGGTCTGGTTTTCTTTGTACTTCGTCGATAATCAATAACTCATTCGAAAACCTTTTGAGATATGCTTCAGGATCACGTAATTTATTAAAATCAGCATCTGACTCTAAATCCAAATAAGTTGTTTTCTTTTCAATTAATTTTGAAACCTCAAGCGCAGAAGTAGTTTTACCCACTTGCCTGGAACCTAACAAAGCAACTACAGGCATAGAATTTAATGCGTTCTCTAGTTTTTCCTGTATTTCTCTTTTAATCATATTTGAAAGATTATCATTCAAAGATATAAAATAAACTTGTATTTTGAAAGTGTGAGTTTCAATTTACAAGGTTTTATTCTCTTTAAATTTCTAAATAAATCATCAAAATCATTTAAAATTCGTTACAAAGCTTCTAAATAATTAATACATTACAGAACAACGCGTTTTGTGTGAGGAAAGTGAGTTTTGTTGGGGTTTTGATTATATTTATGGGGTGGAGAAACGTGAAGGTGTATGGGCATGATGGGAAATGATAATAAAGATGAACCTAGAATATTAAATCACTGGAAAAAGTTCGGTTTATATCCAAACATTTAATATCTTTGTACGTATATGAGATTGACTGGAAAAAAGAAGCTTGAAAAGCTGAAAAGAAAAAACATCGGCAATACCAAGCTTGTTCAGGAGATAGAAAAGCTCATAAATGATATTGAAGAAAATGATTTTAACGATGTTAATGAGTTAAATAAAAAGAGACCAGATGTTGACTGTGTTCATAATGAAGGCTTTTATTTCTTTGACATTAATACTCATAGGACTTTAATACTCATTGAAATTGATGATGGAGAAGCCACAGTTACTTGGGTAGGAGCGCATGATGAATATGAAACTACATTTAAGAATAATAAGAAAACAATTGCTAAGTGGTTAAGAACAAATGATTATATAGAATGAAAACACAATTTGACATAGAGAAAGTTTTTGAAATTGGTTATTTACGTAACGAGTTAGAGTATGAGCGTGCTATGATTGCTGATCGGAAGCTACGTATATTGTCTAAATCTAATTTGCGACTAAAACCCATTCGTCAAAAACTAAGAGACATAATCGAGAAATACGAAAAGAAGAATTGGTCTCCTAAAAGTAAAATTAGCGATGAAAAGCTTCGAGAATCAGAAATAGCTGAATTAATTGCTGAAAAAGAGAGGTTATTTCTTCAACGCAGAAAAAAACTTATCAAAGAAAAATTAAAGGCAAATGGATTAACTCAACAACAATTAGGAGAAATCTTAGGGCACAAGAGCAAAACTCATATGTCTGAACTAATGAATGGTGTTGCACCATTCGGAATAAACGACCTAGTAGTTATTCATCGGCTTTTAAAAATTAATATCAAATATTTGATACCAACAACGTTGTCACAACTCCAAAGAAAAAGAGTAAAAAAAACATTGACCGCACTTGGCAATGAGAAGCTGAAGCTTAGCTCTGAAGACTTCGACCTTGTAATCTAAGACGATGTAAATACGATTTGGAAGGTGATATCCTAAGACTTTCAGGTAATGAAATGAATCTTCTCTTTGTAAAAGATCAAAATACTTTGGTTTATAAGAATCACGAATTTAACTATGAAATAACTTATAGAAAGTCGGATTAAGGGGATGTGTATAATTTTACTTAAAAAATACTGTTAGGACTTTGCCTTTCAAATTCTTTCATTTACAGACGATTATTATCGGATAGTTGACTTGATTGAACTATCAGGGCAAACGCATTTAAAAATTAAATCTCGAAAAGAGCTTATTTTGTCACGATTTTTGAAACAAAAATACGCGCCAAAATAAAAATCTGTCTATTCTTCTTTGACCACGGGTTAAAACCCGTGGCAAAAGAACCTTTGGTTTTAATTAATTCAACTAAAAAAGAACCTTTAAATTTAAATGCGTTCGCCCTGATTGAACTATATTAGCACTTGTTTTACAGGACTTTAATGACTAGTTTTGGATTAAAAGACATAGTGCGAATAAAACACATATGTTTTTTTATTCGCACGTTAGAGTACATCCCACTCCAACCATTACTCAAAAATAAATTTGGAAAATAGTAACTTATAAGTTACATTTGTATTGTGAATGAAAAAGTCCGGGACGTTGTAGAGTTCGAAAATCATTTTAGTGATTTCCTGAAGAAGCAACCCGTGAAAGTTCAGAACAAGATCTATAAGATTATTGAGGCAATAGAAACTCTTGAAAGAGTGCCCAGTAATTATTTAAAAGCAATTGTTGGAACGAATGGACTATACGAAGCTAGGATTCGATTGGGGTCTGACATTTGGAGGATGTTTTGCTTTTTTGATCATGAAAAATTAGTAATCTTGTTAAATGGGTTTACAAAAAAGACTCAAAAGACTCCGAAGAATGAAATAAAAAAAGCGCTGCTATTGATGCAGAAATATTATGACACAAAAAAGAAATGACATGAGCACAACAAGAAGCTGGAAAAAAATAAAAGATGAAGTTTACGGTAAAAAGGGAACTTCTCGTCGTGATGAATTAAATCGTGATTTTGAGTCTTTTAAGATCGGATTGCTTTTAAAAAAGGCACGCGAAGAACAACACTTAACCCAAGAACAACTTGCGGAGTTAGTGGGTAAGAAACGAACTTATATTTCGAGAATTGAAAATGATGGGAGTAATATTACTTTAAAAACATTGTATGACATTGTTGAGAAAGGTCTCGGTGGGAAAGTAAATATCTCTATACAGATTTAGGACGTACTCTAACAAAGCATATAAAACCATTTAAAAAGCTAACATTCGATAATGAGCTTGAAATACTTGAATAACTACAATATGAAAATATTTATTTCTCTATTGCTATTTTCCCTTTTATGCAGTTGTTCTGAGTCTGCGGTAAAATCAAAATTGATTAATAACTCGTGGAGTGTTGAAGAAGTAGAATATCAAGATAGTACTTATGGGTTATTTTTTTTTAGAATGAATACAATAAATTTCAAAGAGGATAATAATTGTGACCTCCCGTACTTTGAATGGGCAAATGATTATAATTCTAAATGGGATATTAGCAATACTAGTTCTTTCAATTTTGATCTTACATTGGAGAACTCAGATGGTCATTTTTTAGATGGAACCTATAGGTCAAAAATATACTATGACCCTTCAACTAAATTGCAGACATTATCTCTTGAAAATGAACGTTTAAAGCTTACATGTAGATAAATCAAAATGCATCGTCAACCCTACACACAGTGCCGACGAATTCGGTAATTAGTCACTAAAAGCCACCTGTGGCTTGATGTCACTCGTCACTATATCACTAATACATCAACTCAAAAACACTCCGATAACACCCACTCCCCTCCGTATAATCAATAAAAGCCTTATAAAAAAGATCTTTTCCTAACGTAGTAGAATCACCTATGACAATTAAACGTTCCTTGGCTCGGGTCATGGCTACGTTCATTCTTCGGTAATCTTTAAGAAACCCGATATTTCCGTCTGGGTTACTTCTGACCAAAGAAAGAATTACGACATCAGCTTCTTGCCCTTGAAATGAATCGATTGTGCTCACGCGTATGTTTTCCAGTTTTGATTTTGCCAGCTCCACTTGACCAGCGTACGGTGAAATAAATACAACTTCACTGTAATCGGTTTTCCATGAATCAATTGATTTGACGACTATATCAAGTTCATCAGGATTGGAAATACTTCCCGCTTCTTCTTTTTTTTCGTCATAACTTGCCCCAGCGGTGTCGTAAAAGAGGAGATGTTCACCAGTATTTTCTTTACTCGACTGCAAAGCTGAGTCGTAAAAGTAGCTGGAAGAAAAATCTGCAATTTGAGGAGGCATTCTGTATTGTAGATTCAATAAATTGGAAGCTAATCCCGATTCAAATCCGCGTTCTAAGATCGAAATGGATAAACCGTCTTTTGAAGCTTGTTCGTCAATGACTGTCGGTGGAAGTTGGAATGGATCTCCAGCCAGAATAAAACGATCCCCTTTTTGTAGTACAATCCAAGCCATTGGTTCTAGACATTGCGCAGCTTCATCGAGAATGACCAAATCAAAATTGATATCACGAATTAAATGATCGGAGAGTCCGACAGGAGTTCCAATAATTACCTCGGCATTTTCAACAGACTTTTCCAAATAATGTGTTGTTGTACTTTTTATTTCATCCCGCAACGCTTTAAATTCAGCAAAAAGCAATTTTCGTTGTTCTCGCTCTGATTTTCCGAAATTGCGCTTGTATTGTTTCGCCATTTTTCGGAACTCATTGGCTCTGATTTTTAATTTTTTTAGTGGTTTTGTAAATTCGTCTTGACTTAAGATTCCTTCCGGTGTATGTTTCCAAACAGCCTCATTGACTTTAATCGTATTTCCCAAACGCAGCACTTTTACTCCGCGCTGAATTAAACTTTTGGCAAAATGATCAACCGCCGCATTGCTCGGCGCACTGACTAGAATTTTTTTATTGTTTTTTAATTGTTCAACCACTTCGACAAGCGTGGTGGTTTTCCCCGTTCCAGGAGGACCGTGCACAAGCGTAACAGGAGAATCTATCAAACAATTTTGAACTGCTGTTTTCTGCGATTCGTTGAGAGATTCATTGTACCAATTGTTCACCGCTTGACTGTTCTTCTTTTCAGAAAGTGACTTTATTCCATGGAGATAACTAAACAGTTTTTTGAGGTGTGGATCTTCGCCTTTTTCAATTGATTTTAGTACACCGTGCATTTGATTAAATGAACGACTATCGGGCAATAATTTGATGCCGATTCGTCCGTTTTCCAGCCAATCGGGAAAATCATCCGCAAAAAGAGTGAGTTCTCCTTTCCCTTGGGAAATGGTTAAAATTTGACCGTTGCACAGTTCTTCTGATTGCTCATTAAAAACAGTGATAGGTGAACTACCATTGAATTGCGTTTGGCTGTATTCATGCGAAAAAGAAAAATGAATAATCGGATAATCTGCATAACCAAACCGTTTGCGAACTATCTGAATCGGAGAAATAACCACTCCTTTGTGGCGTAATTCCTTCGTTGAAAGCGAGGAATTAAACCACCGTTTTTCTTGCGCTTCCTGTTCTGCACGAAGTAAATTTCTGAGTGATTGTATTTTATCTTGAACGGTCATTGAATAAAAATATAATGTGGTTTTTGGGAATATGTAGGGACGCACGGCCGTGCGTCCCTACATATTCCCAAAAACAAATTCGTAAGTTAATAATTTTGTCCTTTGAGAAAACCAAAAAGTTCTTATATTTAGAGAAAACATCGGTTTTCAAAGAACAAGATTGACCATCGGTGGTTTGTATTATTAAATCAATATTTTAAAATTTAAATGACGATAGCATTTATTATAACTATTTGTGGTCTTTTACTTTTAGCTTATGTATTTGACTTAACAGCAGCAAAAACTAAAATACCTTCAGTTATTCTACTTTTAGTTTTGGGTTGGGGGATGAAACAACTTACAAATGTATTCACTATTGAAATCCCTGATTTAAGTGCCTTATTACCGCTTTTAGGAACCATTGGTTTAATTGTTATTGTACTTGAAGGCTCCCTTGATTTGGAATTAAATAAATCTAAATTTCCTTTGGTTAAAAAGTCGATTGTAGTAGCTGTAGTTCCGATGATATTTCTTGGCTTTTTACTGGCTTTTATATTTTATTATTTCGGAGAAACTGATTTTAAGAAAAGTCTTACCATAGCTATTCCGCTATGTGTAATTAGCAGTGCTATTGCCATTCCTAGTGTAATGAATTTAACAAAGAAAAATAAAGAATTTGTCATTTATGAAAGTAGTTTATCTGATATTTTAGGAGTACTCTTTTTTAATTTCGTAGCACTAAACGTTACCATTGACTTTCAATCTTTCGGTATTTTCCTCGTTCAATTGGTTGTAATTGCAATTATTTCCTTTGTTGCAACGATTTGTCTCTCCTACTTACTAGGACGCATTGACCACAATATAAAATTTGTACCGATAATCATTCTAGTGATTATGATTTATGCAGTTTCTAAAGTTTATCACCTACCCGCATTAATTTTTATTCTACTTTTTGGATTATTTATTGGAAATTTAGATGAACTCAAAAATCACGATTTTGTAAAGCGGTTTAAACCAAACCGATTAGATGGTGAAGTTAAAAAGTTTAAGGAAATCTTAATTGAAGCAACATTTCTTATTCGTGCACTTTTCTTTTTACTCTTTGGTTTTCTCATCAACACAAAAGAGTTATTAGACAAAGAAACTTTTATTTGGTCATCGGGAATTGTAGGCGCTATATTTCTAATACGATTTATTCAATTAAAGCTTTCTAGACTACCAATCATGCCCCTACTTTTCATAGCCCCAAGAGGATTGATCACCATTTTACTTTTCTTACAAATAGATCAAAGTGACCGTGGTCCTGGAGAAATTGTAAATAAGCCATTAATTATTCAAGTGATTGTATTGAGCAGTCTGGTGTTAATGGTTGGTCTAATGCTAAATAAAAGGAGTAAAGAAGATGAAGAAGAAGAATCTTTAGAACCTGCAAATAGCGATCTATTCAAACCAAATACTTCAAGTCTACAAGAAGAAAAAGAAGCAGAAAAAGAATAATTAATCTGCATTATTAACCTCTTTACCATTTTCTTCTTTAACCAAGGCTTTCTCCTCCTCTTCAATTTCCACTGGAAAAAAGAAAGAAACTGGATGTTTGCGGAAATGCAAAAGAATCGCTGAGAACAAATATCTTAAATGCAGTATTGACATCCCTAAAGAACGCATAGCAATCAATACAGAAAGTGTAAAACTGACTAAAAAATTCATTAATCCGATAATACCTATTCCTAGAAATACCCAAATAAACATACGAAGCGAAATCTGCCAATCAGAACCAAAAAGTCCAAGCGCAAAATTACCACTCGCAAAAGTGATGTGGCGAATGTCTAAATTAAGTCCCACGAAATATCCTATTGAAGCAGTACTCCCCATAAAAACACCAAACCATAGGTTTGACATTATACCTGGATAATATTTAGCGTGAAAATTAGCTAATCTTTCTGTTCGCTTTTTTCCCAAAACAACTTTCAATAATGGGTGTTCTTTAATTCTAAATTCTACACGATTATGTTTAATCCTATTGCTAATATTTCCTGCAATTACTCCCGATAAAAAAAGGTAAATACCTGCTATTCCAGCATGAAATATAGCCAACGACTGACCAGGATGTATGTCTTTTAGCAGTTTATCGGCTTTAGATTCAGCGAGGTTAAAGTCCCAAAGCAATTCAATTAACAAACCTCCCAATAGTGCAATTGGAAAAGCCATAATAACGTTTCCTACAAATGCTATAAACTGAGAACGAAACAATCTTGCAAAAAGAATTGAAAACTTATCAAATTGCCCCCTTTTGGTTTTTTTCGATCCACTTTCGATTGACTTTACAAATGCAGAAGCCGTCATTGCAGGCTGTTTAGTGGCTAATGTATATCCCATCAAATAGATCAAAATAAATCCAGCAGCATAATTCAAACTATAGAAAAATGCCATTCCAAATGGACTTAAATCCAATTTATAGATGAATATTTTAATAACACATAAAACACCTACAATTGCGCCACCTCCCATTGCAGCGCGCAACATCTTATTGTACTCACTTTTACTTGCTGTGATATAGTGCTCCCCACTTTTAGCCTTGTGTTGTGTAATTTCAAGTGCAACACGTTGCGTACTTTTATTAAAAAGATCAATAAGGTTGTTTTTCTTAAAGTCAATGTTTAAAAGATATAAAATAAGCTCTAACTGTTTATCTTCCCTTTTCTCACCTTCTTTTAGTCGAATTATATAAATAATATCTTTTAACCGATCTAACTGCTGTTGTAAACGGAGTAAATATTGATTAACATTAATCGAAATACCGTACTTTGAAGAATTTTTATATGCTTTTTTAATAAAATCAATGCATTGTTTGTGTAAAACCAGTACTTGTTTGAAGTCGATATCGTTATCAGGTACAACGTGGTTCGGATTATTTTTATAGAGGTCTAAAAAACAAATAAGTTCTTCTTGCAGAGCCAAAAATGGATTTTCAAAATATTCTAGTTCAGGAACCATTTTTGTTATTTCTGACTCTGTTGCTACTCCTGTAATTCGATTAATTAGTATTTCAGTACCATAAATCATTTGAGATACAGGGGACAACTTTTTTTCTTCATCAAATTTTGGTTTTACGGATAGTAGGTCTAATAATTTTTGAAGTTCATTTTTATCAATCTCATTAATCCAAACCTCATCTTTTCTCACATAGAACACTTGTGTTAAAAGATATTCCAACGTATTTTTGTCTGGTTGATTTGGTAATATCTGTGTTATAATTCTTCGCCTAAACTCACTAAAAAAACGTGAATCTTGGATAATTTCAGAGTCTGTGAGTATTTTTGAAAAACTTTTATGTGAAAATAAAATATTTAAATACCCTCTAAAACCATTTAAGTATTGCTCATTACTTAGAAGTTCAAAAAGCTCATCAAGGGTTACCTTTTTTCTTTTCTTCCAAATTCGAGGACGTATCGCATTAACTATTTGGGATAAAATATTTGGGTCGTCAGCATATTCTCTCCACCGTTCTTTTTCATCAAAATACTTTTCGAAAAGCTTTGACAAATTAGACTTTGGACGCAAGTAGGCAAAGAAACCCATATCGATAACGTTTTAAAATTAAACACTAATTAGACGAATTTGTTGCCTAATTCATAAAAAGACGAATCGATTTTGCTACTTCGGTTTTTAAATTTTTTCTTTCTACAATATAGTCTAAGAATCCATGGTCTAAAACAAATTCAGAACGTTGGAATCCTTGAGGAAGGTCTCTTCCGATTGTTTCCCTAACAACACGTGGCCCTGCAAAAGCAATTAAAGCTTCTGGTTCGGCGATATTGATATCACCAAGCATTGCAAATGATGCTGTAACACCACCAGTTGTTGGATCAGTTAAAAAAGAAATATAAGGTAATTTGTTTTCAGAAAGTTGAGTGAGTTTAGCGCTTGTTTTTGCCATCTGCATAAGTGAAAGGCCAGCTTCCATCATTCGCGCACCTCCAGATTTTGAAATAATCATAAACGGAGCTTTTAACTTAATGGCTTTATCTATTGCTCGCGCAATTTTTTCTCCCATAACAGAACCTAATGACCCTCCAATAAATGCGAAGTCCATTGCTGCAATAACGAAGTCTTGACCGTCACATTTTCCATGAGCAGTACGAATAGCATCTGTAAGCCCTGTTTTTTTCTGTGTGTCTTTTACACGATCAACGTACTTTTTAGTGTCTTCAAATTTCAGAGGATCTCCTGAACTTAATTTTTTGTCTAACTCTTTATATTTTCCGTCGTCGAAAAATAATTGAAAATATTCTTCTGACCCTATTCGGTCGTGATAGCTACAACGCTCACATACGTAAACATTCTTAATATGATCCTCAGAAGTAACAACTGTCTGACATTTTGGACATTTATACCAAAGTCCTTCAGGAGTTTCTTTTTTATCTTTTGTTGAGGTTTGAATCCCCTCTGTTTTTCTTTTAAACCAACCCATTATTCAATGTTTATTATTGCCTGAAATTATACAGACAGGTTTTTACCAAAACTAATTTAATAAATTATAATGTATTAATGTTATTGAGATCTTCAAATGATTTTGTAAGTCTGCGTACAAATGCAGCTTCGCCTTCTCTTAGCCATTTACGCGGATCATAATATTTTTTATTTGGCTCATCTGGACCATCCGGGTTTCCAATTTGAGAATTTAGATATTGGATATTTTGCGTCACATAATCTCTAACACCTTCGTTAAATGCATATTGCAAATCAGTATCTAAGTTCATTTTGATTACACCATAACCTATTGCTTCGCGAATTTCATCAACTGTAGATCCAGATCCACCATGAAAAACAAAGTCTACAGGATTTTTATCAGTATTGTATTTTTCCTGAATATATTCTTGAGAATTTTTTAGAATTTTAGGCGTTAATACAACGTTTCCTGGACGATAAACACCATGTACATTTCCAAAAGCAGCTGCAATTGTGAATTTATCACTAATTTTACTCAACTCCTCATAAGCAAAAGCCACTTCTTCGGGCTGTGTGTAAAGTTTTGTATTGTCGACATCCGTATTATCGACACCATCTTCTTCACCACCTGTGATTCCCAATTCAATTTCTAAAGTCATACCCATCTTGCTCATACGCTCAAGGTAATTTTTACAAATTTCGATGTTTTCCTCTAAAGGTTCTTCCGATAAATCGATCATGTGCGAACTGAAAAGTGGTTTTCCCGTTTTTTCAAATTCTTCTTCACTTGCGTCCAATAAACCATCAATCCAAGGAAGTAATTTTTTAGCACAGTGATCTGTATGTAAAATCACCGTTGCACCGTACAGCTCTGCCATTTGGTGAATATGTCTTGCGCCTGCAATTGATCCAGCGATTGCGGCTTGTTCTTTATCATTTGGTAAAGATTTACCCGCATTAAAATAACCACCACCATTTGAAAATTGAATAATTATTGGTCCATTCACCTTTGCTGCAGTTTCCATCGCAGCATTGATAGAGTTTGATCCAACAACATTAACAGCTGGTAAAGCAAAACCTTTAGATTTCGCATAGTTAAATATTGCTTGAACATCATCTCCTGTTGCAACTCCAGGTTTAATTCCGTGTGACATAATTTTCCTTTTTTTGAGGTGGACAAAGTTAGTAAATATCTTTTTCATAGTGGTGGAATGCGTTGTTGTTTTTTAATGACCGTATTTACGAATGGTACTACTGCGTATAGAGCGTTGGTTAACCGCCAAGCGACGCAAAGGAGGTCGCAGTGCTGAATGTTCAGGAAACTGTATTAAAAGTAACTTTTACATAATATATTCCAACAAATTCACTGAATCATCAGGGCAAACTCATACTTTTGGTTCTACTATAATTTTAATAGGGAATTCATATCTTAACATCTAAAGTATCTGTACTTCAGCGAAGCTCAGCAACCATAGGCACTTACAGTTTTTAACCCCAGTATTTGTGCTAG
>JBBEBO010000069.1:0-4977 GCA_040882265.1 Brumimicrobium sp. | reverse complement strand
CAACTATTAACAAGTATATTTAAAGAATCTACTTTTATTAAAACCATTAAGATTAAGGTTCATTAAGGTGTTGTTCTCACCAACAATTACCACAAACCTAGGCTTTATTCTTCTTTTTCTTAATACTAAAAAAATAAAGCAATACTAGAAAGTATTGCTTTACCGATAAGAAAGTTAAATTATACTATCCTAAATAATTTTTAAGCATTTTACTTCGAGAAGTGTGCTTAAGTCTTCTAATTGCTTTTTCTTTAATCTGTCTCACTCTTTCTCTCGTTAAATCAAACCGAATACCGATTTCATCCAAACTCATTTGACGGTTACCGTCGAGTCCAAAATATAATTTTAAGACATCCGATTCTCTTACGGTTAAAGTAGTCAATGATCTATTGATTTCTAACTGTAAAGACTCGTGTAATAAATCTCTTTCAGGAGTTCTTAAACCTTCATTAGGCAAGATATCGTACATGCTTGAACTAGATTCATCACCTTCTTTTAAAGGAGCGTCCATTGAAAGGTGTCTACTTACTGAAGATAAAGCTTGTCTTACATCGCTTACAGACAATTCCAAATGATGAGCTAATTCATCAGCCGTTGGCGCACGTTCGAATTTTTGTTCGAGCTCAGAGAAAGCACGATTAATTTTACCAATTGATCCAATTTTATTGAGTGGTAGTCTAACAATTCTAGCTTGTTCGGCAAGAGCTTGGAGGATAGACTGTCTAATCCACCAAACGGCATAGGAAATAAATTTAAAGCCACGCGTTTCGTCAAAACGTTGAGCAGCTTTGATCAGTCCTAAGTTTCCTTCATTGATAAGATCGGGAAGAGTTAAGCCTTGATTCTGGTATTGTTTGGCCACAGAAACTACAAAACGTAAGTTAGCACGAGTTAATCTGTCAAGTGCCTTCTGATCACCCAATTTAATTCTGCGAGCGAGTTCAACCTCTTCTTGTGCAGAAATCAAATCGACACGACCAATTTCCACTAGATATTTATCTAATGAAGCAGTTTCGCGATTCGTGACCTGTTTACTAATTTTTAATTGTCTCATATTCTTGTGACTTTTAATTTAATTATAACATGAAATAAGTGGATAAATCATGCTTTTTTACCTTTCTTAATATATTAAACGTAAAAACTACTCAAATAGTTGGCTATTTTTATTTTTTTTTTGTAAAGGGGATATGATTTTTTAACTTTTAAATCGATAAAATTTAAGGTGCTAAAAGCCAAAAAAAAGACCCAATGAGCTAACATTGAGTCTTTTTGAGATGAATTGTGCCCAGAGAGGGAGTCGAACCCTCACGCCCTAAAGGACACATGGCCCTCAACCATGCCTGTCTACCAATTCCAGCACCTGGGCTTTTAGTGGACGGCAAAAGTACTAATTTGATTTGGAATTATTGAAGAAATACTAAATGAAAAAACAAATTTTGTATGGATAGCTGTGGCACAGAGTGACTTGGAGAATCTCAGAGTAGCACAGAGAAAAACTCTACGAACCTTAGCACTCCTCTGGGTTCTCAGTGCTACAACCAAAAAAAAAACCGCCCCGATAAAATCGAGACGGTTCCTGTAGTGAGTTTTAATCTTTTTATTTATTCACAGTATCTACAACTGCTTTAAAAGCATCTGGGTGATTCATTGCTAAATCTGCAAGTGTCTTACGATTTAACTCCATTCCAGACTTATTGTATTTCCCCATGAATTGAGAATAGCTCATTCCGTGTTGTCTTGCACCAGCGTTGATACGCATGATCCATAAAGAACGGAAATTTCTTTTCTTTTGCTTACGACCTTCATAAGCGTAAACTAATCCTTTTTCAACAGCATTTTTCGCTACTGTCCAAACGTTTTTTCTTCTACCGTAGTACCCTTTAGCAAGCTTCATTACTGCTTTTCTTCTTGCTCTAGCTGCTACGTGATTAACTGATCTTGGCATAATTTTAATGTTTTTTGGTAAGAAGTGCTTCTCTTTTTCAGAAGGCTTAGTTACTCGTTACCGGGTTTTAAATACTAACCATCTGTCGCCATGACAGAATTTTACTTCATACAAAGTTGTATTTTGATATTTGGCACATCAGCTTTATCAACTATTGTGTCGTGTGTCAAATTACGTTTTTGTTTTTTTGTTTTCTTAGTAAGGATGTGACTTTTGAAAGCGTGCTTTCTTTTTATCTTCCCACTACCAGTAAGCTTGAATCTCTTCTTAGCACTGGATTTCGTTTTCATTTTTGGCATCTTCTCTTTATTTAAAGTTTAACTCACTACCTATTTTTATTTTCCTTTCTTAGGGTTGATCATAATCGTCATACGCTTACCTTCTAATTTCGGCATCATTTCTAATGTACCGTACTCAGAAAGCTCTTGTGCAAAGCGCAGCAACAAAACTTCACCTCTATCTTTAAAAACGATTGTACGTCCTTTAAAAAACACAAAAGCTTTAACTTTTGCTCCGTCTTTCAAAAACTTTTCAGCGTTTTTCAGTTTAAAGTTGAAATCGTGATCATCCGTATTTGGACCAAAACGAACTTCTTTAATAACGACTTTTGACTGCTTAGCCTTGAGTTCCTTTTCCTTTTTCTTTTGGTTGTACAAGAATTTTTTGTAGTCCATGATTTTACAAACGGGTGGGTCTGCATTTGGAGATATCTCCACTAAATCAAGTCCTTCTTCATCTGCTCTTTTTAAAGCTTCTTTAGTATCAAGCACTTCCGGTTCTCTACCTTCACCAACTAATCTAACTTTAGGAACCCGAATTCGTTCATTAATTCTATTCGGATCTTCTTGCCTTCTCGGCTGAAATCTCTGTTTTGGTTTTCTCATTTATTCATTTTATGAATTAAACAATGGTATTATTTCTTTGCACTGTTTAATTCTTCTTCAACTAATTTATTTATAATTTCTACAAAACTTTTGAGCTCCATAGCTCCTAAGTCTCCTTCACCTCTTTGACGAACAGCAACCTGATTATTATCAAATTCCTTTTCACCTACAATCAGCATAAATGGAACTTTTTCCATTTCGGCATCACGTATTTTTTTACCTATTTTTTCATTTCGGTCGTCAACGAATCCGCGAATATCGGAATTATTTAAGACTTTAGAAACTTTTTCAGCGTATTCATTGAATTTTTCACTGATCGGAAGAATAGCATATTGTTCTGAGCTTAACCACAATGGGAAGTCTCCAGCACAATGCTCTAATAAAACAGCAATAAAACGTTCCATCGATCCAAAAGGTGCACGGTGAATCATTACTGGTCTGTGTTTTTGATTATCACTTCCTGTATACTCTAGCTCAAAGCGTTCAGGCAAGGTATAATCCACCTGTATGGTGCCAAGTTGCCACTCACGTCCTAATGCGTCTTCAACCATAAAGTCTAGTTTAGGACCATAAAATGCAGCTTCACCGTATTCAACTACTGTTTTTAATCCTTTCCCAGAAGTAGCCTCTTGAATTGCATTTTCTGCTTTCTCCCAGTTTTCATCAGTTCCAATATATTTTTCTTTATTTTCGGGATCTCGAAGTGAAATTTGAGCTGTAAAATTTTCAAACTTCAATGTTTTAAAGATATATAGAACAATATCAATTACACTTTGGAACTCACTTTTTACTTGGTCTGGCGTACAAAATATATGCGCATCATCTTGTGTAAATCCGCGTACTCGTGTGAGTCCATGTAGCTCACCGCTTTGCTCGTATCGGTAGACTGTCCCAAATTCAGCATATCTTACGGGTAAATCTTTGTATGAATGAGGTTTCGCTTTATATATTTCACAGTGATGCGGACAGTTCATCGGTTTTAATAAAAACTCTTCATTTTCATCCGGCGTGTTGATAGGTTTAAAAGAATCTTCGCCATATTTCGCATAATGTCCAGAAGTAACATAAAGTTCTTTATGACCAATATGTGGAGAAATCACTTGGTCATATCCTGCTTCTTTTTGAACCTTTTTAAGGAAATTTTCAAGTCTTTCTCGCAAGGCCGCACCTTTTGGTAGCCAAAGAGGTAAGCCCTGACCAACACGTTGAGAAAAAGTGAAAAGTTCGAGTTCTTTCCCAAGTTTTCTGTGATCTCTTTGACGAGCAAGTTCTAGCTTTTCTAAATACTCTTGAAGCTCATTGTTCTTTGGAAAAGTGATGCCATATACTCTAGTCAGTTGTTTGTTTTTTTCGTCACCTCTCCAATATGCTCCAGCAATTGAAGTCAGCTTTATAGCTTTAATATATCCTGTATGCGGGATATGTGGTCCGCGACACAAATCTGTGAACTCACCTTGTGTGTAGAAAGTGATTTCTCCATCTTCAAGATCCTCGAGAAGTTCCAGTTTATAAGGATCTTCCTTTTCTTTGTAAAACTCAATTGCATCTTGTTTAGAAATAGACTTCCTTAGATACGGATTCTTTTGCTTAGCAAGTTCTTTCATTTTTTGCTCCACTTTTTCTAAATCCTTTTCAGTAAAAGTGTAATCCATGAAGTCAATATCATAATAGAATCCATTTTTAATTGGAGGTCCAATCGCCAATTTAATTCCTGGATAAAAATGTTCTAAAGCTTCAGCCATCAAATGAGCAGAAGAGTGCCACATGGTAGATTTTCCACCTTTATCGTTCCAGGTGAGCAATTTTAAATCACTATTTCCCTGCAATGGGGCTGTGGAGTCAATTACTTCACCATTAACCTCTGCTGCAAGTACATTTCTTGCGAGTCCTTCACTGATACTTTTTGCTACATCAAGTGGAGTAGTACCTTGTTCAACTTCTTTGATTGATCCGTCTGGAAGCGTGATTTCTATATTCATGTTATTTCTTCAAAAAAATGTTAGTGCAAAAATACGAGAATGATTTTAATGAGGAATTTTTAACTTATAATTTCTCTAAGGTATTGTACTTGATTTATTTTTAAATTGCGTATTGGATACTTTACCAGTAAGTTTTTAACCGCACAAAGTGCCGACCGTTCGGTAATGG
>JBBEBO010000068.1:0-31764 GCA_040882265.1 Brumimicrobium sp. | reverse complement strand
TGTTGTGCATGTTTAGCATCCGTCATTTGACGGATCAGCCACTCACCCACCTCACTTTTATTTCAAATCACCGACATCATCTTTTTGATGCGGAGTGCAAAAATACAAATTCAAAGCATTCTACAAGTGTTTTTTTGAAAAAATTTAATCTATTCTAGTCCTCCATGTGAAATATTGATATTTCGACCTGATTAGATGATCTTTCAATCAATATTTAATTTATAGTTTTTAAACTAAAGTGTCTTTTGAAAAATTAAATCAAATATTCAACTCATTGATGTAAAGCTATCATTTCAATTACCTCAATTATCGCCACACCTGTTAAGATAACAATTGTCCGCTGGACACTTGCATCTATAGTTTTTCGACTAAATCTTTGCGTCATGAAATAAATGAATCCCATAATTACAGTTGATTTCTGCAAATCAATGTAGCTAGGTAAAGCAAAAATCATAATCACCAATATAGTTAATATCAAAAAATAAAGGGTGAAATTGTAGTTGATTCTTCGCAGTGAGATAATTATCAATGTATTAAATAGTATAAATAAAAAAACAGCCAGTAATTCAAAAAACACCTCGATTGAATCTTGAAAATTGATAAGCTCAGGAGTCGATAAAAATAATTCTAAAAAACTCTGATTGATTACAGCGACAAGAACTATCCATAAATAGAAAGATCCATCCAATTTATTAAAACCAGACTGAATAGCATTCACTAGTCCAAAAAGGATGAAACCTAAAAATATAAAAGGCTTAACAGGAAGCGGAGGTAGAAAAACACCTAATTGAAACCAACTTATTAGTCCATATAAAACATATGTCAAACAACCAACGGCAACAACTTTCCGCAATTGTTCCATGCTTTATTTTTTTGCTAAAGCCTCTTCTACGTATTTAAAAGTAGAAAGCACTTCGGGTTTTCCATCAATTACTGCTACATCATGTTCAAAGTGAGCACTTGGTTTTCCATCAGCGGTAACAATTGTCCAATTGTCTTCAAGATATTTAACGCGTTCGGTTCCCATGTTGATCATTGGCTCAATTGCGATAGTAAGTCCATCCTGAATTTTTTTGCCTCGTCCTCTCCTACCATAATTTGGAACTTGCGGTTCTTCGTGCATTGTTTTACCTATTCCGTGTCCAACAAGTTCTCTAACTACACCATATCCGTGTTTTTCTGCATGTTGTTGAATGTAATAACCAATGTCTCCTATTCGATTACCTACTTTTGTTTGCTCAATACCAATATTCAAACATTCATGTGTCACTTCGAGAAGCTTTCGTGTTTCAGGTGCCACATTCCCAACGGCAAACGTATACGCATGATCGCCGTAATATCCTTCTAAAATAGCACCACAATCAACAGAAACAATGTCGCCATCTTTTATAGGTTCTTTTGTAGGGTAACCGTGAACAACTTGTTCATTAATAGAAATACAAAGTGTATTTGGAAAATCGTACAACCCTAAAAACCCAGGAACAGCATTTTGTGATCGAATGTAACTTTCTGCAATTGCATCTAACTCTAGTGTTGTAATACCTGGCTCAATAGCTTCAGCAACTTTCCCCAATGTTCTACTTACAACCTGAGCTGCTTCGCGCATCAGCTCGATTTCTTCTCTCGTTTTGTAAATAATCATGTTTCTATTCAATATAGTCATATAAAAAATCAAAGAAAACAAAAAGGGAACACATAAACCATGTTCCCCCTTTAGAAGTATATTAAAAATTAATTTTCAATTAAGCTAAAATCTCTTTTACTTTATCAGCAGCTTCTTGAAGTAATACTGCAGAGTGAACATCAAGACCAGATTCGTCAATAAGTTTCTTAGCCTCCACCGCATTTGTACCTTGAAGCCTAACAATAATTGGAACTGGAATTCCTCCCATGTTCTTGTAAGCATCAACGACACCTTGAGCAACACGATCACAACGAACGATTCCTCCAAAAATATTAATTAAGATCGCTTTTACATTTTCATCTTTCAAAATAATGTCAAATGCTTTCTCAACACGAGCAGCATCTGCTGTACCACCAACATCTAGGAAGTTAGCAGGATTACCGCCAGATTGCTTTATAATATCCATCGTTGCCATTGCAAGACCAGCTCCGTTTACCATACAACCAACGTTACCATCCAATTTCACAAAGTTTAATCCAGCCTCATCAGCTTCTACTTCAGCAGGATCTTCTTCAGATTTATCTCGCATTTCAGCGTAGTCTTTATGACGGAATAATGCGTTGTCATCAAGTGTTACTTTAGCATCAACAGCAATGATTTTATCATCTGATGTTTTCAAAACTGGGTTGATTTCAAAAAGTGAAGCGTCAGCTCCAACGTACGCACTGTACAAAGCAGTAACAAATTTTGTCATCTCCTTAAATGCTTTTCCACTTAAACCTAAGTTAAAAGCAATTTTTCTAGCTTGAAAACCTTGAATTCCAACACGTGGATCAATTTCTTCTTTAAAAATCAGTTCTGGCGTTTTTTCAGCTACTGCTTCAATATCCATTCCTCCTTCAGTAGAATACATGATTACGTTTCTACCTCTATCTCTATCCATAAGGACAGACATATAAATTTCTGACGGCTCGTTATCTCCAGGATAGTAAACATCTTCTGTAATTAACACTTTGCTCACTTTCTTACCAACTCCATTTGTTTGAGCAGTTTCTAAGTGACCACCTAAGATACCTTTTACAGTTTCTTCTACTTTGTCAATACCTTTCGCTAGAACTACACCGTGGGAACCTGTTTCCTCTACCGTTCCTTTACCACGACCACCTGCGTGAATTTGAGCTTTAACAACAAACCATTCTGTTCCCGTTTTTTCTGATAATTCTTTTGATTTTGCTACTGCATCCTCTAATTTATCAACTACTACGCCTTCTTGAATTGGTACTCCAAAGCTATTTAAAATTGATTTTCCTTGATATTCGTGTAAATTCATCTTTTTCCCTTGATTTATTTTCGCCACTAAAGTATAAGTAATTCAAACAATTTTCAAGTCATTACTCAAAAAAGGTTGAAACTTTTTTCAACATCACCATATTTAGTGAAGAAAATGGTTTTTTAAACTAAAAAAGTCCACCGACATTCGATGGACTAAGTATATTTATAACGAAGTTAATAACTAGCGTTTTGCTAACTTATCACTTGAAACAGTTAAACTTTTTCTACCTTTTTTACGACGCGCAGCAATTATTTTACGACCATTTTTAGTTGCCATTCTGCTACGGAATCCGTGCTTGTTTCTTCTTTTTCTCTGCGAGGGTTGAAATGTTCTTTTCATAACCTATGTAATTTTAATATTGCTCTTAACTTTGAGGACGGCAAAGGTAATGATTTTTTGAATTAAACAAAGCCTTAAGACAAAATTATTCTTTTTTTCAATAAATCCCCGTACTTCCATTAACTTTGTGACTCGAAATAACGAAAAAACATTGAATGCTTCGACCCAAAAATAAAAAGAAAGAACGTATTAAGTTAAGTAAAGACTCAGTTAAAACAGCAAAAGGCATATTCAAATACCTTAGACCATACAAAACTATGTTTTTCATTGGTTGGATATTTTTGCTTCTTTCATCTTCGGCTGGATTGTTTTTCCCTTATCTACTCGGTCAACTATTGGGTGGTGAAGATACAACAACTCCAGCAATTGGTCAAAACAACACCTCAATGCTTGAAAATATAAGCCTTGAAAACATAAATACCGTTGCTCTTCTACTGTTAGTGCTTTTTATACTTCAAAGTGTTTTTTCGTTTTTTAGGATTGTTCTTTTCACTAAAGTTACAGAAAATGCGATGCGTGACATTAGAAAAGATGCTTTTAGTAAGCTCATCTATATGCCTATGAACTTTTTTAATAAAAACAAAGTGGGTGAGTTAACGAGTAGACTTTCATCTGATATAAGTCTAATTCAAGATACTCTAAGAACGACCATTGCGGAATTCTTTAGGCAAATTATTATTATTGTTGGATCTATTATTTTTATAACGATTGTTTCATGGCGTCTCGCATTAATAATGCTAGCTACAGTACCTGTAATGGCATTAGTTGCTGTTATATTCGGTAGATTTATTAAAAAGTTGAGTAAACAAGCACAAGATGCTTCAGCGGAGTCGAATACCATCATTGAAGAAAACATGATGGGAATCACAAACGTAAAAACCTTCACAAACGAACAGTTTGTTCTATCCCGCTATAAGAAAGCAATCGAAGTAATTCGTAAATTAAACATTAAAAGTGGAAATTGGAGAGGTGTATTTGTTTCATTTATAATCATGTGTCTATTTGGAGCAATTGTATTTATCATCTGGCAAGGACTACATATGACGATTGGACCCAATGCAACTTTAGACAAAGGCGACTTCTTCTCTTTTGTCATGTTTACGGTTTTCATGGGAGCGAGCATAGGTTCATTACCCGATTTATATGCATCAGTTCAAAAAGCAGTTGGTGCAACAGAACACCTAATGAATCTCATTCAAGAAGAAACGGAGAATGATCTCTACAAAGGAAGAGAACAGCCCGAAATAACAGGTACAGTTTCTTTTAAAAATGTTTCGTTCAACTACCCTGAGCGTCCAGATATGGAAGTATTGAAAAACTTGTCTTTCGACGTGAAAAAAGGGGAGAAAATTGCGCTTGTTGGTTCATCAGGTGCTGGAAAGTCTACAGTTGCTGCTATTTTACAACGATTCTATCAGCCAATCAATGGAGAATACACAATTGATGATCACAAGGTTGAAAATATATCGTTAGAACATCTTCGAGGAATTATGGCACTCGTACCACAAGAAGTAATCCTATTTAGCGGAACAATTAAAGAAAACATCCTATTTGGAAAACCAGAAGCAAGTAAAGAAGAAGTTTACGAGGCAGCAAAAAAAGCCAATGCATTTGATTTCATAGAATCTTTCCCAGAAGGGTTTGAAACAGAGGTTGGAGATAGAGGAATCCAATTATCTGGTGGCCAAAAACAACGCATAGCAATTGCAAGAGCCATTTTAAAAGATCCAATTATTTTAATTTTAGACGAAGCCACATCCGCACTTGATACAGAATCGGAAAAGTTGGTTCAAGATGCACTCGACCGACTCATGGAAAACAGAACTTCATTTATAATTGCTCATCGCTTGTCAACAATACGTAAAGCAGACAAAATATTGGTTTTAGATAAAGGTCAAATTGTTGAACAAGGCAAGCATGATGAACTTATGTCTATTTCAGGAGGTGTTTATGCAAACCTAAATGAATTACAAATCAATTGATCATTTAAAACGAACATTATTTGTATTACCTCTGTTATTGTCAAATAGTTAATGCTAAATGAGTCCAATTTCAAAAAACATATATAACCAAGGTTTTCATAAAACCACTTCTAACCAACCTTATTTTGAAGGCTTTTATTATAAATTCGTCAATGAGGAAGGTGAAATGATTGTTGTAATTGCGGGGATTTCATTTTCTAAAACAGAAAACCATGCTTTTATTCAGGTAGCTTCAAATAAATCATCCAAAGCCTATTTTTATAAATTTCCGTTAAGTGAATTTGACACAAATGGAAATACTTTTAATTTCTCAATCGGTGAAAATATTTTTTCAAACAATACCGTAAAATTATCCCTTCCTGATGTCAATGGCGAAATTAAAATCCTCAATCGCAATGATTGGAAAAGGAGCTGGTGGAGTCCGAGTATAATGGGCTTTTTATCTTACATTCCCAATATAGAATGCAAACACGATGTTCTCACAACTAACTCAATGATTACTGGAGCTATTGATCTAAACAATAAAAAAACTGAATTCAAGAGTGGAAAAGGATATATTGAAAAGAACTGGGGGCAATCATTTCCTAAAGAATATGTATGGGGACATGCAAATCAATTTAAAACAAAAAGCCTTTCGGTTCAATTTGCTTTAGCTAAACCCAAATGGTTAGTATTTCGTCCTAGTGTCTATATCGGTTACGTTAAATATAATGGAAGTGTAACACATTTTGGAACGCATCATTTTTCGCATTTATCCATCCAAAAGGAAGGTGAATATATAATTATAACGATACGTCGAATTGGCAAAAAAATTATATTGCGAATTAAGCTTGAATCACCTATTGATCTTGTTAGTCCCAAGGACGGTGAGCTTATAAACGTGATAAAAGAATACATGAATTCTTCAATTCAAATTTCAATTTTTACTAGAAATGTTTTTGGAAAACTCAATGAGTTGATAGTTGATAAATCTTTGCTTGCAACGACAGAATTTCACAATTATTTAATACCAAGCAAATGATTACTAATTAGATCTTTACGACGAGTTTATATTGATTTTCCGTTATCAACAATACATTGATTATTAAAGTTTTGAAATTACTTGTATATTTGACATAACCTTCATAAATTTGGAAGTTGAAATTAAGCTAAGCATTTTTTAGGAGCATTATGAAAGTTAAATTACTTACTATTTCTTTATTATTCATTGGAGGTGTTTGTGCCCAAGGACAAACTTCTTCTAATTTCAACTCCTCTAGAAACTGGTCAATGAACAAACACGAGTTGTTTTTTGCTCTGGGTGCAAGTCAATTTTTAGGAGATCTAGGTGGTAGAAACCAAATTGGCACTCAAAAATCACCAATGGATATTGATTGGAATATGACCCGACCTGGAGTCGGTGTCGGTTATCGGTTTAGGTTTCACCCAAGATGGGCAACAAGTACACAACTTTATTTCGCTCTAGTACAAGGGGATGATGCAAATACAGACGAAATCATTAGAAGAAGTAGAAATTTATCTTTTCGATCTCCAATTTTAGAACTTTCTCAACGATTAGAATGTATCATTCTTGCCAATGAAAAAGTCGGCGCGCGATACAAGATTAAAAACTTAAGAGGTATGCGTCCAAAAGCTGACTTACTTTATTTATTTTCTGGTATAAGCGGATTTTATTTCAATCCTCAAACTCAAATAGATGGTGAATGGACAAACTTAAGACCACTTCGAACTGAAGGACAAGGTATGCCTGGAGGTGCTGAAGAATATGGGAAGTTTAATTTAGCAATTCCGTTTGGTATTGGGTTTAAACTTGGAATTGGTAATTTCTGGAGAATTGGTATGGAGGTTTCCTACAACAAAACATTTACAGATTATATTGATGACGTAAGTACTGAATATTACGATCCTAATGTATTACAATCTGAGGTTGGTGATGACGCCGTATATGCTGCTAATCCATCCATTGAAAATCATAGTTGGTTTACAACAGGAATGCAACGTGGAAATCCCGAAGACAATGACGCTTATTTGTTTGCCAATATTGTTTTAACGAGAAACATCACTTATCCTAAAAAGAGACGTGGTTCAAGAACAAAATGGCAAGGTAGAACTAAGTTCTAATTATATCTCATAAAATTGAAGGTGAGTTTCCGCTCACCTTTTTTTATTTCTATTTTTGTAAAAATATTTATAAATGTATTCTATAATTAAACGAGTTTTATTCAAATTCGACCCTGAAAAGGTTCACCATTTCACATTTAAACTCATTAAATTCGCCTTAAAAATCCCTGGAGTAAAATCACTTTGGAAAAAGATGTATGTGATAGAAGACAAAGGATTAGAAAAGAAATTGTTTGGACTCACTTTTAAAAACCCTGTTGGATTGGCTGCTGGATTTGATAAAAACGCTCAACTCTACAATGAATTAGCGTATTGTGGGTTTGGGTTTATCGAGGTTGGAACAGTTACACCAAAAGCACAGTCTGGCAACCCTAAAAAAAGACTTTTTAGACTTACAGAAGACGAAGCAATAGTTAACCGTATGGGCTTCAATAATGAAGGCGTTGAGAAAATGATTCAACAACTTAAAAAAAGAAAAACAGATGTGGTAATTGGTGGAAATATTGGAAAAAACAAAACCACCCCAAACGAAAATGCTATCGATGATTATGTCATTTGTTTTGAAGCCCTTTTTCCTTATGTTGATTATTTTGTAGTAAATGTAAGTTCTCCAAACACTCCAAATCTTAGGGCTTTACAAGATAAAGAACCTTTGACAAAACTACTTAGTGAATTAAAAAAATTAAATCTAAAAAAAGCCATTCAAAAACCTATACTTTTAAAAATTGCACCTGACTTAACAAATGAACAACTCGATGATGTTATTGAAATCATAAAATCTACAGAAATAGATGGAGTTATAGCAACAAATACTACAATAAGCAGGGAAGGTCTTAAAAGTAAAAACATCGATGAAATTGGTGCAGGTGGTTTATCTGGAAAACCTCTAACCAAAAGGTCTACTGAAGTTATTCGTTACTTATCAGAAAAATCTAATAAAGCCTTTCCTATCATTGGAGTTGGTGGAATACATTCTTCCAAAGAAGCCATCGAAAAAATTGACGCAGGAGCTGATTTAATTCAAATTTATACTGGATTTATTTATGAAGGACCAAAATTAGTTAGAAAAATTAACAAAGAAATACTCAAGAAATAGTGCATTTTCTTATATTCGTGATATGGAAGAACTAAAGATTATCGAGTGCCCACGAGACGCAATGCAAGGAATAACCCATAATATTCCAACCACAACTAAAGTTAAATACATAAATGAGTTACTTAAAGTAGGATTTGATACAATCGACTTCGGAAGTTTTGTATCACCAAAAGCAATCCCTCAGTTAGCTGATACAAATAAAGTTATCGAAAAATTAGATTTATCAAAAACACGTTCTAAGCTCTTAGCTATTGTTGCTAATGAAAGAGGTGCTGAAGATGCTTGTAAATTTGAGCAAATTAATACTTTAGGATATCCATTTTCAATTTCTGAAACATTTCAACAAAGAAATACAAATACCTCAATTTCAAAAAGCGTTGAAAGACTTGAAAGAATTTGTTCTATAGCAAAAAGAAATAATAAAAAAGTTGTAGTATACTTATCAATGGGCTTTGGAAACCCTTATGGTGATCCTTGGAATTCAGACCTTGTTGTTGAATGGTCGCAAAAATTAAACAACCACTGTGGAATTGATGTCATTGCGCTTTCTGACACAATTGGTGTTGCAACCCCAGGCTCAATTACAAGTTTGTTTAATGCATTGATTCCAGAAATGCCAAATATTGAATTTGGAGCACATCTCCACACCACTCCAGATACTTATGAAGAAAAGCTAAAAGCGGCTCATAAATCTGGCTGTAGAAGATTTGATGGTGCAATTAAAGGCTTTGGCGGCTGTCCAATGGCAACTGACAAACTTACGGGTAACATGCCAACCGAAAAAATGGTAGAATGGTTTGATAATCACAACATATCAACAGGTATTAATCAAACTGCTTTAAAACATGCTGTAGAGCAAAGCACCTACGTTTTTACACACTAAAAAATTTAAAATGAAAAAAATCATTCTCGTATTTCTAATAAGTATTTCACTAAATGGACTATCACAAGAAACAACAGAACAAAAATTATCTTCTTTTGAGGAATTAATAATTCAAGGTCGTTTTACTGTAGATATTGAATATTCCTCAGAAATGAAAGCTGTTGCTGTAGAGCACAGCAAAGAAGTAGATATAGAAAATCTTTCGTATACTTATTCTAACAAATCATTAAAAATAAAATATAGCGGAAGTCTTCTCGACGATGTCGATTTAAACATCACACTTTACATACCAAGTTTTAAATATTTAGAAGCTAGAAACGGTACAGAAATAAGGGTGGATAAAAAATTTGATTTTCAAAACAATAACATTGGTGTAAAATCTGTTTCTGGTGGCAAGATTGCTATTCATGCCAACACACGAAGAATCAATGCTGAAATTAGCAAAGGAGGATCTATTCGATTAAGCGGAGTAACCGAGCACTTAAAAGCAGAGGTTAAAACCGGTGGCACCATCGGAGCTGCTAATTTAGACGCAAAAAAAGTTGATGCGAAAATCTCTTTTGGTGGTGAAATTATTTGTAAAGCATCCGAAGAGTTAGATGCTCAGGTAACGAGTGGCGGAACTATAAGCTATGAAGGTGAGCCAAAAGTGAAAGAAAAAATTCGCTTAGGTGGAACAATTGAACAGTTATGAAGTTAATAGGTCTATTGTTTTTATTAATTACTCTTATTTCCTGCGAGACAAAGCCAGAAGAAAAGAAGGAAGATAATTTTAAATCGGAAATAACTGAAATTTCTACCCTTTTTGATAAAACTAGTTTCGATAGTCAAGAAAAGTATGAGCTTTTAGCTGAAACACATATTTGTCAACCTCATTATTCTGATACTTTAAAAGATGGCGCTGTTCCTTGCACCCCTAAACATTTTGAGTTTTATGAATACAACCATAAAAGAGAGATTGGCGATGCATTTATACTTCAAGTTAAATCTGGAGTAAATAATTATCCTTATCGCAGACTTTTAATTTTCACTAGAGAGCGAGGAGAATTGATTTTAGTTAATGGAATTATAGGTTATTTAGTCGAAAAGCGATCACGCCCTAATGAAATTGACGACTTAGTTGTAGCTGTCATTGATGACCTTGGGGATAGTAAGTTCGATCGATATGATGTATTGATACGATACAAAGATGGTAAGTACCACTTCGTTGAAGCAGTTGGAGATCTACAAGGAGAGTTTAAAACTGAAAAGTTAAAAAAAGAAGCCTCTAAAATGATTGAACAACGGATTAAAGAGAAAAAATTGATATTTTGAAAAAATCATTTTTTTGCATAACACTCATTATTTTAGCTTTATCAAGCTGTATATCTGAGAGTGATTTAAAGCCAATACTTCCCATGCAAATCATACACTCTAACAGCGCCAAAGTTTGGGTCGCTGAAAGTATCTTAACAAATGGGGAGGAAACAGCTAAGCAAACAAATGAGTTTAAAAAAACATTTATTTTTTACGAAGACGGCGAATTTATAGAACAAGAACTAAATCACCTTGCGAGCTTTCGAGGAAAAAAAGGAAAATATATTTTAACACTTAATGATTCTCATCAGGACACGCTTTTTAAACTCTATTACAACGATAAGTCATCACTTTACTTTCATGTAAAAGAATGCGACTCAGATTTACTGAAACTTCATGAATTAGATGTCGAAAAAAATAGCGTGAATTCAATTTGGACTTTACGAACTTTATCAAAACTGTAAACCATGATTCTACTAGTTGATTGTGGGTATAAATTTATACACCGTCTCGAAGACCTCATCGATCAATACGTGGATCTTAAAACTGTTTCAATTTTTGATATTGATGAGAGTAGTATTGATGAAAACATAAAAGGAATTATTATTTCAAGCGCTCATCTATCCGTACATGAATCAAATACAGATAACTACCAAAAGAAAATTGATTTACTTCTAAAACTTGAACTCCCAATTTTAGGAATTGGCGTTGGACATCACTTTTTGGGCTTGTGTTTTCAAGCTTTGCCTGCTTACCAACCTTATATAAACGAATTGGTGGAGATAGGTCTAATTGAAGAAACTTCATTGTTTGATAAATTACCACCTGACCTAGAATTAATGGAGGATCACGCTGGCACAATATCGATTCCTCAAAACTTTAAACTTTTAGCCAGTTCTGACTCAAGTATAAATGAAGCAATGATGCACACTACAAAGCCAATTTACGGTGTTCAGTTTATTCCAGAACTCTCTGGAAACTATGGCGCTATTATTATTGAAAACTTTGTGAATATTTCCTTACAAACTAAAGGTTAGTTAGCTATTTTTTTTCGAACTTCGTCGACATGTTATTAAATCGGCTTTGGATAGGATTATTTGTAGTTGCCATTTTTATGGGACTCTTCAAGTTGATTCTATTTGGCGATATGTTTGTATTTAAGGATATCGTTGACGCATTGTTTAGTAGTGCAAAAGGAGCTTTTGAAATAGCATTATATCTGACTGGAGCTTTGTGCCTTTGGATGGGCATAATGCAAATTGGCGAAAAAGGTGGAGCAGTTCAAATGTTAACTAAGGCTTTTTCTCCGCTATTCTTAAAAATATTTCCAGATGTACCAAAGAATCACCCAGCGCAAGGATCTATAATGATGAATTTTAGTGCAAATATGCTTGGTTTAGATAATGCTGCTACTCCACTTGGATTAAAAGCAATGAACCAACTTCAGGAAATAAATGAAGACAAAACACGAGCTTCCAATGCTCAAATCATGTTTTTAGTACTCAACACTTCTGGACTCACAATTATTCCTGTGAGTATTTTAGCTTACCGAACAGGGGCTGGATCTATTTCTCCTTCTGAAGTATTCTTACCCATCTTATTTACGACCTATTTTGCATCTTTAGTAGGACTAATAGCTGTTTCCATTAAACAGAAAATTAATTTATTCAATCGAGTTATACTTCTTTATCTGGGAACAATTACAGTTTTCATTGTAGGTTTACTTATTTGGTTAACAAACCAACCCGATTATATTGAGCCTGTATCGAATATTGGAGGCAACTTCTTACTCTTTTCTGTGATCATAGTTTTTATTGTACTTGGAGTAAGAAAAAGAGTTAATGTATATGAAGCATTTATTGATGGTGCAAAAGGAGGATTTGATATCGCTATAAAAATAGTCCCTTACCTCGTAGCTATTTTAGTTGCCGTAGCGGTTTTTAGAGCTTCTGGAGCGATGGAACTATTATTTTACGGAGTAAAGGAAAGTTTAATATTTGTCGGTGTTACCACAACAGAATTTGTTGATGCCTTACCAACTGCCTTCATGAAACCTTTTAGCGGTAGCGCCGCAAGAGGAATGATGATCGAAACTTTCGATACTCACGGAGTTGATTCATTTGTTGGAAAAATGGCTGCAACTTTTCAAGGTTCAACAGAAACAACTTTCTACGTATTAGCAGTATATTTCGGGTCGGTTGGAATTAAGAAAACAAGATATGCTGCAGGACTAGGTTTACTCGCTGACCTAGCTGGGATAATCGCTGCTATTTTTATCTCTTATTTATTTTATAAATAGTTTTAATTTGAATCCATGAAACTGAAAATAGATAAGGAAAAAATAAACAATTTGTCACCAGAGGATGCAATTCCTCTTGTTGTTAAGCTGAGTCAATTCATTTTTGGAAAACGTAAACCCGATGGTTTTACTAAAATTGTTTTCTCTATTAATCTATTTTCATGGTTTTTGTTAACAATTTGGAATATGATTAGCTATTTCGTTATACTTTCTTCGGATATAATAAAAGCAAATAAAGGGTTTTCTGTAAATGCTATTATACGTAGAAATGGGCGTGAGTTGGGGTTTAATGAGCAAAGTTTTCTCGATACGATTACACAGTATTATTTCCTTAACAATTTTATTTGGGGAATAATATTTATTGGACTTGTATTGATGTATCGCAAAAGTAGTTACTATACTATTTTCTTACTTGGCGGTTTAATCGTCCATTTTAGTATGATGATTTTCATGCTTGGACTGCAATATTTTATTGAAGATGTCTCTCTTTTTGATAAAATACTTTATGGTGTTTTAATAAGTTTAACCATTATCCATTCTTTCTTAATGAAAAAGGAAAAAAATGACTTAGAAGTAGAAAATACTGAGGAGAAAATATAAAACATGTATGCGCAAAGAATGCTTTTTGTCACGATTTTTTATTCGAAAAATCACGCCAAAAAGGGTTGTTAATTATCATCTATAACCGCGGACTGAAGTCCACGGCTATTGATAAATCGCTCTTAAATCAACTATTTTTAGTCACTAGTGTCCGGGAACAATAAAATAGACCTCTCGCGAAGCTACCAATGACGTGTTTTATTAACTGATTGATAATAAAAGCTTAAGCAGCTTAGTTCTGCTACACTCAAAAAGATTCCTCACTCGATTATTAGTGACGAGTGACATAGTGACGTCATCTCGTCGAACGAGATTTAGTGACGAATTTACCGAATCCGTCGGCACTTTGTGTAGGGCGTGTATTGCGTGATTTTTATATCAAGTAGGGACGAACGGCCGTTCGTCCCTACTTCAACAATCAGCGTCATTTCAACTTATGCTGTTTTTTAAAAAAATTAAATCTCGAGGTGACGCTGGGTTTCGATTAATTTCGAATGAAATGAGAGGTCTCAATTTATATCGGACAATAGTGATTTTTAGTATTTTATGTAAAATATTTATCAAACACAGTGTCGTAGACACGCCCCAATACAACCTTGGATTTTTAAACCTTGAACTATAAACTTGTTAAAAAAAATCATTCTAGCTGGTGATAAAAAACTAAATCATCGTCTTCGAACATGTTGGGATGAAAAATTTTACAAAAATCTTTTAAAACAATATGAGGTTGAACAGCAGACTTTTCCCAAAAACAATTCACATTTTTATAATAACTATAAACCTTATCTTTTTGAAAGGCATTCAGTAAATTAAATTTCTTATTCATATCAACAATATCAGATTTAGTTTGAGCTGCGACGTTTAACCAGACATCTACATTCCTATTATCAGAAATAATTTCTTCTAGTGAAAGGGATAAACTTCCTGTTCCCGAAGTTGATGCATATTGATAATCACTATTTGCATCTGTTAATAATTTCGCCATATAACTTTCTCCAGCAGGAGTATTAAAAACATCACCATACATTGTTCCTACTAATACAGATGGCTTTCTTGTCGTTTTTTTCATTTTGTCTACAAGTGCCAAATATTTACTTTCTATTTTATCAAACAAACTATTTGCTTCTTTACGTTTATTAAAAATTACTCCAAAAATTTTTAACCATTCCGCTCTTCCTAGTGGATGCGTTTCTTTCCAATCATAATTTGTAAATGTTTTTAACCCTGCTGATTTCAATTTTTGTAAAATAGCAGCTTTAGTATCAAAACCAGAATAAATAATGAGATCAGGCCGAACAGCTAAATAGCCTTCAACGTCACCATTACCAATATCACCTACAGTTGAAGCTTTTCCTTGTTCTACACGTTTTTTCAAACTTGAACTACACAAATATTTATCACTTGAAATTCCTACGATTTTATCGAGCAGCTGCAGCTCTTCCATCATACCAATATGTGTAGAAGAAAGTGCCACTACTCTACCTGGATTTAATTTGATGCTGTTATTATCTTCACCAACACCAATAAAATACTTAAATTCTACTTCTTTATTCTCAATATTTATTATTTGAATTTCCGTAGAGTCTTCATGTTCTATAATTCGAAATGCTTCAGCGTAACTATTTTTTAGCGTATCAGTTTCAATTGAAGTTATTGTGTTATCGTTTGTAGAGTCAGCCTTATCATTTACACATGATGTTGCTAATAATATAAACCCAACTAAATAAAAATACAATTTCATAGTTTTATTTTTTGACAAAGTTAATGTAAGGTTTAAGCTTGTATGGTGTAAGTTGTTAAAATATTGAGGTGAAATTTTAATCTTAACAAAAACGTTTAACTAACTATCAGGGCAAACGCATTTAAAATATAGATCTCGAAAAGAGTATATTTTGTCACGTTTTTTGAAGCATAAAGTCGCGCCAAAATAAGACCTTCCTCATTCTTC
Source organism: Brumimicrobium sp. (assembly GCA_040882265.1). Taxonomy (GTDB): domain Bacteria; phylum Bacteroidota; class Bacteroidia; order Flavobacteriales_D; family Crocinitomicaceae; genus Brumimicrobium. The sequence continues at coordinate 16,243 of JBBEBO010000068.1, read as the reverse complement.
TTTATCTGCGGGCTAAAACCCGCAGCAAAAAAAAAGAACCTTTGGTTTTATTAAATCAACGAAAAAAGGAGTTTTAAATTTAAATCCGTTTGCCCTGAACTAACTATTGAGAAAATTTGTACTTTTAACATCAAAAAAAAACTCACTATGAAAAATTTTACTTTATCAACTTTAATTTTTTTGGCTTCCATTTTTGGAGTCTGTCAAACTATAAATGCACAGGAAATTATTTTAGAACAAGATGGTAGTCAGGACGAATTTGTGCCTGGAAACTGGAGTGTTCAAGGTGGTGGATTTGCCAATACAGATCAAGTAAACGTTACTAATGGTGGATCTGGAAGCTTGGTAGTTTCAAACGCCAATGCATACACTGACATTTCTGTAGAGATGAATTTTTCGCAAACTGGAACAATATCATTCGATTTAAGACTCTTTGAAGGAGGTAGTGAAGCTGCAGTAGAAACTGGAGTTATTTCAGATAACACTGGGACTGTTAATACAGTTATTGTAAACTTTGAGAATACTACACCAATAACCCTTGATGCGCTTGATTTTTCTAACCCTAATATGACTGTTGGTATAACTTATTTAAAAATTACAGGAACTGAAGATGCTACTTCATCTATTACAGAAGAAGAAGAAAACAATCTAATTAAAGTGGCTTCCAACGGCAAAACGATTTTTGTTAATACAGATATTGAAGGAGATTTTGAACTATTTAACTTAAATGGTAAAAAAGAATTTTCTTCGAAACTAAAATCTGGGGAAAATCAAATAACACAAAATAACTTAGAGGGAATTTATTTTGTTCGTTTAAAAAACAATGTTGGTGAAATTGTAAAACAAACCAAAGTCGTACTTCTTTAATAGAAGTAATACAATCAGAGCAAACACATTTAACCCAAAAAAGAGTTTTAAATTCAAATGCGTTTGCCCTTTCAAAACTCAGGGCAAACTCATAGTTTTGGTTCTACTATAATTTTAATGGGAAAGTAATATATGTCGTACCTACAGCACTCACGGGTTGGGATTCAATTTTTAATCACTGGCATGAATGCCAGCGCTAAAAATTGTAAGTGCCTACAGCACTTTTTAACCGCTGATCAAAATTGGATAATAACAAGTGGATTGATAACTAAAAAGCATACTCATAATCCCAATATTCGCAGTTAAGGCTAAATATTCAGTCTACGTAATTAAAAAAGTATGAGTTTGCCCTGCTTTCAAAACTAGCTATTGTATTTTTAAAAAATCGTACTACCTTTGCTCCACGTTTTAGGTGAAATATGCATACCATATTTCTTAAAAAGGAATCTTGTGAAAATCAAGAACTGTATCTGCAGCTGTAAGCTCTAACAGTTTTTCTCATGATGCCACTGTCTGTCACTTGACGGATGGGAAGGTGAGGAAAATAAGGAGTGAGTCAGAAGACTTGCCATAAACGCGTTAAAGGAAGACTTCAGATTAAAGTCAGACTTATCATTTCATGGTATTTCTAATTTCAAAGAGATCTCGTATCTCTTCTGTGGTCTTCATTTTTTTATTATTTATTGTTTAACTCATTTAAAATTAAAAAAATGAAGAAATTTTACATTTTGGCGAGTGCGCTACTTGCCGTAACAACTACAAAAGCGCAATTTACAACAGTTGATTTTGAAGATTTAACCCTTCCGGCTGTGGACACATTCTACAACGGAGCAGATGGCGCTGAACAATTCACTTCCAACGGTGTGGTCTTTGGAAACTCCTTTGAAGATTTCGGAACATACGTGGTATGGAGTGGTTTTTCATATTCCAATATGACTGATAATACAACTGCTGGCACTAATAATCAGTACAGTTCATTTGCTGGAAATGGCGCTAATAATTCTGAAAATTATGCTTTATACAACTCAGGTGATACATTGTATCTTCCAAGTCCCTCTGATTTTGGAAATGTATCAATAGTAAATACAACTTATGCAGGAATATCAATGCGAGATGGTGATCAGTTTGGAAAACAGTTTGGAAGTCCTAATGATGCAAATGGTGATCCCGATGGAACAAATGGTGAAGATTACTTTTACATAACTGTTTATGGGTGGGATGATAATGATGAATTAGTAGATTCAACTGAAATTTATCTCGCAGATCACCAATCAGCAGACGCAAATGATCATTATATTTTAGATGAATGGACAGACTTCGATTTAGCGGATTTAAATGGCTCCAATTATCTAACATTTGGATTTACCTCATCTGATGTTGGTGATTTTGGAATTAACACGCCTAAATATTTTGCACTTGATAATTTAGAATATAAAACGTCTACTGTTGGTATTCAGGAAGCATCAATGGACATCAGTGTCTATCCAAATCCTGCTTCAAAAAATGTTCACATTGAAAGTGAAAAAGGAACCCTTCGTTTAATGGATTTAAAAGGTCGCACGCTAAATGAAAGAGAACATTTTGGTTCAAGTTTAATTCAAGTTGGTTATCTTCCATCTGGGATTTATTTGATTCAGCTTGAAACAAAGCGTGAAACTGTAACAAAGAAGTTGTTTGTTAAATAATGAATACCATGTATCTTCCCTCTAGCGTCTTGATTAAAGATGTTATAGTGCACCTTAAAGAAAGAGCGCTAAGAGGGAAGGTACTTTTTAAATCCTTCCTCTGCATTTTTTTACTTTTCAACAACCTTGTTATCTCTCAGCAGGATCCAAAGAAGTACCAACCTGTAAATATTTACGGCAAACTTTCCGAGTTAAATCCTGAAACAGAAATCAACCGCACGGAAATAGAAAAACTAGCTCCACACGATCTAGGTAATCTATTACAACGTGTTTCTGGTGTTTCTATGAGATCCTACGGTGGACTTGGAGGCATGAAAACGCTTTCAATGCGCGGACTTGGAGGCGAGCACACAAAACTACTAATCAACGATTATCCCGCTTCAAACGTCCAAAATGGGCAAACTGACTTTGGGTTAATTCAGCTTGATAACATAGAAAAAGTGAGCATCTCTTTGGGAAATAATCAAAATCACCTCACACCAATTTCTTCTCAAGTAATGGGGAGTACAATTATGCTAACTACATTCGAAAACTCATTCTCTCATAGCAAAATAAGTGGCAGAGCATCAACTACAATTGGTAGCTTTGGTCAAAAAGAAGGATTTTTAGCTTTAAAAAAAGGTGGGAAATCAAACTTTTTAAGCATTTCGGGGAAATACAGAGATGTAGATGGTTCTTATCCTTACCAAATAAGTATGGGAGATCACACGATGGACGGAACTAGAAGAAACAATTCGTTTAATGAATTTTTTATCAATTTAGGTGGAGGAATTAAATGGAATGGAGATACAATCAAAAACAGAAAACATGTATTAAAATTAAATGCACATGTTGATGCTTCAGACAAAGAACTTCCAGGGGCTGTAATTTTATACAACAATACCTCTGATGAAACTTTGCAAACACAAAATGCCAATGTTGGAGCTAACTACACCCTCTTAGAGAATAAATTTAGAATGCGACTTTTTGGAGTTTACAATCGTCGTTTTTTGCATTATCACGATCCAAGTTACTTTAACCAACAAGGGTTTTTAGATAACCAATACACCACAAACTCCTCTACATTCGGAGTAAACACCACTTGCAAGGTTAATAAATTTGATTTTATTTTAGGAACTGATTTTGAACAGAGTGAACTTAAAAGCAATAGAGAAAGCTTGGGGATTCCAACACGATCAACAAGTAATGCAATGTTTAAAATAAACTACCAAACCAATTACTTTGAGGTGAATACTGCATTATTTAATCAATTTTTTATTGATAAAAACAGAACTATATCACATGAAAAATATTACAACAGACTAAATCCACAATTTGGAATTTACAGCAGTGAAAAATTATCAAAACTGTTTCAGTTTTATGCTTGGTATAAACACTCCTTGCGCCCACCAAGTTTTAATGAACTCTATTATTCCCAAATTGGGAACATCTCTTTAGAACCAGAAGAAACAAAACAATCAAATATTGGTGCTACGTTTAATAAAAGAATGGAAAATACGCAACTCAGCTTTAAATGGAGTGGATATTATAATTTGGTAGATAATAAAATTCTAGCACTACCAACGAAAAATTTATTTGTTTGGTCGATTACTAATGTAGGAAAAGTTGAAGTTTTAGGAACTGACTTTGAAATGAATTTATTGCACCAATTCTCCACTGATTTAACAGTAGAATTGAATGGCAATATCACTTACCAAACAGTCGAAGACATTTCTGATCGCGACAGCCCAACTTACAAACACCAGCTTGCATATACTCCAAAAGTATCAGCTAATTCAAGGTTAAGTGCTTTTTATAAAAACACTTCAATTCATATCTCCTCTTTTTATATAGGTGAAAGGTATAGTTTAAATCAAAATAATTCTGCGAATACCTTAGATCCATTTTTACTTTTTGATACTTCTTTAGAGTATGCATTTATTTTTAAAAAGAAACATGAAATTAAAGTCCAAGCTGGTGTAAAAAACGTATTTGATAAATCTTACGACTTTATTAGATATTTTGTAATGCCTGGAAGAAATTACTTTATAAAATTAAGCTATGAACTCAATTAAATATATTCTCATTTTATTATTTGTTGTTTCCTGTAAAAAAGAAAAAGTTAGTGATGAAGAAGACTTTAACAGCAATCAATTAAAAAATGGAATACTCGTTTTAAACGAAGGATTATTTCAACAGAATAACGCTACACTATCGTGGATCGATTTCGAAAAAGAAACTGTAAAACAAAACATGTTTCTTGAGAAAAATGACAGACTACTAGGCGATACAGGAAACGACTTAAAACGATATGGAGGAAAAATATATATCGTTGTAAATGCTTCAAGTACAGTTGAGGTTATTAACCCTAAAAACTTAAAAAGCATTAAACAAATCGGCCTCAATTACAATGGCCAAGGACAACAACCACGGAGCATAGATTTTTGGAGGAACAAAGCGTATGTAACTAGTTATGATGGATATGTTAACATCATTGATACGACAAGCTTAAGCGTAGTTGACCGTATTAAGGTTGGACAAAACCCCGAAGATTTAGCCATTTTATCCGATTATTTATACGTTACAAATTCAGGTGGGTTAAATTTTCCAGCTGTAGATTCTACTGTTTTTAAAATTGATTTATCAAACAATACGGTCACAGATACATTTACAGTTGGGAATAATCCAGGAGATATCATTTCACATGACAATAATTTATTTTTGGTAAAAAGAGGAGATTATGAAAATGACCCATCCGAACTTGTAAAAATAAATGTGAACACTGGAGAAATTACAAACTTGGAAATATTCGCTTCAACGCTAAGTAAAAAAAATGATGATTTATACATTTCATATTATGACTACAACACCAGTGCTTCCAATGTCGATGTCTACAATATGTCAAGTAATCAACTTGTGAATTCCAGCTCAATAGACGAAAGTAAAGTAACAACTTTATATGGCGCTTTTCCATTCGAAAATCAAAAGATCATCTGCACTGATGCAATGAATTTTACGAACACAGGGTTTATAAAAATATTTAATTCAAACGGTTTATTAGAAAACAGCTTTGAAGTTGGATTAAACCCAAACAACATTATTATTTATGAATAAAATAATTCACATACTGCTCTTCATTCCATTTGTAACTTTTAGCCAAAGTTATGCACCACCAGCAGGTCAAGCTGGATCTACAGCAATTGAAAAAGATAGTCCTTTATTTTCATCTTGGGCAACAGACATTTCAGTTACAAGGGGCTACGTAAACATTGAAGACACAACAATTGAAGCCCAAGGGTCAAATAAAGCATCGTATGGTGCTCCCACAAATGCTTTAGGTCCAGCGAGCGGAAATGCCGCTGATGTGGTTTCTCTTGGAGATTCAGGCATAGCTATTCTAACATTTGAAAATCCAATAATAAACGGGGCTGGCTACGACTTTGCCATATTTGAAAATAGTTTTAACGATGATTATTTAGAGTTTGCGCATGTTGAAGTGAGTTCAGATGGAGTTAATTACGTAAGGTTCCCATCACACTCTGAGGTGCAATCAGATGTTCAAATACACGGTTTTGGATCAACAGATGCTAGACGCATCTACAATCTCGCTGGAAAATATAAAGGTGGTTATGGTACCCCTTTCGATTTAGAAGAAATAAAAGATAGTTCATCAATTGATGCAAATAATATTACACATGTAAAAATTATTGATGTAGTTGGAAGTATTGGAGAGAGTGGAACTTTTGACAGTTTTGGAAATAAAATAAACGAGCCTTTTTCCACTCCATACGAATCTGGTGGATTTGACTTAGATGGAGTTGGAGTTATTAATCAATTGGTGAACAACGAATCGATTAAATCGGAAGTAGACTTTCTAAAAATATTTCCTAACCCAAGTAACGGCACAATATTCATTGAAAGTACTAAAATTGATAACTTTGATGTCTATATATTTAATAACTTGGGACAAACAGTCTTAGAGTTTCACAAAATAAAATCGAATCAGTCCATTAGAATAGATGAACTTGATAGAGGAGTATACCATATAGCTTTGATTAAGGATGGATTTCACTCATCATTCAAGGTTATTGTTCAATAATCATTTGCAAAATAAATAGATAGTATTAATTATCTTAATTAAAATTAGTATCTTTCAGTAATGAACAAGTTACTACACATATTTGTTTTTTTTGTGACATTCATGTCTTATTCCTCTCAGGGATTCATTGAAAACAAGGGGCAAATCACTACTCCTGATGGCAAGGTGAATAAAGATGTTTTATACCAGTTTAAGGAAAATGGGCTATCAATAACTCTTAGGGAAAATGGCTTTTCTTACGAAATAAAAAATATAAATGAGACACCTGAGGAAATCACCAGATTAATCAAACAAAAAAACAACAATTTTAAGTTTCATGTTTCAAGTGAGCGAATCGATTTTATTTTCCCAAAACTTCCCACTTCAATAAAATCTGAAATTGAATTTAAAGATAAAACTCAGTTCTATTTAGGGGGAAAGTCCTTAAATAATGTTTCTAAATTTAAAAAGGTTACTTATCGCGAAGTGGACAGTGGCGTTGATATAGAGTTTATAATTAAAGAAGGTCAATTTAAGTACAATATTATAGTTCACCCTCATGCGGATTTGAATAGTTTTTATTTATCTGTTAACAGTCAAACTGCTCCTAGATTAAGTAATGAAAGTTTAGAGATACCGACTGAATTTGGTAAAATTAATGAATCAATTCCATTTAGTTATTACGAGGAAGATCAAAATGCAGTAAATGTTAATTACCAATTTAAGGAGAGTAAGTTATTCTTTAAAGCTGAGAATCGTAAAAAAAACAAAAAGCTAATAATTGATCCAGTACCTGACCTTATTTGGAATACCTATTTTGGAGGTGATCAGTATGATCAAACAACAGGTGTAACGGTAACCAATTCAGATACTATCTATCAAGTTGGATTGACTATGAGTAGCTCTAATATTTCAACATCTGGTGCGTTTCAAACAAACTATCAAGGTGATTTAGATACTTATATTTCAAAGTTTGATATGGAGGGCAATATAATTTGGTCTACTTATTATGGTGGACCTCAAACAGAACGTGTTTATAATATAGTTTCAGACGATAATGATAACATTTATGTTGGAGGTGTAACCTTCAGTTCGCAAGGAATCGCAACTCCAGCTGTACATCAAGAGACGCTGGAAGGTGCAGATGACATGTTTATTTTAAAGCTTTTACCTAATGGACAAAGAGACTGGTGTACATATCACGGTGGGAATAGCCATGATTTTATTTCCACTATGGTACATTACAATGATACACTTTTCATTGGTGGACATACAGTTAGCACAAATAACATAGCATCATCTGGGTCCCACCTAGAAACAAATACCGCTAATGAAAGTGGACATTTAACGTTATTTTCCACATCTGGAAACTTCCTTTGGGGAACATTTTATGGTGAAAATCAAACTAGTTCAGTTGACGGAATTGCGGTAAATAACGAAGCTATCTACATCACTGGTAGGTCGAATGGAACATCAGGTATTTCTACAACGGGAACACATCAAGAAACTCTAGATGGCTTCACAAACGCTTTTATCGCTAAATTTCATAAAAATGGAACGCGGGTATGGGGATCTTATTTCGGAGGAATGTATACAGATAAAGCTAAAGGAATTACTATCGATAAAGATGGAAACCCATATATATGTGGTGATGCTTCTAGTCCGAATCAAATAACAACACCTGGAGCTTATCAATCAACCCAACTTAGCTCTGAACAAGGGTTTATCGCAAAATTCTCACCTCTAGGACAAAGAGTTTGGGGTACTTATACTGGTGGTACTAACAGTGATTATCTTTCAAAAATTATATCTAATAATAATAAAATAATCGTCGGGGGACAAACTTTAAGCACAGATGAGATCGCATCCACAGGTGTGTTTCAAGAAACAAAATCAGGTGGATCAGACGCTTTTATTCAACAGTTTGACATCTATGGGAATTACATCTGGGGAAGTTATTTTGGCTCAATATCAAATGACTATCTAAATAGTATCCAAATGACCTCCAATAATCAACTTGTTCTTGCAGGTTATACAGATGGCGGAGATTCAGATTTTGCCACCACAGGAAGTTATCAGGAAAGTTTTTTAGGAGGGATATACGATGGTTTTTTGGCGCATTTTTGCCTTCCAAATAAGGCAATGATCGAAATCTCGAACGGTGAACTTCATTCGTCTACTTCCGATGAGTATGAGTGGTTCTTTAACAATAATCCTATGAACTTATTCACTCAATCTATAACACCTACTCAAAACGGAGCGTACTATGTGGTCACAAGTAATAACGGTTTGTGCAAAGATACTTCAGAAATCTTTGAACTTACAAATCTTGGGGTTAACACCGAAGTAAAGAAACCTGTAAGGATATACCCTAATCCAACAAATGATATACTTACAATAGAAAAGAAAGGAAATTTTAATGCAAGCCTTTCAGACTTAAACGGAAGGTTAATTTCAAACTATGATGGGGAAAATATTTTAGTCATAAACACCGCTGAATTAGCTAAAGGAATTTACATTATAACTGTTTCAAATGTGAAAAACACTACACTTTTTAAAGTAGTTAAGAATTAATCTCCCTTCAAAACGATCAATTTAAAATCATGCTTGTATAACAATTGGAAACATATATAAAAAGTAATGGTTGATATAACTATACAAATAAAACAAGTCATTAAAACAGGCTCAAACACTTAACCCGCATTCCAAGACTTCGGAAAAGTCAATAATGATAATCGATTTGACAAACGTAGTTATTTTTATTCTTCAGAATTACAATCCACTTTTTAGCTCTAAAAATTTCGAGCACTTCAAAAGGCACTAAGTAATTTGGCTTTGAATATAATATTTGTGAACCGAACTTGATAGTTTAGCGGAGTTATTAAATAGAGTTAAAATATACAACCGTCATTTCTAAAGAAGCTAACCGAGTTAACCATTCTTATTAGAATTAAGTTTTGAATCAATAATGTCCGACATAAATTGAGACCTTTAATTTCATTCGAGTAGATGCGCGGAAAGTAAGGTTGTGAGGTAGCAGGATATACTGTAGGGACGAACGACCGTTCGTCCCTACAGTATATCCTACAACATCGAAATTAATCGCAACTCTCCGTCATCTCGAAATGCATTGAGCTATGTCGAAATGAGCTTTGCGAGAGGTCTGTTTAATTTTTCACGGACACTAGTGGTTGTGAATAAAAAAATAAGTTGAAAATATTTCAAAAAAATAAGCAACTCATTAAAAGTATAGTCGTTATATTTACAGGAGCACAATTACTCTACAAACTACAAGACTATGAGAATAATTTTATTACTACTATCTTTTTTTATAAGTGAGTTCATTTCGGCTCAGTATAATGATTCAATAATCCAAGTTGAAAACGGTGTAACTGTTACAGCCTCAAATGCAGAATGTAGCATGAAGAATGGTTTCGATGAAGATAGAATATTATTGACATTTAAAAATGAAAATAATACTCAAGTGACAATCACCTGGAGTGCCAAAATGTGGTACGATAATCAATGCTTAACATGCAACGATCAATCTGGTGAGTATGATTTTACGCTCACACTTGAAGCAAATGAAACTATAAGTGGAACTTGTGCTCAAGGTGAAGGAAAAAAGCTTCAGCTTTTCCATAGATTTAACGATGAGAACACAGACATCGATACTGAATTAACAAAATTTAAATTGGATAACTTCACAGTTTCCGTTGATCACTAATATAAAATAAACTGCTATGAAATTATATTATCTACTTCTACTCTCGACATTTTTTACAAGTCAATTATTATTTGGTCAATGCGATGTGACAATAGACGCTAGTACATTAACAGTGCCTTGCGGAGGGGGCAATGTTACGCTTACAGCAGAAGGAACAGGTTATACTACAACACCAATTAATAATGACTTTAACAACTCTAATGCAGGGCCTGGATGGAATATATCCCCTGCTGGTCAGTTCGACAATCCTTGTGATCAAGGACCTGACAACACTCCACATATGTGGATGGGGAATACGACAACTGCGCCAAGAACATTAGAAACGGCACCATTAGACCTTAGTTGTGGTGGAGAGATTTGCTTTGACTTAAGGTTTTCTACTCAAGGTGGAGGTGCACCATGTGAAGGACCAGATTTAGCCAATGAAGGTGTACATTTAGAGTATTCCAACGATGGTGGTAATACTTGGACTCAAATTCATTACTTTGATCCGAATGGTGGTTATGATGCCACAATGACTTCGTGGAACAACTATTGTTTTCCGCTTCCAGCAGCAGCTCAAACTCCAAATACAATAATTCAATGGTTTCAAGGTGGAGCATCTGGAACATGTTGTGACCACTGGGGGATAGACAATGTTGTTATTTCAGCCACAAACTGCGACCCTGTTTGGTATGATTGGTCAAATATTCTTGGTACAACTGGGCCAAACGGAGATGGAGATACTCAAACGATATTTGTAGACCAAGACACAACAATTACAGTTACATATACTGATGGTGCTGGATTTAATTGTTCAGAATCAGTTACAATAATTGTTGATGGTATGGGTGCTCCGACTGTAAATACAACAGATGAAACTTGTTTAGGTGACCACGATGGTACTGCAGATGTTACTGCAGGAGCTGGTGGTGTTGGTCCATACACTTATGAATTAACAAACGGTCCAAGTGCACCGATGACTAATAATACTGGTGATTTCACCAACTTGGAACCTGGAAATTATACCGTAGAAGTAGCTGACAATGGATCTACTTGTGTTGTTACTGAAACTTTTACAATTGCACCAGGACCTCAATGCTGTTTCTTGCAGTATACTGAAGATCTCACAGATCCAATATGTGATGGAAATGGTGATTACGCGTGTACTGGCGAAATTACGATTAATGATAATGGAGCTATAGGACAAGCTCAATATAGTATTGACGGTGGTGTCACTTTCCAAAACAGCAATCAATTTACAAATGTATGTTCAGGAACTTATGATGTTTATGTTGAAGATGAGAATAATTGTGTGGTTGAAAGCACAGTTACTTTAACTGACCCTCCTATGCCAACAGCAAATTTTGACTTCGATGAAGTATGTGAGGATTTAGCAACAACATTAACTTCAACATCAAATGTGAATGCACCAGGTACTATTCAATCCACAGAATGGGATGTAAACACCGACGGAAATACTGATTATAGTACACCAAATGCAAGTCATAGCTTTGGTGCTTATGGTAGTTATGATGTAGAGCTTACAGTAACGACGGACGCAGGATGTAAAGATGATATAACTGAAACTATAGATGTATTTCCTTTAGCATTAGTTGATTTTGATGCACCACCAGTGTGTTTTGGAAATCAAACAGATTATTTTGACCAAACAAATGTTCCCAATGGAGGCACTGTTGATACATGGAACTGGGACTTTGACGATGGAAATACATCTGCGGACCAAAACCCAGGAAACACTTACGCAAATATAGGATCTTACGACGTTAACTTAGAAGTGGTCACAAATAATGGATGTATTTCTGACACTACGATTGTTGTTGATATTTTTGACCTTCCTGTAGCTGATTTCAACTTTGTTAACGACTGTTTTTATGAAGATATAGAGTTCACAAATGCTTCTTCAGGTAATGCAACAAACTTTGAATGGGACTTTGATGATGGATCAAATCTAAATTATCAAGAAAATCCAAACAATCTGTACAACACGGCTGGGATTTATGATGTGACACTTGTCGTTGCCACAGATGATGGTTGTAGAGATACAGTTACACAGTCAATTAGTGCCTATGCACAACCGGAATCAGACTTTGCCGTTGATCCAACTTGTTTTGAAACAATTTCAGAATATCAAGATGCTTCAACTGTAGATGATATAGACGGAGATGTAATTACTGATTGGGACTGGAGCTTTGGTGATGGAAATAATTCTAATCAACAAAACCCAACACATCAGTACGGAGCTGAAAACGTTTACTCTACAACGCTGATTGTTACGACTAATTATGGCTGTGTAGATACTTTCTCTACAGATGCTGTTGTTTGGCCGTTACCAGAAGTAGACTTCACTCCTACGGATGTATGTTTAGAGTTCGATACACAGTTTCAAGATGAATCGACGATTTCTAGTCAATACACAAACAATAGTAACGTGAATTGGGAATGGGATTTTGGAGATGGTGGAACATCAAATCAACAAAACCCTTCTTATGCTTATCAAGCAGATGGAATTTTTACAGCTAATCTAACTGTAACCTCCAATAATGGTTGTGTGAGTGATGAAGACATCGATGTTACAGTTCACCCTAAACCAGAAGCTAATTTTGAGGGGCAAGATTTAACAGGTTGCTCCCCTGTTTGTTTCTCTATAAATTCTACTTCATTAGTAAACAGTCCTTCAGATATAGTTGATTACCAATGGAATTTAAGTGATGGGGCCTCGTATAGTTCCTCCTCTCCTGAGTACCAAGATTGTTTTGAAAACAATTCTGGTAATACAGCTTATTACGGTTTAGAACTAATTGTTACAACGGATGAAGGCTGTCAGGATACACATTCAGAAGCTAATTACATTGAGGTTTATCACAATCCAATAGCAGATTTCTACTATTCCCCTGATGAGATAGATGTTATGGATCCGATTATTGATATGACAAATACTTCTCAATATGCTGACAGTTATGAATGGAACATAACGGGTTGGGGTTCTAGTGAACTAACAAACCCTATCGTTGAGTTTCAACCAGAACCTGATACCCATAATATAGAATTAATAACCTATACAGAAGAGGGTTGTACTGATACTGCATATTCAGTGGTAAATGTATTAGATCGTTTAATCATGTATGTTCCAAATACGTTTACTCCAGATAGAGATGATTTCAACGAAACATTCCAACCTGTTTTCACTTCTGGATTTGATCCTTACAACTTTAACTTAAAAATATTTAATCGTTGGGGCGAAGTAATATTTGAATCAAATGATGCCGATGTTGGCTGGGATGGTACTTATGGACCAGACAATAATAAACCCGTAAGAGACGGAACATATCTTTGGAAGATTGAATTTAAAGAAACAGGAAGGGATAAACGTGTTATCGAAATGGGGCATGTAAATATTTTAAGATAAAGAAAAACAACTAATTTGTAAAAACGTCATCTTTAGATGGCGTTTTTTTTATGCAAAATTGTAACATTGTTTAAGTAGAGACGTTATCTATTGTGTACTATTTTTATTTGATATTCTTACTAATATTTTACAATGACAAAACGTTACTTTTACTTCACTATTGCTGTATTATGTTTTACTTTTTCAACTACAACTATCGCTCAAGTTGAAGATGAATCTTGTCTACCTCCAAAAAAGAAAATAATTAAAACCATTGAAAAGGCGAAAAAAGCCGAGCCACAGGAAGCTTCAATGCTCTTTAAAGAAGCAATAGAAGCAGATGAGGACAACGCAATGGCTTACTATGAATTTGCTATGTACGCTTATAACAGAGGTATGGACTATTATGAAAAAAGTCCAAATCCAAAATTAGGTGACAAAAGTATGGAGACAGCTGAAGAGTTATTTGAAAAAACAATCGAACGCTGTTCGGATTATCATGCAAACTGTTATTATTACTTAGGTTTAATTAACTATACTTTTAATAGACAGGAAGAAGCCATTAAATATTTTAAAGCTTTTAAAGAATTTGATCATTCAGAAATTTCTAGGTTCTCTGAAGATCGCGAAAAACGACTTAAAGATGTTCAAGAAGTGATAGTGAAATACGAAGAAGAAGTCGAATTTAAAGAAAATGAAGTTCCATTTGACCCTAGAATAGTCAAAAATGTAAGTACTACAAGAGATGAATTTTTTCCAATGATTTCTCCAGATAACGAAATCATGTTTTATACGCGACGTGTTGATAGAAGTGCCAAAGGGGATTTAACCACAACAATGCGAGAAGAATTCACTTGGTCAAAAAGAAGAAATATGCACGGCGAATTTGACTCTGGAAAACCGCTTTCTCACCCTTTTAACGATGGAACTTTTGACAGCTACGGAGCTGCAACTCTATCTGTAGATAACAAAGAGATGATTATTTGCGGATGTAAGGATGAGAAAGTCAGAGGACAGCAGTATAGAAATTGTGATTTGTATGTAACATACTATGAAAGAACAGGTGAAGGCGGTAATGATTACGTCTGGAAAGAATTAGAAAATCTTGGAGAAGGAATAAACACTGCAGATGGTTGGGAGGGGCAGCCAACGTTATCATCCGATGGAAACACGCTTTATTATACAGCAAACCGACCTTCAACAAAAGACAACGATATTTTTATTTCTGATAGATTAGAAGATGGAACTTGGGGACCTGCCAGACCGTTCGCTGAAATAAATACACCTGGTAAAGATAAAAGCCCATTTTTTCATCAAGATAGTGAGACATTTTATTTTGTATCAAGTGTCTCTAAAGAACGAAACGGAGTTGGTGGAACAGATATTTTTTACATGAGGAAACAACCAGATGGAAATTGGTCAAAGCCTAAAAACATCGGTTACCCTATTAATAGTGAAGATGATGAAATCGGTCTTTTCGTATCAACTGATGGTAAAGAAGCTTTCTTTTCTTCTAAGAAGCGTGGTGTTTGGAATATATATTCGTTTGAACTCTATGAAGAGGCTAGACCAAAATCAGTGGTTGTTGTTAAAGGAAAATTAGAAGACAATGAGGGACTCCCAGTTGTTGATGCTGAAATCGAAATAACCTATGAGAATTCGGAAGAAATTCAAAAAGTTAGAGTGAATGGTAACGATGGAAAATATGCAGCGGTTGTTAATACAGAGGAAAAACAAGATGTAATGATCAATGTTAAAAAAGAAGGCCATGCGTTTGATTCACAAATCATAGACAAAGATGTGCTTGCTATAGGTGAAACAGTAAGGTCTAAAGATATGGAAGTTAGAGAAATTGAAGTTGGAAAGCCCTACACTATCAACGATATACTTTATGAAACAGCTTCAGCAGAACTTTCAAGTCGATCAAAGTTTATCCTTAAACAATTTGGAAGGTTTCTTAAAGAAAATGAGAATATAACTATCCTAATCCAAGGGCATACTGATGATGAAGGAGATCCTCAAAAAAACTTAATACTCTCAGAAAGACGTGCCGAGAGTGTTGAGGATTACCTTATAAGTTTAGGAATCAGTAAAAAAAGACTTGATGCTAAAGGTTATGGACAAACGCAACCAAAAGTACCTAATACTTCATCGAAAAACAAAGCAAAAAACAGGCGTACAGATTTTGTGATTCAAAAAATGTAAGGGACTTTTAACCTGCATTATTCATGGGGTTTCGTAATTGCCTGTCCCGTTTTTCGGGAAAAAGTCAAAATGTCAATAGATCTGGGAAGCACAGACATTTTTAATGCTCAGAATTACCTTCGGTGCTGCTTCGCGGTGCAACCCACTTTTGGGTATTAAAAATTTTGAGCATTTCCAAAGGTAGCAGCCTGTCCGACCTTTGGCGGAGCAGTTTGGCTTTGGAATAGGAAATTCATGAATAATGCAGGTTAAGTTACAATTAACCTGAAAAATTCATAAAAGAATAGGAAAAAAGGGTGCAAAGTGTTATTTTT
>JBBEBO010000067.1:0-5102 GCA_040882265.1 Brumimicrobium sp. | reverse complement strand
TTTTGAGTGTTCGTTAGCACGAACAGCCAAGTCTCATAATCCTAATATGCGGTTAAAGCCAAATATTTAGTCTACCAAATTAAAAAAGTGTGAGTTTGCCTTGAAGTTATAGCGTAGCAGTTAGGTATTTTTAATTAAGTTGAGTAAATTGCAAATCCAATTGAAATGCTTATTATGATTAGAATTGCACTACTTTCGTTTATTATCTCTTTTACTTCTTATTCGTTTTACGGCCAACAGCTCTATTTAAAGTCTGGGGTTTATGATGTGAACAACCTAGAAGTCGTTAACATAAACGATTCTGATAAAAAAAACAATATCAAATTATTAGTTTTTGAGTCATTGCCAAACTCAGAATTAAAAGAAGATTTAAAAAGCGCAGGGATTAAACTCCTAGATTATTTACCTAAAAATACATACTATGCTAAGATTGATAATATCAATAAAAATATTTCAACTGATAAATTTAAAATTTCTCATGTCATAAATAATGAACCTAGATTTAAACTTTCCAAGTCTTTAAAGAATAAAAAATATCCAGAATGGGCAATTCATGAAGGTTCAAAAATTGATATTGTTGCTCAGTATTTTTCTTTAATAAATGTAAGCGAAGTTCGAAAAGAATTAGAGACAGAAAACATAACAATATTAGATAGTTCAATTAGTCAAAATACATTTACAGTTAGAGTTTCAATAAATAACCTCGATGATTTATTTCAGTTAAACAGTTTTCAATATTTTGAACCCATTCCACCAGTTGGTAAACCAGAAAATTTACCTGGAAGAACAGAACATCGGAGCAATACACTTTGGACAAATTCTCAAAATGGACTCAAGTACCGAGGTGAAGGTGTAAATGTAATGATGCAAGACGACGGAACTATTGGTCCACACATTGATTTTTCTGGAAGAATAGATCAAAGCGAATGCTCTCCGTGTTACACTGACGAAGATCACGATCACGGAGATCATGTTGCAGGAACAATTATGGGCGCAGGAAATATTGATCCAAAAACAAGAGGTATGGCTCACGGTGCTGAACTATTTGTTTATAACAGCTCCAACAATAATTACGACCTAGTACCAGACTTGTATAACAATCAAGAGGTTTACATTACTTCTAAAAGCTACAGTAATGGTTGTAATGCTGGTTACACAAATCTCACACAAGAACTAGATCAACAGGTACATAATTTACCTTCATTAATTCATGTTTTTTCTTCGGGAAATGATGGAAATAGTGATTGTGGTTATGGCGCTGGTGCTGGGT
The DNA here is from genome assembly GCA_040882265.1 of Brumimicrobium sp. Lineage (GTDB taxonomy): Bacteria > Bacteroidota > Bacteroidia > Flavobacteriales_D > Crocinitomicaceae > Brumimicrobium. The sequence goes on along the minus strand of JBBEBO010000067.1, from coordinate 3,832 downwards.
GGGGAAACATAACTGGAGGACATAAAGCAGGTAAAAACTTAATTGCAGTTGGGAACCTAACAAGTACAAGTACACTAGCAAACTCAAGTAGTCGCGGACCAGCAGAAGACGGTAGAATAAAACCAGACATCTGTGGAGTTGGAAGTTCAGTCTACTCAACTATTCACGGAAATAGCTACGGTACAAAAACAGGCACATCAATGTCTTGCCCTGGTGTTTCAGGAACCATTGCACAGCTGTATGATGCTTTCTCAGACTTAAATAACGGCAGCATTCCTGCTGCTGGTCTAATTAAGGGGACAATACTTAACACAGCTGATGATATTGGAAACCCAGGTCCAGATTTTAAACATGGTTGGGGAAGCATAAATGCTAGACGTGCTTTTGAGGTGTTAAATGATAGCACTTACATTACCGATGATATATCAAATGGGGACGTAAATACGCATACTATTGATGTACCAGCGAATATTGCTCAGTTACGTGTTATGGTTTATTGGACAGACTATGAAGGCTCAACAACAGCTGCGTTTGCTTTGGTCAATGACTTAAACATGGAAGTCACAGATCCAAATACAATTCTTTACCAACCATGGGTACTTGATCATACACCAAATGTTTCAAGCTTAGACGCCGATGCTATACAAGGAGTTGACAGTTTAAATAATATGGAACAAGTAACAATTGACAACCCAACTGCTGGACAATATGAGGTTAGTATTGAAGGGTTGAGTGTTCCTCAAGGACCACAAACTTATCATGTTATCTATTATTTTGAAAAAGATGAAATTGAAGTAACATATCCATTAGGAGGAGAAGGTTTAAAACCAGGCTCTAATGAAGTCATTAGATGGGATGCTCCCGAGGGAACAGACCCTTTTACGGTTTCTTTTTCTGATGATGATGGAGCTACTTGGAACCCGATTGCTACTGTAGGAAGTGACGTTCGCCATTATGCTTGGAACATACCAACGGGTACATTTACTGGTTTAGGTAGAATTAGAGTAGAAAGAAATGCTAACGTTGGAATAAGTGAAGAAGCATTTACGATAATAAAAACGGCTACTAACTTAGGAATAGAATGGTCCTGTCCTGATTCTTTATTGTTATCTTGGGATTCTGTTGATGACGCAATCTCTTATGAAATTAGTGCTTTAGGTTCAAAATATATGGATAGTATAACATCTACTTCAGATACAAGTATTGTACTACAATATCCGTCAACAACAGATACATGGTTTAGTGTAAAAGCATACGGACAAGATAATGCAATTGGTGAACGAGCAATTGCGATTCATAAAACACCTGGAGAACATGGCTGCACATGGAGTGCTCCTTATGCTGGGTTTGATATCGATTGTGAGTCTGCTGGAGAACTTTATTGTTTTACGCTTTACGATGAATCAATTAACACTGATAATATGACGGACATTACTTGGTATTTTCCAGGAGGAACCCCAAGTGTTTCCAACGCTGTTAGTCCACAAGTATGTTATGATGCTCCTGGTGACTACGATGTTGCGATGGTTGTAGATAATGGTTTTGGAATAGATTCGGTTTATCAACCTAATTATATAGATGTAGTTCCTACTTCTCCATTGCCTTATTTCGAAAGTTTTGAAGATTATACTACACTCAACAATAACCCATACTGGGAAAGTTTAAGTTTAGACGGCGGAAATACAGCTTTTGAAATCACTTCTGATGCCGCCCTGACTGGGAACAAAAGTGTTGTACTTAAAAATTATGGCCAACCCTCTGAATCCATAGACGAACTTATTTCAGGCCCGATCGATCTTTCTGGAATACAATCCACAGAAGATATAACGTTAAGTTTCAGATATTCTTATCGCAAAAGAAGCGAGGTAAATGATGAGTGGTTAAGAGTCTTCATAAGTAAAGGATGTAACCAACCGTGGACGCAACGAAAAACAATAAAAGGAGACATGTTATCGGATCTTGAAAGCTCTAGTTATTGGACACCAACTCAAAAAGAAGACTGGATAACAGTACATATGACAAATATTACAAACACATACTACACTGAAGATTTTCGTGTGAAATTTCAATTTGAAAGTGATGGTGGAAACAACTTCTATTTAGAAGATATAAATATGTACAAAGGTGAACCGTCAGACGACATTGTACTCGGATTATCTGAAATGAATGAAGTCTTAGGTTTTACAGTATTTCCAAATCCTGCAGATGAATCATTAAACGTTCGATTCGACCAGTTAAACGATGCTCAAACTTCTGTGATACTTACTGATATAAGTGGAAAAAATGTTCTTAAACACACCTTAAAAGCACAATCAGGAACTAATTTGGTTGTATTAGATACAGAAGATGTTTCCCCAGGAATGTATATGATTCATTTAACTCATGGAAATAATACACAAACAAAAAAAGTTATAGTTCAGTAATTCTTACAGAAATAGGATTTTCGCTTTTTTCGAGTTGAATGACTTCATAAGGCTGGGTCATTACTGATGTTGCTGGTCCTGTTGGAGACTTCAGTTCAACATCAATAAATATTTCTTCCCCGTTAGAATAGGTATTTTTTGTACTAATTGAGTGACCACCTGAACCTCTTACTTTATCAAATAAGAAAACCATTATGTATTCTTCAAAATAATCTGAACTTGGCATTAAGCTTTCATCAACCTGATCGTTTACGCGATTCATTTTTTCTAACATTTCATGCATTTCAGACGCTGAAGTTACTCGTACATGTCCTTCATCAATGCCTTCATCACCCGCACCATGCATGACACCTTTTGCTATAGATTCGAAATATATACCTTCCATCTCTTTTTTGGTTTTTTCAGAAGATTCTTTTTGAGTAGGTTTTGAGTTACTACATGATGAAAAGCTAATAGACCATCCAAAAAGTAACGTTGAGATCAATATAAAAGTTTTTTTTAAATTCATTTTTATTTATTTTTTATTACCAACTTCCCACCAAAATATGCCAACGGAATATATGCAACAACTAGATCTAAAACACTAAACCATGTTGGAGAAGGAAGCATAAAAACATTTGTAACTCCACCAGCAAAAAACAATAAACCAATTAGAAGTGCAAATTTCAATTTATGGCTTACTGCAATTTTAGCAACAATCATAGCACCAAAAAAAGTTCCTAGCGCATGAGCTAAAAATGGCATAAGAAAATGCTTGGGTTCAAACAAATGCATCGTAGTCTTAAGTCCTTCCATTGTTGTTACATCCGCCCCTTCTGGTGGCGGAATTAATGATCCACTGATCATAATTATTCCCATATTTACCAAACTACCACCAACTAAGCCAAGAACAACTGCTAAAATGTTTATTAAAATGTGCTTCATCTTTGTGTTTTTTTCAAGGATTATTTATTGTTTAAATATCACTATTGTCCGTAAAAAATAAACCAGATCTCTCGCAATGCTCATTTCGACAAAGCTCAATGCATCACCCTATTTACCTAGCGTCACTTTGAATGAAATGAGAGGTCTCAGTTTATATCGGACATTAGTGATTAAATATATTACTATTTACACAATCTTTAATGTATTTGTACAACTTTTTTCAGATCTGAACGGAATAGGACGTGTAATTCAAGGTTCAAAGTTGGAAAGTTCAAGGTTCAAGTGTGGATGAATATACTTTGCGTGTTATAACTTCCTTTTTGATTTCTTCTTCGGTAGTTGAAATTTTAGTCTGGTTATATTCAAGGTTCAAAGGGCGTCAACTTTGAACTTTCTAACCTTGAACCTTGAACCTTGAATAAAAAAAGTAAAACCACTTTAAGAATACTATTCAAACAATGGACAGGCGCTAGTTGAGCGTTTTC
>JBBEBO010000066.1:0-31995 GCA_040882265.1 Brumimicrobium sp. | reverse complement strand
GGGATTTCATGGCGTGCTTTGCGCAAACATGGCGTTCTTGGCGGTTAAAACTGGGGAAAAGTAACAGTTATAATCGTACATTAGTAAAATTGAAGAAGCTTTATTTAACTGGTAAACATCCCGATAGGCATTAAAAACTATTACACTTTCAAAAACTTTCGGACTAACTTAATCTGCATTACTCAACGATCTCCATTTCGTCAATGAGGTTTTTTGCACCACCATACTTATCTACAATAAATAATATGTATCGAATGTCACATGAAATAGTACGTTGAATATCTCTTTCGAAGAAAATATCACCAGACATAGCTTCCCAGTTTCCGTCAAAGGCTGTGCCGATGAGTTGTCCATCACCATTAATCACTGGAGAACCAGAGTTCCCACCAGTAATATCATTATTACTTATGAAGTTGACAACCATTTCTCCTTTATCATTTGCATAACGACCAAATTCTTTTGTTTCATTTAATTCTTTCAATTTTTCAGAAACATGAAATTCTGGGTTGTCTGGGTCTTCTTTCTTTAAACCTTCTTCTAATGTTGTGTAGATGTCATAAGTTTTACCTTCTTCAGGAGAATATGGAAGAATATTGCCATAACTCAAACGTAGAGTGCTATTCGCATTAGGGTAAAACATCTTATCTGTATCCATTTCTCTATAGCCTTTAACAAACATACGATTCGCACGTTCTAAATCAGTTTTAGCTTCTTTGTGCTCTGGTATTTCTTGAACCTCTTCATATTTTTTGTTAATAGATTTTATCAACTGATACAAAGGATCTTTCTTTAGTTTTTTCATTGGAATCTCATCGCCTGCATCATCAATGAATTTCTCAAAACTTTCTTTTGAAGCAAAAACAGACTTTTTCCTCGCTTTTTCAATAAACTTGTCTATTTTCCCTTTTTTACCGAGTTTTTTGACTTCAGCTGGTAAATATTCTTCAGGAATATCTTCATAATACATTTTTAAAACTTCAGCTAAAATTTCAAACTCCAAGTCTAGGTTTGCAGTTTCATAAAATTCAAGTGTCATGTTTTTAAAATAATTGTAATTCATTTTTGCTCTATCGTCATCTTTCTCAATCATAGGTTCTAAAAATGAAAATCTAAAAATATTTAGATTCAAGTCTACAGAGTAGATGAACTCTGATTGATAAACATTCGTATATACGTAGTTTTCTTTGACTTTATAAGCATTTTCAATCTTTTTAAAGACATCTTGGTAAGCCGGGTTGTCAGCTGCAAAAAGTTCAAATTGTTTTTCGATTTCTCGCTTTTTATTTGCAACCTTATTCTTTTTTAGCTGTTCTGTTTGTCCTATGAAATATTTCCAGTAATTGGCTACTTGAGCATGTTTTGAAGCATAATTTAGACGAATTTTCGTACTTTCCTTCATATATTTTTTCATGATTTCAAGTTTTTTTGCACGAATTTCAACACGCTTTGGTTGCTCTTTGTTGATTGCTTGTTCTACACCAAAAGAAGATAAATATCTATCAGTTGAGCCAGGGAAACCAAAAACCATTGCGAAGTCTCCTTTGTCATATCCTTTTATAGAAATAGGAAGAGCGTGTTTTGGTTTGTATGGTTGATTCTCTTCTGAATACTGAGCAGGCTTATTGTCTTCACCTGCATAGATTCTAAACATTGAAAAATCTCCTGTATGTCTTGGATACATCCAGTTGTCTGTGTCGTGACCAAACTTACCAATTGACTCAGGCGGTGTTCCTGCTAGTCGAACATCACTATAGGTTTCGGTTACAAATATGTAAAACTCATTTCCTTCAAAAAAATCGCGTACAAAAGCTTTGTAATTTGTGCCTTTAGTTGCTTCTGCAGTAAGTTCTGCTGAAATTTCAGCAATAACATTAGCTCTTTCCTCTTCAGACATTTCATCTGTCAAGTTTTTATTAATTTGTTCAGAAACATCATCAATTGAAATTACAAATGTTGCCGTTAAACCTTCAACTGGTATTTCTTCTTCGTGAGACTTCGCCCAAAAACCCTCATCTAAATAATTGTTTTCCTCAGAAGAAGCATCTGCTATAGCATCATAACCACAGTGATGGTTTGTTAATAGAAGACCTTTTTGAGAAATCACTTCTGCTGTACAAAACCCTCCAAAAGAAACAATTGCATCTTTTATAGAAGCATTGTTAATACTGTAAATTTCTTCTTTCGTTAGATTGAGCCCATGTTTTTTCATGTCCTCATAGTTTCTTCCAAGTAAGAAAGGCAACCACATTCCCTCATCTGCTCTTGACAAGTTGGAAAATACCATTAAAGAAAGAAAAGCAAGTGCAAGCGTTTGTTTTTTCATGTTTTGTTTAATTTTTTAAGTATTCAAATACAATCTGAAGGAGGCAAAAATAGAAATTTACTTTGATTTTGCTTTGCAAATATGTGTTAATAATTGAATAGAAATAATAAGTTCTCCCTGTTTTTAAAGGATTATTTCATCAAAAAATCAAAATCATGGCTACAAAACAAATAAAAAACAAGGAAATGTGAATAACATCTACCGTTTCTGTTGTGATTAATAAATGTAAATTCTATATTTGCCAGCTATTAAATATTAAACGACATTTCGACTATGCGTAATAAAGGATTTTTTTGGTTTTTTACAATCTTACTTGCTGTAGTAAGTATTTACCAGATTACTTTTTCATTTATTGGAAGTAATATTGAGAACGAAGCTGAAGCTGAAGCTATTTTAAGAACAGAGGAGTTAATGAAGTCTGAACAAGACTCTGTTAAACTACCGAATGGTACTTTCGTTAATTTCGAAACAAATCACGAAGCTTTTGATTTAGCTAAATCTGCTTTCATCAATGAAATTTTAAAAGAAAGAAATGATGAAACAGTATTCATGGGGAATACTTATAAGGATGTTAAAGAAAAAAGTATTTCTTTGGGTCTAGACCTCAAAGGTGGAATGTCTGTGACATTAGAACTCTCAATGTCTGACCTCGTGAAAAACGCTGCCCTTAACCCAAGAGATCTTAATTTCATTAAGCCTTTTGACCAAGCAATTGAAAAATACAACTCTCAAGGAGGAGACTTTATTGATTTATTTACAGAGGCTCATGCTGAATTGTTTCCTGATCGTAAACTTATAAGAGAGTTTAGTACTGAACAAGTTGTTTCTGAAATCACTAATAAAGCAACGGATGAAGAAGTGAAAGATTATTTGAGAGGTCTATCAGAAGGAGCTCTTGATGGTGTAGAAACGATAATGGAAAACCGAATCAATCAATTTGGTGTAGCACAACCTAATATTACTCAAGACAAAGAGAGTAACAGACTCTATATCGAGTTGCCTGGTGTAAAAGATCAGGGAACAGTGAGACAAAGATTGCAAAGTACTGCGAATCTTGAGTTTTTCGTAGCGGCAAAAGGACAAGAACTTGGAGGTTTCTTTAACGAACTTTTGGTTGAAGAAGAAGATGATCAAGGACTTGAAGATTTATTCAGTGATAAAGATGAATCGGATAGTATTGAAGTGGTTGATAGTTTAAAAAGCGAGTCAAATGATACAATATCTGATGATGAACTTGATCTAGATGACATGTTATCGGAAGATGGTGACGCTGAAGAAAGCGATACTTCTTCTGCTAAACTATCTGCATTTGGAAAAATGTTTAGAGTGAATATTGATGAGGATAATCAATTTCAAGATAGCCCACAACTTGGTTTCTCAAAAGCAGACGATACTTCTAAAGTGAATAAAATTATTTCTGAGAAAGCTGAAGAATTGATGTTGGAAAACATAAAGTTTGTATGGGGTGCTAATAGTATGAAGTTTAATGAAAACGACACGCTTTACTACACACTTTATGCACTTAAAGTTCCAGAAGATTTAAAAGCTCGTGTTGGTGGATCTGATATTGAAAACGCACGTGTTTCTGTTGATCCTGATAATGGCTCTATTGGAGTGAGCGTTGCAATGACTGATCGTGGTTCTGAAGAGTGGGCGGAAATGACTGCTGAAAATGTCGGTAATTTTATTGCCATAACAATGGATGATAAAGTGTTTAGTGCTCCTGTAATACAAGGTGCTATAACTGGTGGTGAAACACTTATTTCAGGAAGCTTTTCATCTGAAGAAGCTAAATCGTTAACAAACTTACTAAATGCAGGTGCTCTTCCAGCTCCGTGTGTTATTGTTGATGAAGCTGTTGTTGGACCAACAATCGGAGCTGAAAACTCTCGATCTGGTTTGATTTCGTTTGCTTTTGCTTTAGGACTAGTTCTAATTTATATGATATTTTATTACGGTAGAGCAGGGATTGTTGCAGATATCGCTTTGTTGGCAAACATCTTATTTATTCTAGGTTTCCTTGCTGCATTTGGTGCTGTGTTAACGTTAGCTGGTATTGCAGGTATTGTACTTACAATCGGTATGTCTGTGGATGCAAACGTACTGATCTTCGAACGTATTCGTGAGGAAATTGCTGAAGGCAAAGGAATGAAATTAGCTGTTAAAGATGGTTATAAACAAGCCTTGAGTTCAATTATTGATGCAAACGTTACAACATTGTTAGTTGCAATTGTATTGAAAACTTTTGGTACAGGTCCAATTGAAAGTTTTGCGACGACTTTAATCATAGGTATTTTCACTTCAGTATTTGCTGCGGTTGTGATTACAAGGTTGATTTTTGAAGGGCAGATTGCTCGTAAAAAAGTGTTTCAGTTTACGAGTTCATTGACTAAAGGAGCATTTAACAACCCTAGTTTTCAATTTATAAAAAACCGTAAGAAGTTCTATATTTTTTCTGGATTATTAGTGATTGGTGGACTTGTGCTATTGTCAACAAGAGGTCTTAAGCCTAGTGTTGAGTTTGCTGGTGGTAGAACTTATGAAACGATTTTTGAAAAACCAGTCGGACAAAGTACCGAAGACATTAAAGCTTTATTGAGAGAAAACTTAATAGAAGAAAATGGTGCGCCTGCTTCTATAGAGGTTAAGATGCGTAATTCTGATTATAGAATTGAGATCGCTACTGATTATCTTCAAAAAGTACCAGGCTCTGAAGCAAAAGTAAGAGAAGATTTGATGGGAGCACTTTCTAAAGTTGAAGATAGTTATGGAGTTGCAGAAATCACGAGTAGTCGATCGGTTTCGCCCTCGATTTCAGGAGAATTACAAAAGTCCTCTTTAATTTCCATCATTTTGTCACTGATAATTATATTCGTATACATTCTTATACGATTTGGTAAGTGGCAATACGGTTTAGGAGCTTTAGTGGCAATGGCACATGATGTTGTTATCGTTCTCGGTCTTTTCGCATTGTTTCATGGTGTTCTACCTTTTAACATGGAGATTGATCAAGCATTTATTGCTGCAATCTTAACGGTTGTTGGTTATTCAATTAATGATACCGTTGTTGTATTTGACCGTTTACGTGAATATTTAACGAAATACAGAAAACGCACACGTAAAGAGGTGATTAACGATGCAATCAATTCGACATTAAGTAGAACGTTTAATACATCTATTTCAACGTTTGTTGTACTATTAACAATCTTCTTATTTGATGGAGGTGCTATTAAAGGATTTATCTTCGCTTTGATGATTGGTGTAATCGTTGGTACATATTCTTCAATTTGTATTGCAACACCGTTAATAGTTGATTTAGTTAAGCCGAAAGACAAAGAGATTAAAGAATCATAAAAAGATAGCATAGCACGGGCGTATTGGAATATGCCCGTGCGCTTGTGCGTTTGTGTCTACTTTTTCAGAACACTATTGATACAAAATAGAAGGTCACACTTTAAAGAAACCACTAATCTTCAATCAAAATTTTTCGAGTTATACCGAGTGAGGTTTTAAGAATATACATTCCAGCACTGTAGTTACTAATATTTATTTTATTTGTTTTTTCAAATGATAAAAGCAGCTTGCCATTACTTGTGAACAATTTACCAGATATAGGCATTGAAAAATTTAAAATTCCTTGATTATTTGGGTTGGGATAAACTACTAGATTGTTATCGACAGGTGTAGTTGAAATAATTTCATTAGGGGCATCTGGTGTGGGGATTTCAAAAATTATCCATTCTAATGCTCCATCTTGTGCTCTACCATAAGAATAGCCTTGTTTGATATGATCAAAGCTCAAGCTGTCGATATAATCTGTTTTATTAGGGTCAACGAGTCCTATAAAGTCTCCGTCTTTGTTTAATGTGAACTTTGTATGAGTTAAACCCTGTTCGTTTTGATTGTCGCACCAAAAAATAAGGTGATCTTCAGCATAAATAAAAATATCATTGTCTATTAAATATTTAGTAGGATTGCTCGGATCATTAGTTAAATAATAGCCTTTTAAATTAACAGCTTTTTTATTTGGGTTGTATAATTCAATCCAATCGTCAAATTCATCAGCTTTGTCTGAAAAAGTATTTTGATTACTGGACTGTATTTCATTTATGACAACAGGCTCTAATTCTTCATAATTTGGATCTGGTTCAAACCTTGCAGTAAAGAGACTGTCTGAAGACAAGGTTACAACTATTCGTGCATCTGTAACTCCAGTTTCAATCCATTCAACAAAGCGATATCCTTTTTTAGGCACTGCTTCTAAAGGGATGTCAATCGCTGAAAAATAAACACCCATCCACGGGTAGATATTTGAAGGTACTCCTTCCAAATCTTCATCAATCAGTATTGAGCTCACTTTTACTTTACCCATATTTTGATTATCAACATTTACGCTTAGTCGAACTGAATCTGAAAGTCCCCATTCATCATACATGTGTTTCCGAACATAATGAGGGCGTTGCATTAAAAAAGTATCCATTTGAGCTGTAAGGTATTCCCATTGGTCAGTATTCGGTACTTCACTGTATCTGTTTGTTAGTGTATTTGAGGTTGATGGATAACGCCATCGATTAATATGGTTGTCGATCTCAAGGTCAATAGTGTTTTTAATATTTTGAAGTTTGGGACCAGTGATTTCATATTTAAAACTTGAGTTAACAAGATCACATGTTCGGTTGATAAAATCAGTTTTGAATTGCTCATTTTCAATAAGATTTCTGAATAAGACAGTGTATTTATCAAAGCTCCCATCGTCTTGTAGTGCCCAGTTTAGAGTGTTGAATGTAACATAAACATCATTGCAAGTACCACCAAAACTTCCGTCAAGGTCAAATAATACCCACCTCCATTTTCCATCATGACCAATATTTGATTGTCCGCTAGTTTTATTTCTCTTTTTCCAAAACTTAATGTTACTATTGGGCCAGTCAGCATTTCCTAAAAATATTTCTGATATATAGTAATCTTTATAGTTTTCAATATCAATTTGGCTTTTTATTGAGTCATAGTTTTGCGTAATATTTAAATCATTGTTACGGGCAAAATCCATCAACTCGGCATATTCAATAGAATCTTGCTCTGTGCCATCGAGCACTCTTCCATAACTCCCTAAGAAAACAATGCTGTCCTTAGTCAAGCCATAGCGTTCAGCTAAGTAATGTGAATTCATTCGTTCTTTAACTGCTTGAATCCCCCAATATTCTCCATTTAAATAGGTGCTTGCATAATGATACTTGCTATGAGTTACAGGAAGTTTATCAACAAGCGCTGAAGCAAACTCATCTTTTGGTAGGCAATCTGGTCGATGTCCTCCAGATCTAAAGGTTAGACGCTTCCATCTATCGATATAACTATCTTGGAATATTTTATTTTCTATATATGGATTACCGTAAACTCCCCTTATGAAAACATTTAGGTTCTTTTGTGTTGAATGTCTAGAGCCACCACCTCCAATGCGGAGTCCAACTTGCTCTGAAAATATTAGATTTCCATCAGGATTAAAGAAGTCTACAAAGCTTCTTCTCTCAGAGTTAAAACCTTCTCGATTATAATTGCCTTTTTCATCATCTCCCCAAACATAAATACCGTTTTCATCAGAAAAAAAACCTGAACTGTCAGTTTGAATTGAGAGAACATGTAAGTCATGATCCTGATCAATAAGATAGGTTCGAGCAACGACATCACTTGAAACACAACCTTCTTTTCGGGCTTGAAATTTAATTACATTAACAGTGTTTACTGGTGAATAGGGTGGAACCCAACCTCTATTATTTGCTCTAGTTTCATTATATCCTGGCAAAGGAAAGTTCAATGATGGATTCGTTGGAATAGAGCTGTAATTATTTACAGCTGGACCATTTGTTAGATTAACTGGACTGTCATAAACCTGATCACTAAATGTTGGGTCATTACCATTGGTTGTATAATAAATATCTACTTCTGGGTCATTGTGTTGTGTTGATAAAACAACTTGCCCAGTTTGATTACTTGACGGGATATTAACTGTTGGTTCTTTTAATAAACACGGATAATTTGTCACATTATTGTTTGATTCTGAAGGTGTAGGAGTGTCAAAATAGCCCCAGTTATCAACACCGTCTTCTGATCGTCCGTAACTGATGTCTCTATATAGTTCTGGGAGATTTACCTGATCAATTGGTTGACCATATTGATTCGAAAGGATTACTGACTCACCTTCAGCTGCTAATTTAAAATTGGTGTGATAAAATGAGGGAACATCATCATTACCAGAAGCATAAATAATAAGGTGCGAATTTGGTGAAATGTAAACTTCTGGCAACCTCCATTTTTTGTAATCGTTAGAATCATCTGAAAGAAAATAATTACCTAAATAGATCTCATTATCACTCTTGTTGAATAGCTCAATCCAATCGCTATTGTTTTCTGTGTCGTCTAATAACGAATGCAAATTACTAGCTACAACTTCATTTATAACGAGTTGCTGACCAAAGAGGTTTTCGTCTTTTAAAATAATAAGACTAAAAAGTAATAAGCTATTTAACAGTAGTTTTTTCATTGTTTAGACATCAGAAATATACCACATTTCTTCTGATATTGGTTTTTTGTGTATTTAAATTCCAATTTGTTTAGCCTTTAAAGATGTCTTTTCTGGATTCCAAGCATCTTTATACGATGATTTAAACACGATTTCTTTTATATATGCAACTGTTCTTACTATTCGAAGGTAGTAACCATGATAGATTACCATTAAAGGGATAAATGGGAAATAAATATAAATAGGACTATTTTTTCTTTCTCTAAACAAGTTTAAGACAAGTAGTTTCATGGTATTTGCTGTCATATATAAAAAGAAGTTCATTACGAGAACCATCCCTATTATTCCAGGGAAATTGATGATAATATCAATGATATAGATGTACCATTTAACATTAAGAATGATGGTATAAAAAATATTTTCAAGAAAAGAAAAGAAGTTAAGAATACTAAAATTCTCATTTGGTATAAAAACGTCCTTGTGTTTTCTTAACCTAAACCTTATCAATGATTTATCCCATCTAAGCCTCTGTTTCGTTAGTTTTTTAAACGTTTTAGGAACACTTGTTTGGCAAACTGCACGGTCTTCAAAAACAATTTTATAACCAATTTTCCTCATTTTTACGGTAATGTCTCCGTCAAGTCCTGGACCAATATCCCAACCTTGAACACGCTCCAGAGCATCCATTTTAAATGCGCCAAATGCTCCTGAAATTATTCGATATACACCCAGATAACTTGAGACCATTCTACCGATACTTATAGCATCGTTGTATTCATAAGATTGTAGTGTAGTAGCTAGAGATTCTTTATAATTTCTCACCATTATATTTCCTCCAACAGCACCAACATCAGGATCTTCATAAAAAGGAATTAAAATTTGTTCAATAGCATCTCTATCAAGTGAAGAGTCTGCATCGAGATGGACGATATAATCACCTTTCGCTACTCTTAAGGCAGTATTTGCACCAGATGCTTTGCCTCCGCGCACTTCATTTCGGATAAAGACATCAATTAAACCATTCTTTTTTAAACTTCTACAAATCTCATTGGTGTTATCATCTGAACCATCATCTACGATAATTAGTTCATAGTTTTTGTAGGTCTGCTCTTTTAGAGATGAAACGAGCTTAAAAATATGTTTTCCTTCATTTTTACCAGGAACAATAATTGAAACCAAAGGGTTGTATAAAAACAACTGTCTTCTAGCTTCCTTTCTTTTCTTTTTAGTGAATTTTCGTTTGAAAAAAATAAAAATAAGTGCTATAAAATCGATTACAATGAATCTCGAAAATTCAAATATTATAAAAAACCAAAATATTCGTATTAACTTACTCGTACCTACTTCACTAATGTAGTGGAAAAAATAATCAACTTCTTGAGCAATGAAATCCATAGTTTTTACATCTTACTTTCAAACTGTTTTATTAAACTTTGTAGTTGAATTTCATGTGATAAATCAACGTTTAATGGTTTAGCAAAAGTGTCTATTTGTATATCAGTGTTTTTGAAATTTTTTTTAAGTAGAATGGTTGTTATTTTGGCTACATCTTGAAGTACGTTGTTCGCAATTTTTGTTGGTATATCATTTAAAGACAATATGAGTGTTGAAGCATTATAAAAGGCAATAAAATCAGATGACCTTAAGTTTTTTCTCAAAATTCTAATCATTTCAGAAACCAATATTTTTTGACGATCAATCCCAATACGTGAATATAACTCACCAGCGTTAGATATAGTTAAATATGCTATGTTACTCGTTGAATCATTCTGTTTAAGTCGTTCAATTTCATATTTCAGCATAATTTTAAAAACATCAAACTTTACAGTGCCAGGAACCTCATTAAAATCTTTAGATGTACTTAAGAAGCCATGGTAAGCAACATTCTCCCCTTTTTTGGTCAAATAATAGTTTTTGACAGTCCTTGGAATTAAGTTTTCTACATCGTTATCGTGCAGACAAGTGATGCATTTTGCTTTTACATGATAATCTTGATACTTATGATCACATTTTTTACATGTGTGTAACAGAGAAGGTTTGTCATAATCAACCCCAATGTGATTCAGGTTTTTATTACATTTTGGACAATTTAATTCATCATCAATTGCATTTTTAAAATCTGAAATAGGACCAACGTAGGCACATGAAAAATGGTGAACTAAATCTTCTGCTTTAGAATCAGCAGAGTTACATTTAGGACAAACTTCTCGATAACTTAATATTCCTGTTTGACAATTTGTGCACAAATAAATTCGATCATTAAAAACCGATGTAAATAAACCTTCACTTTCTGCCGTTTCGAGTATAGTCAGTAAATTATGCTCATCTCTAGGGGAAAAACTAATTGAAGCTTCTGGATAAATATGACCTAAACCTGAATTTAGGTAAGGATAAGCAAAGAGTTCGTATTTATCTCTTGAAACCATTAAGTTGATTACACGAGAAATAATTTCTGCTTCTAGTGAAATTGATTTAACAAATACAAAATCGTTTATTTTAAGTAAGATTTGTTTTACGTAATCAGAAATAAGTTCTAATTGATCAAGAGAAAAGATTACGCCA
The DNA here is from genome assembly GCA_040882265.1 of Brumimicrobium sp. Classification (GTDB taxonomy): domain Bacteria; phylum Bacteroidota; class Bacteroidia; order Flavobacteriales_D; family Crocinitomicaceae; genus Brumimicrobium. The sequence goes on along the minus strand of JBBEBO010000066.1, from coordinate 20,593 downwards.
TCAATCAAATTGTTGATTAAAGGATCTTCTACTTTACTGTTTTTCAATAAAAAAACGGGCTTTAAATAGATGTCTGAATTGTTATGGGTACGAATAGAACGCATAAATTTTTCCACAAAGCTTCTACTGTTGCTTTCAATAATAACAGAGTCAAAAGCTAAAAACAACTCCATAGAGTAATTTGAGTACTCATGTACCCTAATATACTCGTATGTACCGTGTCGTAATATGTCAGACTCAACTAATCCTTCCATTGTTACCATTTAAAATTTTCTTATTCGAACGTTTACTTTCATTTTATAGAATGCTTTCCATTTTATTTGATCTTCACGCTCTATAGGGAAAACATCTGCCGCAATTGCTCTTGTTGTTGACTCATACTTTTTTTGAAACTCTTCCGGTAGTCGATAAGATGCAAAATAAAAACGTTTTATATGACCAATACTTTCATGTCCATCAGGGAATATTACCCTGACTTTATCACCTTCTTTAACGTACTGAAAGTCTTCTTGATCAAAAAATGCTTTGATGTAAATATCTTTTCTTCTATGAATATTTAATATGTTTTCAGATTTCAAAGCGACTTCGTGATCATTTTTGTAAATCCTTGTAGCAGTACCTTCTATAGGTGCTATATAGTATTTCCTGAAATTTCTCAGCATTCCTGATCCGGTTTGATCTGTATCGACCTCATTACTAGCGCTGTTGCTATTTCCTAATGAATAGATTAGGTTTTGAAATGTTTTATTAGCAGTTTCTAAATTTTGAATTTCCAGTTTGAGTTTTTCAATTTCTTTTTGATAATTCTCGAGTTTGTATTTTGGAGTTATTCCTAAAACTACTTCATCCTCTATTTCTTTGATGCGTTCGTTATTCCATTTAATAAGCTGTTGTTTTTCAAAAACATCATTTTGGTTCAGACCTATTTTTTTCTTTAGCGAATATATTTCACGTTCTGTCCAGTCACTTCCTCCTCCAGACATACTCACAGACATTTCTGATAAGGCCAAAAGTTCATCTTTTGAAGAAATATATGAAAAAACTGTGTCACCTTTACAAATTTGTTCTCCTTCTTCTTTGTAAAGTTGTTGTATAGTTATATCCTCGGGAACACGTATAGATAAACTTTTAAATAAAACGTGACCTGGTGCATCTACATAAACTAACTTCACGAAAAAATAATTAAATACAAAGAATACAATGAGTAATAGAACAGCGAAATAAATAATCTTATCCCAGTTCGTATTTCTTTTCTTACGAGGTTTTTCATCCTTATTTCTAAGAACCGAAGTTTTTCTATTGAAGTATAAATTTTTCAATCTATTTTTTTTCCATTTCAATTACTCTTCTTAAATCATGAAAGATGAAAGAAGCGGGTTTATATTCAGTTTGTATATCTATAATTTTAGTTTCCATATCCAATAAATTGTTGAAATCCTCAGTTCTAAGCGCAATAATTGTTTTTTCAGGTTCAAAGTCTTTTACTTTTCTTACGATGTAGTCTGTCTTAACATTCTCATAAGCCATAAAATATACGTAGTCACATCGATCGTAGATTTTATCTAAATACTCTTTCGGATAATGAAGAGGTACAGAGACTGTTAACTTAACACCTTTCTCATCACAAAATTCGAGGGTCTTGTCGAGCAATTCAATATATAATTCTAAATACTTTGTTTTATTTTCAGACCAATCCTCTAAGGTGTGTGGTTCAACATCCAAATGTATTGCGTCAATTTGATCAAAGTTGACCGAAGAAGTGATTTCATTAAAGTAGGGGCGAGGATCAGACTCAATTAATGCATTTTTACCAGTCATTAACTCAATTTTCACATTGTTTGAACGAAGTGTATCGATAAATGTCTGTTTGATTCTGTTATTTTTCTCATTTTGGCTATAGCTAATAACCGCACGATCATAAGCTTCTTTTTCCATATAGCTCAAAAGGAAATTCAGAGGAAATTGAGAAAAAGTTTTATCCCAAATATAAACGGATCTATTTGAAGAATATATATTGTCCAATTTATCCTCTAAGGAATAAGCTGAATAAAGCTCGTCGATTTCATTATAGGGGATTTCAGTATGAATAGATATCAGTTTTAGATACATTTGTTGCTTTAGGTCCAGCATTTCGATATCAATTTTCATTAAATCATCCATTAATCGAAGTGAAGAGACAGGGTTAAATGATAAATAATCAATGGCGTATCTTGCGTTCTCTTTTCGTAAAAGCTCTTTAAAAAGAAGTCGCTTATAGTGCATAGAAGTAAATTGTTTCAATTTATATCGGTATTCATAGTAATTGTTTAAAATAGATTTCTGAATAGTAATTCTTTCGTCTTCAGGGATATAATCAACACTTTCTTTTTGTAGTGCAATCCAATCTTTTTTTGCTTTTCGGTTAAAATTTAAAGGAATCCCCAAAGTAACTCCCAGAGAGAAAAAATCTCTACTTGAAGGATTTATGCTCACAAGATCGTAATAGCTATACCGAACAAAGGTGCGAAGCGAAACATCATTTGTGAATTTATGCTTAAGGTCAATGTTTTCCTTCATATAGTGAATAATAGAGTCTTCTTGCTTCCCCGCTAGTTTTTCTTTTATAATACTATAGTTTATATCTATAAGTGGTAAGTCCAAGGTATCAGTACTAGTAAACTGGTATTCTTTTTTTAATTGTTCGTTAAAGTCTTTATAAACTTTATACATGCTTCTGATTTCGGCTAGTCCCTCTAAGTTTTTAAGTAATTCTTCTTGATTCACTTTGTTAAGTAAATACAGTTTTTTCACTACATCAATTCTATTTTGCGCAAGTGACATCCTTTGATCCAAAACTTTAATCTTTTGCAAGTTGAACTGAAAAATCACATAGTTCCACAAAATGGCAAAACTTGCATTTTTTTCAAGCTCTTTGTCTTCTATTTCAGCAATACGACTCTCATTGCTAGCGATTTGAGATTTAAGTTTATTATGAAGGTAGCCACTTCTTAGAATGTCCCAACCAACATCCGCTATAAAACGACTTCTGTAAATTACATTGTCAAAATCTTGTTCGCCCCCCGTTGGATTATTCATAAAACCTGCATTCATTCCAAGCCCATAATCTCCTTTATAGTAATCGGACTCTAAATTTTTAAAGTCTACAAGAAAATTTTTAACTCTGTTTGAATCTGTAAATTGTTTATCGAATAATGCATGCACTTGATCCTCTTGCCCAGTTTGGTGGTCGAAGTCGTAAGCACTATAGGTGCTTTTCCAGCTCTTATACAGGTCTGATATGTAAAGCTTTGTGCTGTCACTTTGAGCATTTGTTTGTCCAAAAGCCAAAGCAAACACCAAAAAAAGCCAATATGTGGGTGATTTTATCAAGCTTAAATACTTAGTTTTCATATATTTCAAGGCACAAATTTATCAATATATTTCATCTGTAAGTACTTTTACTTAAGTAAAAATTGTTAATACTTGATTTTAATTTTATTCCAGATAGTTAAAAGACCTCTTGTTTCGTTGTTATATCTCTTTATTATAGCGATTTATATTGAGTTTGATAAATTTTTAAAATTTATTTTCATCAATTTAAATATAACAAAAACAACTTGTATTTTCTAACCTTAGAAAAGGAAACGAAAGCGTCTTTATCTGATTTATTATTTTAAAATAAATAAAGCTATTCTAATTAGTTTATGCTTTATAAGTATTATTAATGCTTGATTCATTATATCTTTAGAATTAGCTATAAATATGGAAACGAACAAGGTGTTTCAAGCGGTTGCTTAAAATAAAATGATTAAAACCTTTGTTTTTAAATAGATAAAAACCTTACTTTTGAACGATTTTATATTTGATATTTCGTTATTACCAACAACTTAAAATGTATTCGATGTATTTAAGATTCCTAATAATTTCCTTGTGTTTCACTAGCTCTATTTTTTCTCAAGATTTTTCAATAAGTGGTACGATCACTGATGCTAGAAATGGTGAGGATTTGTTTGGTGCTACAGTAGTTGTAAAAGAACTAGAAAACAAAGGAGCGCGAACTAATGTTTATGGCTTCTATTCTTTGACGATTCCAAAAGGAGAGTACACACTTATTTTTAGATATTCTGGTTACGAGGAAACAATTAAGAAAATAGAATTGAATGAGAATAAGACTATAGACGTTGAGCTTGGTGAGTCTAAGGACGTTCAAGAAATTGAAGAGGTAACGATTACTTCAAAAAAAGAAAACGATAATATCACGAATGCTCAAATGGAAGTTACACGCTTAAATCCAAAGGACATTGAAACGATACCTATTTTATTTGGTGAGCAAGATATAATGAAAACACTACAGTTAACACCTGGAGTAAAAGGAGCTGGTGAAGGAAATGCTGGTTTTTTTGTAAGAGGTGGAGGAGCGGACCAAAATTTGATCTTATTGGATGAATCAACAGTTTATAACGCTTCTCACTTATTAGGATTCTTTTCGGTTTTTAATTCTGACGCTATTAAAGATGTTGCTCTTTATAAATCGGGTATTCCTGCTGAGTATGGAGGTCGGGCTTCATCTGTTATGGACGTAAAAATGCGAGATGGAAACAACAAGCGTTTTGGAGCTTCAGGTGGAATAGGGTTGATCTCTTCTCGTTTAACTGTTGAAGGCCCTATAGTTAAAGATAAAGGTTCTTTTATTTTATCTGGTAGAAGAAGTTATGCAGATTTATTTCTCGTTTTTTCAGAAGAGGAGGCACTTCAAAATACGTCCCTTTACTTCTACGATTTAAATCTTAAAGCAAATTATAAAATTACTGATAAAGACAGGGTTTTCATTTCTGGATATTTTGGTCGAGATGATTTCATGTTGGATGATCAATTTGGTTTTGATTGGGGTAATGCGACTGGAACGGTGAGGTGGAACCACATATTTTCTGATAAACTATTCTCAAATACATCTTTAATTTACAGTAAGTTTGACTATCAGTTCACAATAGGTCAAGGAGAAGATGGTTTCGGTATCCGATCATCTATAAGAGATTATAATGTGAAACAAGATTTTACTTATTATCTAAATAGTAATAACACAATAAAGTATGGTTTTAACGGAATTCATCATACTTTTGAACCTGGCGTGTTAGAAAGCGGCGAAAACGTTGGTTTTAATGATATTGAATTAGATAAAAGAAGGGCTTTAGAGGTTGGTGCGTATATCCAAAATGAACAAAAAATTGGGAATCGTTTTTCATTGATGTACGGGTTTAGATATTCAGGATTCAATTATATGGGAGAGGGGACTGCCTATGAGTATGATGAAGAGGGGAATATCACGGATGAACAAGATTACGATGCATGGGAATCTATCAAATATCATCAAGGTTTTGAACCTCGTTTTTCTGCAAGTTATATCATCAATGAAAACAATTCGATTAAAACAGGATACAACAGAATTTTTCAATACATCCATCAGCTTTCTAATACTACTACTAGTAGTCCTACTGATGTTTGGGTTCCAACATCAAATAATGTTGCTCCTCAAATTGGTGATCAGATAGCACTAGGTTATTATAAAAATTTTAAACAGAATGAATATCAGGTGTCTGTTGAAACGTACTATAAGTGGTTACAAAATCAAATAGATTATAAGCCAAATGCAAACTTAATACTGAATGGTCAAGTTGAGCGGGAACTCGTTTATGGAAAGGGTAGAGCTTATGGTGCTGAGTTTCAAATTAAAAAAACAAAAGGAAAGTTAACAGGATGGTTTAATTATACACTTTCTAGAGCTTTAAGAAAATTTGAGGATATCGATAATGGCGAAGAGTTTTCTGCACGTCAAGATAGAATTCATGATCTAAACCTCGTTTTAACATATAAGATTAACAAGAAGTTTGTACTGAGTACAAGTTTTGTTTATTATACTGGAGATGCGGTAACGTTCCCTTCAGCGCAATACACTTATGATAATATCAATGTTCCTTATGTTGGAAAGAGAAATGGAAATCGTTTACCTGATTATCACAGGTTAGATCTTGGTTTTACCTGGTACTTAAAAGAGCGCAAACGATTTGAACAAAGCTTGAATTTCTCTATTTACAATGTTTATGGAAGAGAAAATGCTTTTTCAGTACGATTTACCGACTCTTTTGAAGGAAACACGACTGGTCAAACTCAAGCGGTTCAAACTTCATTATTTAAGATGATTCCGTCAGTGACATATAATTTTAAAATCAAATAAAAATGAAAATTCATACACTGTTTTTACTTCTGTTTATACTGTCAATTTTTTCGTGTGAAAAGGTGATTGATTTGGAAGTGAGTGAAACCGAACAAAAAGTAGTTATTGATGCTAATTACCAAGCATCATTAGAAAGGGTGGAGGTTAAACTCACTAAATCGAAAAATGTTTTTGAGAGTACTAACTTTCCGTTAGTTACAGGTGCTAATATTGAAATTATTGATGAAAATGGTGTCGCAACCGAATTAATCGAGCAAGGAGATGGAATTTATGAATTAACAAATTACACTCCTGTTTTTAACACTACTTATTCAATGAAAGTAACCGTAGATGGAGAAACTTATGAAGCTGCTGACTTCTTGCCAAGTCTTGTTGAGCTAGATTCTTTAACGCAAGATTTTGAAGAAGGTAGTATTTTTGCTAGTGAAGGTTATATCGTTTATATGAATTTTACTGATCCTAGTGGAGATAACTATTACAGGGCTGTGAGAACAGAAAATGGTGAAAAAGCGACTGATTTAGGTGATCAATTCATCTTTGATGATCAGTTTTCGTCTGGAAATCAGCAGTCAGTTCCCTTTTTTACGGAACGTTATGATGTAGATGATACCGTTTCAGTGGAATTTAGGTCCTACAGTAAAAATTCTTATGATTATTACACACAATTATTTGATATTGCAGGAGAGTCAGGTCAGAGTGCAGCTCCTGCTAATCCAGACCCATCATGGACAAACGGAGCGCTTGGACATTTTGCAGCTTATGGTCATGATGCTGATACAATTATTATTAAAGAGTAATCACTTTCTCTTGCCCTTTTAAATATGACTATACTAAAGTTCAGCAACCGAAAAATTAATCAAAAGTGAAGCTATAAAACCACATAATTTATTCACCCACATTTGAACTTTGAATAAAAACTGGACTAACTTATTTAATAACGTGTTAATAATTCGTGGTAATACTTAACGCTTTCTTAATCCTTAAATGAGATGTAAGGTGTAAATTTGTACCAAACTTAAAAATTTAAATGATGAAAAAATTGTACACTTTATGTGTTGGTTTGTTAACCTTACTTTACACTGAAAATCTAAATGCTCAAGGCGCAGAAAGCTTTGATAACGCTAATTTATCTGGAACATATGACGATGGTACTTTTACGGGTGATGAAGGATTTGTATGGACTTATGGCCACTCGAGAGATGAAAGTACATTTCCAATCACGGGTAATGGTATAATGATCAGAAGAGCAAGTGATAGTTATATTGAAGCTACAATCCCTGGAGGAATTGGAGATTTTAGTTTTGATTATAGAAAAGCTTTTACAGGTACTTCTGCAAGAGAGATTGAATTGCTTATTAATGGAACTCAAGTTGCCGTAACTCCTATTTTCGGAACTGATAACGCAAATGATAATGTTATTTATAATTTGAATGAAACAGGTATTAATGAAGCGGGTAATGTTGTTGTGAAAATTAAAAATATAGGAACTTCAACATCAAATACCCAAGCAATAATAGATAATATTTCTTGGACGGGCTACTCTGGTACAGCGCCAACAATCACAGCTAATCCTACACTTTTGTCAGGGTTTATTCAATATTTAGGTAATCCTTCTCCAGAACAATCTTTTGATGTTTCTGGATTAAATTTAAATGATTCAATTTTATTAACTGTTACAAATGGTGATTACGAAATTTCTGAAACTACAGGAGGAACTTTTTCTAATCAGATAACATTAGATGAAACTGGGGGATCAGTTGCAACTACTACTATTTATGTTAGGTTGAATGGAACAGCTACTGCGTCGCCTTCAAATGGTGATATAACTATTACCTCTGATGCTGCAACTGATGTGGTTGTTGATTTGGAAGGTGAGATCCTTGATAATACTCCAAATCTTGTTGTGTCTACAAATTCTTTAACAGGTTTTTCTCATTTTGTTGGAACTCCTTCTGCTGAAGATATGTTTGAAGTTTCAGGGGCTAACTTGACTGATGATGTAACACTTACAGCGCCAACAAATTTTGAAATTTCAGAAACATCAGGCAGTGGTTTTGGTACAACTATTACCTTAACTCCTGATGCAAATGATGAGGTTACTGTAACAGATATCTACGTTCGACTTAATGGTCCAGCTGCAAATTACAATCAAATGGGAGATATTGTTGTTTCTTCACCTGGAGCTACCGATGAAAATATCACTTTAGAAGGTGAAACGTTTGATTACACACTTTACCCAATCGGTGCTGTAACTACAAATGATGTTGATGGAAATGCAGATTCTTCTGATGTCTTTGTTGAGTTGAGAGGAATTGTTCATTGTATAGATTTTAATGTGGATAATGGATACAATGTTACCATTATAGATGAAGAAGAAGATGGTATAAACGTATTCAGCTTTGATTTAGTGGGTGGTTACACAGCAACTGAAGGAGACTCAATTGGTGTTAAAGGCTATATAGATCAATTTAATGGATTAACACAAATACATGCTGAAGAAATTGAATTGTTCTCTCAAGGAAATGCAACTGTAAGTCCAATGATTGTAACAATGTTAGATGAATCAACAGAAAGTCAGCTTGTAACTATGGAAGGGTTGAGCTTAGTAGATGGTGAAACAGAATGGCCTAATAATGGGAATATAGATGTTACTGACGGTACGAACACATTTACAGTTCGTGTAACAGAAGCATCACCACTAGCTAACTCGCCTACACCATCTGGAACATTCGAAATTACAGGTATTGGAGGACAGTATGATTTTAACTCCCCTTATGATGAAGGATATCAATTATTTCCGTGTTCTGTAGTTGAAGAAAATAATTGTGTGATTGATATTACAACTTCAGTAAATGAAATTACAATTACTTCTAATGCAACAGGGGTTGATTACCAGTGGGTTGATTGTGATGACAACTATGCTTATGTACCTTCAGCAACAAGTCAAGACTTCACTCCAACAGAAAATGGTAACTATGCTGTTATTTTAACAGAAAGCGCTACATGTAAAGATACTTCAGATTGTGTTGAAATTACAACTGTAGGTTTAGGAGATAATGTGTTAAATACACAAGTAAAATTATATCCAAACCCTTTTTCTGAGGAATTGAATATTGAGAGTACTGATGCTTCTATCGAAACAGTAGAAATATTAAATGCTGCAGGTCAGGTTGTTTTTTCTGAAAATGTATTTGATGAATCAATGAGTGTTAATACAAATTCTTGGGAAACTGGAGTATATATTGTGAAAGTTAAATCAAAAAGCAATATTTTGACTTATAAAATTGTAAAGTAAATTAAATTGTTTTTGAACTTTTGAAGGCTCGGATTTTCCGAGCCTTTTTTATTTATCTGTTTCAAAATATTCATCAATAAATAATTGTTTCTATTTTAGTGGTATGAAGCATGCGCTTAAAGTTACAGTACTCGGTTCTGGAACTTCTCAAGGAGTTCCTGTAATTGGTTGTCAATGTGAGGTATGTAAATCAAATGATCCAAAAGACAACAGGTTGAGAAGTTCAATTATGTTTAGTTGGAACGATGAAAATTTTGTGATTGATACAGGACCAGATTTCCGACAACAGATGTTACGCGAAGATGTTCGTAGTTTGAGGGCAGTTGTATATACACATGAACATAAAGACCATATCGCTGGAATGGATGATGTAAGGTCGTTTAATTTTCTTGAAAAAAGAGATATGGAACTCTTTTGTACAGAAAGTGTAGAGCGAGCTTTGAAAAGAGAGTTTTATTATGCGTTTGAAGAAAATAAATATCCTGGTGTTCCCAATGTGAATATTAACTTAATTGATAAAGATCCATTTCGTTTGCCAGATGGTCCAATCTTAACCCCTGTTCAAGTTTATCACTACAAAATGCCAGTTAAAGCTTTCAGGATTGGAGATTTTGCTTATTTAACAGATGTAAAATCTATTCCAGTTAAAGAACTAGATAAACTTAGAGGTGTTAAATTTTTAATTTTAGACTGTTTAAGAGAGACGCCTCACATGTCTCACTTAAATGTCGAAGAGGCTTTAGAGTTGATTGATGTAATTCAGCCCGAAAAAACGTATTTAACGCATATTTCCCACCTTTTTGATACACATGAAGGAATAATAAATAAACTACCGAAAAATGTAGAACCAGGTTACGACGGTTTATCCTTTGAAGCTGGGACTGCTGAATAATTAACAATGCCGTATATTTGAAGAATTAATAAAAAAGAAATGAAGAAATGTAATTTGATTTGGCTACTAGGAAGTTTTTTAACTATAGCTTTTGCCTGTAATAAAGAGTTAAGCCAAGAGGAGCAATTAGAAAAAGATATTGAAATTATTGAAAAGTACATTTCTGATAACAATTTAACTGCTGAAAAAACTTCAAGTGGATTGTACTATGTTATTGATGATTTAGGTACTGGTAATCACCCTTCTTCAACAGATGATGTCACAGTTCGTTATAAAGGCTATTTCACTGATGGGAAAGTTTTTGATCAGAGTAATGCCGAAGGTATAACTTTTAATTTACAGCAAGTAATCAAAGGTTGGACAGAAGGGATTCCTAAATTTAAAGAAGGTGGTGATGGTAAACTTTTAATACCTTCAAAATTAGGGTATGGATCAGAAGGTAATTCTTCAATTCCTCCAAATAGTGTTTTGCTATTCGACATTAGTTTACTTGATATTCCAGGTTAAAAAACCTAAAACCTTTGGAAATTTTTATTTTTATTTCTATTTTGTAGGGAATCAAACTTATATATTATGAAATACAACAAAGAATTGTATACTCAGAAATTACACGAATTTTTTAACAGACATGATCCTACTAAAACTGGAATTGTAGATGAAATAGTCGAAAAATTTCCAAATCGACAAGAAGAAGTTTTTAACCATTTAACAAAAATATATGCAGAGAAAGAAGGCGTAACAGATGTTAATATTTCTAATGATACTATTTTTTCCATACCCCCAACTCCAAATACTGGAATAGCTTAAAAGCACAGATTAGTTCATGTGTTCTTTGTCGCAACTTTGAACCTTAAACTTTGAATAAAAAAAAGGAATCTTCAAAGATTCCTTTTTTTATAACCTATTAAATGTTATTGCATTGAAAGTTTCTTTTCCAAATCAGTTAGATAAGTTTTAAACTGTTTATCTGTTTCAGAAAGATTGTTGACTGTTCTACAAGCGTGGAGCACTGTTGCGTGATCTTTACCACCACAATGAGCACCAATGTTAGCCAAAGATGATTTCGTCATTTTCTTTGAGAAATACATAGCAATTTGTCTTGCCTGTACAACTTCTCGCTTTCTCGTTTTTGACTTTAGAATTTCAATTGCTAAATCAAAATAATCACAAACCACTTTTTGGATGTACTCGATAGAAACTTCTCTAGCAGTATTTTTGACAAATTTATCAATCATTTGTTTTGCTAAGTCTAATGTGATTGCTTTTTTGTTCAGAGAAGCTTGAGCCAGCAGTGAAGTTAAAGCACCTTCCATTTCGCGAATATTTGTATTAATACTATATGCTAAGTATTCAACAACCTCATTTGGAAGGTCGATGCCATTGCCATACATTTTCTTTTCGAGAATAGCAATGCGCGTTTCTAAATCTGGTGACTGTAAATCAGCTGAAAGTCCCCACTTAAATCTGCTTAACAAACGTTGCTCCATACCTTGCATTTCAACTGGTGGTTTATCAGATGTAAGAATAATCTGTTTTCCGTTTTGGTGCAAATGATTAAAAATATGGAAGAATACATCTTGAGTTTTCTCCTTACCAGAAAAGAACTGAACGTCATCGATAATCAGCACATCCATCATTTGATAGAAGTGAATAAAATCATTAGTCGTACCGTTTTTTATAGAGTCAATAAATTGATGAGCAAATTTTTCGGAACCAACGTATAATACAGTTTTGTTTGGGAATTGGTTTTTAATTCCAATACCTATAGAATGTGCTAAATGTGTTTTTCCAAGTCCAACACCGCCATAAATCAAAAGAGGGTTAAAAGCTGTGCCACCTGGCTTGTTCGCAACTGCATAACCTGCAGATCTAGCTAAACGATTACAGTCGCCTTCAACAAAATTTTCAAATGAATAAGAAGGGTTTAAATTTGAGTCAACATTAACCTTCTTTAATCCAGGAATAACAAATGGATTGCGAATTTGATTTTCATTTACGCTTAATGGAACAGTAACAGGAGCATTTTTTAATGAACTTTTACCTGATGTAGGGAGTTTTACAGTATATGGAGTTGAGTTTGTAGCATTCTTCTCCATTATGATACTATATTCTAAACGACCGTTCACACCAAGTTCTTTTTTGATGACTTTTTTTAGTAGACCAATGTAATGTTCTTCTAGCCATTCATAGAAAAAATGTGATGGCACCTGAATGGTAAGCACATCATCTTCTAACTTCACTGGAAGAATTGGACTAAACCACGTTTTAAAAGCTTGTAATGGTATATTGTCTTTAATAACTTTTAGACAAGATTCCCATTTTTGTTCATGTAATTGACTCATTTAATTCGTTTAAAGCGTTTTTAGCAATTTTATATATAGTTTCGAATAACAATTAATTCGAATAGTACCTCATATTAGGAAGAGCAAATATTTACATAAAAAAGTTAAAAAAAAAATCAAATTGCTATTGACTTTTAAATAAATTTTACTCCTATAGGAAAAAATAAAATATCTGCACTTTTTTGTAGTTAGTCGAATTAAAATGTTATTTTCATCGACAATATAAGCGTATTATGTTATTTATAATTTTCCATGGTTTTACGCTTCGAATATAAACAACCTTTTTTAATTATTAACTTTTTTATGTTAAAAAAATGACTGAAAAATTCAACTATCTTTTTAAAGGGCTGACACATCTGCGTGTTCGCTATGGAGAAACTGATCAAATGGGATATTGTTACTATGGTAATTATGCTCAATTCTTTGAAGTTGGGAGAGTTGAAGCTTTAAGGTCGATAGGAATGTCTTATAAAAAGATGGAAGATGAAGGTATAATGTTACCTGTAAGTGAATTTAGTGTCAAGTATGTTCGTCCAGCTTTGTATGATGATGAACTTGCTATAACGACCTACGTAACGAAGCTCGAAGGTGTACGTTTGTTTTTTGATTATGAGATTTTTAATGAATCAAGTGAACTGATTGCAACAGCTAAGACTACTTTGGTTTTTGTAGATAAAAATACAATGCGACCAAAAACACCACCTGAAAGTTTTAAAAAGTTACTCGAACTTCAAAAAGAGAATTGAAATGGAAAGTATTAACAAGAACTTTAAATTTAAATTATTTAGTAATTCTGATATTTCGCATTTTACAATTAGTAGAAATGGTGAAACCAAAATTGGCGAGAATTTATGTGATTTGTCAACTGCTAAATACATTATAATTGGTGTCCAAGAATCTTTAGGTCCACTTGCAAACAAAGGGAGAAAGGGCGCTGAAAATGCTTTTGAGCCATTTCTAAGCAAGTTTTTAAATATGCAAGCTAATGAGACACTTTTTGGTCAAGATGTTGCTGTGCTAGGAAGTATAGTATCAATTGTTGATTATGATGTGACTCAAGACTTGGGTGAGTTGGTAAAAGATTTAGATAAATTCTTAGTATTCATTTTAGATAACTATGTTCAAACAAATCAAATTCCTATTGTTATTGGTGGAGGACATAATAATGCATATCCTTTAATTAAGTTTTCATCTAAAAGGTTAAAAGGCAAAATTAATGTTGTTAATTTAGACGCTCATGCAGATTATCGCCCATTAGAAGGTAGGCATAGCGGGAACCCTTTTTCTTATGCATTCAATGAAGGTTATGTAGAGAAGTATACCGTTTTTGGCATACATCAAAGGTATAATAATCAGAAAATTATTTCTAACTTAAAATCGGATGGTCATACATTCACCTATTTTGAGGACTATTTAGATGATAAGCTTAACTGGATTAATGATTTTAATGATTTTATACTGAAATCTAATAATGAAAATAAATTATTTACAGGAATTGAACTTGACTTAGATGCGATAGAGTATATGCCTAGTAGTGCATTTTCTCCTGTAGGTGTAAGCAATCTTCTAGCTCGAAAATATATTAGAAAAATGGCGAAACTAAATAAAATTGCTTATATTCATTTGCCAGAAGGTGCTCCTACAAATACAAATGAAGAAAGTGTAGTTGGAAAAACATTGGCTTATTTGGTTTCAGATTTTATTTCTTGTCATGGTGCATAAAAAGATTAGTATTAATTTTGTAATTTATAACAAATAAGAATGATTAAAGTGTTCGATTTTTTACGGGCTGTTGGAAGTTTTTTTCCTGTACACCTGCTTTTCTCACATTTAAAATCGAATTTAGTTGTTCTCTTTTATTGGGTGTTTTTATTTTCAATTATCAACAGTTCTTTGGGAGTTGGTTTAGGTCTTCCGTATTTGTTTATGTCTCCTGAATATTTAGGTGAAACAAATTACATGTCTTTTCTATTGCTAGGTTTTAGTGTAGGCGGTTTTATTATGGCTTTTCATACCTACAGTTATATCCAACTTGGACCTCGATATCCGTTTATTGCAACTTTATCGCGACCATTTTTTAAGTTTTGCATTAACAATAGTTTATTGCCTTTAATATTTATCATTAATATGATTGTCAATATTATTGTGTTTCAAAAAGCTCAAGAGTTTGTTTCAAATAGTGAGTTAGTTATCCTAATCTCAAGCTTTACAGTCGGGGTTTTTATGTTTATTTTGATTTCCTTCCTTTATTTTTTTCCAACAAACAAGGATTTATTTAAGATCACTGGAAAACGCTCTGAAGATTTTAATGCAAAATCAAGTAACGTAAACGCTACGCTTCACAGGAAACAATCTTGGTATAAAGCATTTTTAAGGGTTAATATTGATAGGTATTATTATATAGGAACGGCTTTGAGAATAAAGCGTTCAAGGAGTAGTATGCACTATGATAAAGAAGTGTTAGATAAAGTCTTTTCTCAGAATCATATCAACGCATCTGTTTTTGAAATTGTACTAATTTTATCTTTTTTTGCAGTTGGCTTTTTTCGTGATTATGATTTTTTTCAAGTGCCAGCAAGTGTAAGTATTATGATGCTTTTAACAATTATAGTGATGCTTGTTAGTGCATTTTTCTCATGGTTTAGAGGTTGGACATACCCAGTTTTGGTTGGGCTCTTTTTACTTGTAAACTTTCTAAGTGAAGAAACTGAAATGTTTCAATTTAAAAGTTATGCTTTTGGATTGTCATACGAAAAGGAAGATCTTACTGAGTATTCAAAAGAAAAATTAGCAAGTATTAATTATAGTGATTCCGTTGTAGAATCTGATTATCAAGAATTTGTTCAAACTTTAGAAAACTGGAAAGCCAATACAGGGATGAACAAACCCAAGTTGGTTTTATTAAATTCGAGTGGTGGAGGTCTAAGAAGTTCAATGTGGACTTTTTCAATGCTGAGAAAATTAGATAGTTTGACAAATGGTCAGTTTATTAAACATATTCAAATGGCTACAGGAGCTTCTGGAGGTATGATAGGAGCTGCGTATTATCGCGATCTTATTTTAATGGAGCAAGATAGCTTGATTGCTTCGAGAATGAGTACAAAATATCGTGACAATATTTCTAAAGATTTACTAAATAGACTCTCTTTTTCTATTTCAACAAGTGATATTTTCTTTCGTTTTCAAAAAGTTGATATTAAAGGAAGAAAATATTCAAAAGATAGAGGTTATGCATTTGAACAAGAGTTAGTTTCAAATTTGAATGGAGCATTTGATAGAACACTAGGGAGTTACTTTGAGCATGAAAAAAGCGGTCGTGTTCCCACTTTAATATTTACACCAACTATTATTAATGATGGTCGTAGATTATTAATGAGCTCCCAAAATCTTGGTTTTCTTCAAGCTACTTCAAATTTAGATGAACGTGTTGGTTTAAATCCTCAGTTGGAGAACATTGAATATTTAAAGTATTTTGAAAAGAATAATCCGAATGACATTAATTTTACTACAGTATTGAGAATGAGCGCAACCTTTCCTTACATTATGCCAATGGTCACTATGCCCACAAAGCCAGGTATGCAAGTCATGGATGCCGGAATACGAGATAATTATGGAACAAAAACAACCGTTAGATACTTGTTAGCACTTCGAAAATGGATCAAAGAAAACACTAGTGGTGTAATTATTCTTAAAATACGCGATTCTAAAAAAACACTTGTTGGTGAGAATTATGAAGAAATTGGACTCGTGGAAAAGTTATTTCTACCTTTTGGGAATATGTATGGTAACTTCCCTCGTGTTCAGGATTTTGATCAAGATGAGTTGCTTTCCGCAACAATAAGAACAGTAGACTATCCAATTCAAGTTGTTTCATTAAATTTACGTGAAGAATTTAAAGATAGAATTGCACTTTCTTGGCATCTCACTCAGCATGAAAAAGATAAAATAATTGAAGCGCTTGAGTCTGAATCTAATCAAAAGGAGGTGAAAAGACTTTTAAAGATAATGAACTTTAAGGATGACTCAGGAAAACAAAAATAAAAAAGGAGCTGAGGGTAACGACGATAATGTTAATGAACCTATTCAAGGTGATCCAACAAAAGTCAAAATCAATCCTGATATTGGAGAAAATATTAGAGGAGTATGGTCATTCTTTAGAGTAACGCTTTCCTTTAAGGAAGGAGCTGATATAGAAGGAACAATCCGAAATATAAAAGAAGGAATTGATTTTAAAGGTCCAAATGTTTGGGTTTTAATTTGCTCGATTGTTGTCGCTTCTGTTGGGTTAAATATGAATTCTCCAGCTGTAATTATTGGTGCTATGCTTATTTCACCATTGATGGGACCAATTCGTGGGATTGGCTTAGGTGTTGGTACTAACGACTTAACACTCATTTTTGAATCGCTTAAGAATTTTGGTGTTGCTGTTGGGATTTCAATACTGACAGCTTGGATTTACTTTTTAGTATCTCCAATAAGTGAATTTACTACAGAAATCGAAGCGAGAACAAGTCCGAACTTAATGGATGTGTTTATCGCATTCTTTGGGGGATTAGCAGGGATTATTGCTGCAAGTAGGGGGGATAATAGTACAGTTATTCCCGGTGTTGCAATTGCTACAGCCCTAATGCCTCCTCTTTGTACTGCTGGCTACGGATTGGCAGTAGGTGAAATTAGTTTGTTCCTCGGAGCTTCTTATTTGTTTTTATTAAATAGTTTGTTTATCTGCCTTTCAACAATTTTAGTTGTAAGGTATTTAAAATTCCCATTACGTAAGTTTATAGATAAAAAAGTTCAAAACAAAGTAGCTTGGACTTCCTATGTTTTATTATTTTTAGTTGTAGCTCCTGCTATATTTTTATTTTATATCAAAGTACAGGAAACAGTATTTAGAGAAAATGCAAAAAAATATACAAGACAAATTATTCTTGCAGATGAAGAACTAAGAGCTGATTTTGCTTATAAATACAACGGAGATAGTAGTAAAATCGAAGTGTTTCTTCGCAATAAAGTTGTTTCTGATGATGTGGTCGATACTTGGAAAAAACAAATGTCAAATTATGGACTTTCCCCTTTTTATTTAAAAATTATTCAAGGAGAGGATCTAGAAAAGAAAATTGCTATGCTCAAAGAGGATTTAGGTTCTTCAAATAACAATAAAAGCATTTCAATAATTAGAGATAAACAAGACCAAATTAATCGATTAGAACAGGAGCTTGAAATCATAAATAAAGAATTGAAAAGTTCCCAAAAAGATAAAATTAATATTGAAAGTATTCGTAAAAACATTGAACTACATTTTCCTGAAGTGGAGACTTTTGAGGTGTATTCAGGCGTAGCTGCTAATAAAGTAAAACAAACAGATACATTGTTTGCTATTGCTGTAAGGTATAATACCGATCTTGATAATAAAAAACGTAGTTTATTAAACGAAAAGTTGAAAAAACAAATTCAAATTGAAATTGATGAAAATGTGAACATTAAAAATAGGTTGGTGAAAGTATATAATTTTTGAATTTTAAACTCTAGAATAAAGAAGAATGGCAAAAAAAAAGAAAAAAAGGGTAGATGTAGTGTACAGTACAAATCCTGATTTTAACTTTGATTATGACGGAGATGAAGAAAATGAAACTCTCCCAAATGAGGAGCAATTACTTTATGTTTCTATTGACAGAAAGAAAAGAAAAGGCAAAGATGTTACACTTATAGAAGGTTTTGTTGGTAGTGATGAAGATATGAAAAGCCTCGCTAAGCAGCTAAAATCTTCATGTGGTGTTGGTGGATCGGCAAAAGATGGAGAAATTTTAATTCAAGGAAATCACAGGGATAAAATTATCGAAATTTTGAACAAGGAAGGTTACAAAACGAAGCGCAAAGGAGGGTAGTCAAATTTAACTTTAGAGGTACTTTGGTTTATTCACTCTGCTTCTTTTTAGAGAGGAGTTGTTATCTTTAATATTGAAGAAGTTATAAGTATGTATATGGAAAAGTTCATCATCATTATCATCAGCGTTTCCTCATTTGAGTGCTAGGGAGAATACTTTCGAACAATCTTCATCATACACCCAAAAAAAAAACCGCAGCACTTTCGCACTGCGGTCTCATCGTTGTTATTTATTAACTATGAGTGATTACAACAACGTCGTAGGACAGACATATTCTGTTACAGGAACATCTGTTTCTTTAATTGCATCAAACCCACCAATTACGTCTTCAAAATTATCCCAACCTCTGGATTTTAAGATCGAAGAAGCAATCATACTTCTATATCCTCCTGCACAATGAAGTACGAAAGGCTTGTCTTTTGGGAATGAAGCTAAATGATCATTGATGGAACCTAAAGGTGTGTTAATCGCACCCTCAACGTGCTGCGAGTTGAACTCACTTTCTTTACGAACATCAAAGACTTTGACACCTTTGCTCATCTTATCTTTGAGTTCATCAACTTTTATTCTGCCTGTTGAATCAATTTCTTTTCCTGCTTTTTTCCAAGTGTCAAAGCCACCTTTCAAGTAACCAATGGCGTGGTCGTAACCAACTCTCGAGAGACGAATGATACTTTCTTCTTCTTTACCTGGTTCAGTGATTAATAAAATCTCCTGTTTGATATCTGGAATTAATTCTCCGACCCACATGGCAAAATTACTATCTAAACCGATGTTTATACTGTTAGGAACAAAACCTTTGTGGAAAATATCAGCTGGACGTGTATCCAAAATAAGTGGACGTTTTTCATTAGCTAATAATTCAAAAGCTTCCGGATCTAACGGTTGTTTTGCTCTTTCTTTAACATCATCCAAACTTTCATAACCTTGAATATTCATCAATACATTTTTCGGGAAATAACCTGGAGGATTTACTAAACCAGTAAGCAATTCTTTCACAAACTCTTCTTTCGACATGTCTTCACGCAAAGCATAGTTTGTCTTTTTCTGATTTCCTAGCGTATCAGTTGTTTCTTTTGACATCATCTTACCACAAGCACTTCCTGCTCCGTGATTTGGATAAACAATCAAGTCGTCACTCAAAGGCATGATTTTATTTCTCAATGAATCGTAAAGGTGTGCAGCTAATTTTTCTTCTGTCAAATCAGCAATAACGTGCTGCGCTAAGTCGGGTCGTCCAACATCACCAATAAACAATGTATCACCTGTAATGATTCCATGTTCTTTGCCGTTTTCGTCAATTAACAAATACGTTGTAGATTCCATGGTATGTCCTGGCGTATGAATCGTTCGCACGGTGTAGTTTCCTACTTTAAACTCTTGGTTATCTTCAGCCACAATTGCTTCAAACTGTGGTTTAGCTGTCGGACCGTAAATAATATCAGCTCCAGTTTTCTTAGCTAAATCTAGATGTCCCGAAACGAAATCAGCGTGAAAGTGCGTTTCAATAACATATTTGATTTTTGCGTTGTCCTTTTTCGCTTTTTCGATATACGGTTCAACTTCTCTCAATGGATCAAAAATCGCCGCTTCGCCATTGTTCTCTAAATAGTACGCCGCGTGAGCGATACATCCAGTATAAATTTGTTCTACTTTCATAATATATATTTTTATGTTGTTATTTCTTTGACACAAAGTACTTGATTTGTAGTTGAATTTTGTATGACAAATGTTACAGAAGAAAACTGACTTTTATCAGGAATTTGAAAGGAATAGATAACTCTTAAATTAACAGGTATTGAGGTGAGGTAATTACATTCGATATCGTGATTTTGATAGAATAAATATATTTGAATTAAATAAATCAGAAAAGGTTTGTCATCTGAGCTTCCCCCTTAGGAGGGGGCTAGGGGTGTAAGTTCAATTAGTAAATGCAACAAAAAGTTTAAAATGAATGGAAATTGAGAA